>JAIEOM010000186.1 GCA_019750455.1 Sphingomonadales bacterium | reverse complement strand
GGCCTCGGCATCGGTGTCCTGCGCATCCGCTTCGTTGCCTTCACCGCCATCGCTGCCATCGCGGCGCTTGCGACCACGACCACCGCGACGGCGACGCTTCTTGGGACGGCCTTCGCCATCGTCCGAAGCCTCCGAAGCGCCGGTCTCGCCAGCGTCACCGGCTCCGGTGTCGCCGTCGCTCTCGCCTTCGGCATCGTCGTTGTCATCGCGGGCTTCGCCGTCTTCGCCTTCCTCGCGATCGCGGTTGCGGTTGCGACCGCCGCGCCGACGCCGGCGCTTCTTTTTGCGGCCGCCGTCATCATCGCCTTCGCCGCGCTCGCGCCGCGGTGCACGCGGTTCGCGCTCTTCGGCCTCTTCCTCGGCGTAATCGTCCTCTTCCTCGGGCAGATCATCATCGCTGTCATCGATGATCGGCTCGAACTTGGGAGCATGGGTCGGGCGCGGGCCGGAGCTCGACACGGCCATCTTCGCGCCTTCGTCCTCACCTTCGGGCACCACTTCGACGCTCACGCCGTAACGTTGCTCGATCTCGACAAGGTCGGCGCGCTTTTCGTTGAGGAGGTAGATCGCCGCTTCGGTGCTGGCCGCCAGACGGATCTGCGTGCCCTTGCCCTTGGCGGCCTCGTCCTCGATCAGGCGCAGCGCAGAGAGGCCCGCCGAAGAGGCGGTGCGGACAAGGCCGGTGCCATCGCAATGCGGGCAGGGGCGGGTGGTCGCTTCGAGCACGCCGGTGCGCAGGCGCTGGCGGCTCATTTCCATCAGGCCGAAGGAACTGATGCGGCCCACCTGGATGCGGGCGCGATCGTTCTTCAGCGCCTCCTTCATCGCCTTCTCGACCTTCCGAACATTGTTCGAATATTCCATGTCGATGAAGTCGATGACGACGAGGCCGGCCATGTCGCGCAGACGCAGCTGGCGGGCGATTTCCTTGGCCGCTTCGAGGTTGGTGTGAAGCGCCGTCGCCTCGATCCCGTGTTCCTTGGTGGAACGCCCGGAGTTGATGTCGATCGAGACCAGCGCCTCGGTCGGGTTGATGATGAGGTAGCCGCCCGATTTCAGCTGCACCATCGGATCATACATCGCGCGCAGCTGGTCTTCGGCGCCATAGCGCTGGAACAGCGGCACGGGATCGGAATAGGCCTTCACCCGCCGCGCGTGGCTGGGCATGAGGAGCTTCATGAAGGCCTTGGCCGACTTGTAGCCTTCCTCGCCCTCGACGACGACTTCCTCGATTTCCTTGTTGTAGATGTCGCGGATCGCGCGCTTGATGAGGTCGCTGTCCGAGTGGATCAGCGCGGGCGCGACCGAGGCGAGGGTGTTTTCGCGGATCTCGTCCCACACGCGGGCGAGGTAATCGAAGTCGCGCTTGATCTCGGGCTTGGTGCGGCTCATGCCGGCGGTGCGGACGATCAGGCCCATGGTCTTGGGGAGCTTCAAGTCCGAGACCATCTCCTTCAACCGCTTGCGATCGCTGGTCGAGCTGATCTTGCGGCTGATCCCGCCGCCGTGCGACGAGTTGGGCATCAGCACGGTGTAGCGGCCCGCGAGGCTGAGATAGGTGGTCAGCGCCGCGCCCTTGTTGCCGCGCTCTTCCTTGACGACCTGGACGAGCAGCACCTGGCGGCGCTGGATCACGTCCTGGATCTTGTAGCGGCGACGCAGCGCCATGCGCTTGGCGCGCACTTCGTCGACCTGCTTGGCCCGGCTGCGCCCGCCCTTGTCGCCGCCCTTTTCGCCCTTGCCCTGGCGGCGGCGACCACGGCCGCGACCGCGGCGTTCCTCGGTCCCTTCGCTGTCTTCGGAGGTTTCCTCGCTGTCGCCGTTATCCTCGTCCGCGCTATCTTCCTCGTCGGAAGCTCCGCCTTCGATGGTGGCGACATCGTCCTTGTCGGAGGTGTCGACTTCCTCGACGCCGTTTTCGGCAAAGTCTTCGGCCAGCGCCTCGCCGCTGTCGTCTTCGGCGTCATACTCGGCGCCGGGGGAAATGCCTTCGTCTTCCTCTTCGGCGCGGAGGCGTTCTTCTTCCTCGGCGGCCTCGGCCTCTTCGGCGAGCAGCGCGTCGCGGTCGGCCTTGGGGATCTGGTAGTAATCGGGGTGGATTTCGCTGAAGGCGAGGAACCCGTGGCGATTGCCGCCAAAGTCGACGAACGCCGCCTGAAGCGAAGGTTCGACCCGGGTTACCTTGGCGAGATAGATGTTGCCCTTGATCTGCTTGTGTTCGGCAGATTCAAAGTCGAATTCCTCAATCCGGTTGCCTTGCAGAACCGCCACCCGGGTTTCTTCCGGGTGGCGCGCATCGATAAGCATGCGCGTTGCCATTGAATAGTCTCCATGCGCCCGGCCTGTCCCGCAAGCGGGAGCGAAGGGGGCGCGCATATTGTGGTGAACCGGCCAGCCCGAAAGCGATGCCGGAAGGGGAAATCGCACGGGGAAAGCCGGCGGCGTAAAGGCCGGTGGCGTTCGGCGCGAAGCTTGTGTCTGCAATGGCGAACGTGCGGATGATTGCCGCGTCTTGTCCCGCGACGGCAAAAACGCGCTGATCGCGCATCGTGCTCGTCTGTCGGGAAAAACGTATCGTCACTGCATCAACCTGTACTGGACCGGGTCGCGAGAAAGAAATGCCCCGGTGCAGAGAGGCGGGCGGGATGCGCATTGGCACCTTCTTCGGTCTCTCTGGCAATACCGCTAGCACTGTGGGGCAAACCCCGCAACTCTATTGCGTTTCCTTCGCGCAAGAACGTAAGCCGATGGTTAATGAGTTATCGAACGCTTCTGCTGATCGTGCTGCTGGTGCCGCTTGCGCTGCTGGGCGGGGCGAAGGCGTCGGGGCTGTTGATCCCCGTCCCCGAATGGGGGCGCGATTACGTGCTGCGTTTCCCGTTCGAAAAAGAGACCGCGGCGCAGATCGATCTGCCTGCCATCGAAGGGCCGGACGATCCCTCCCGCCCGCTGGTGGTGATCGATGCCGGGCACGGCGGGCGCGATCCCGGGGCAATCGGCACCGATCCGGATGGCCGCCGCTTCGAGGAAAAGGCGATCACGCTCGCACTGGCCAAGGCGCTGCGTGACGAGTTGCTGCGTCAGGGCGGCATCCGCGTCGCGCTGACCCGATCGGACGACCGCATTCTGCCGCTGCCGCACCGACCGGAGATAGCCCGCCTGCTGGGCGCAAGCCTGTTTATCTCGATCCATGCGGATTCCGCTGGCGACCAGAACGATGACATCAGCGGGGCGAGTATCTACACCCTCTCGAACGAGGCCTCGAGCGAGGCAGCGGCACGCTTTGCCGCGAGGGAAAACGATGCCGACCGCCTCAACGGCATCACCATCGACGGCGCAAGCGCGAATGTTAGCGCTATCCTTGTCGGCCTGTCGCAGCAGCGCACGCAGGAAGATTCCGTTGCCTTCGCAGGTCTGGTGCTTCGCGAGGGAGAGCAGTCGCTCGCCTTCGTGCCACAGCCACGCCGCGCAGCCGCGCTGGCGGTGCTGCGCGCGCCAGATGTGCCTTCGGTGCTGTTCGAAAGCGGCTTCGTGACCAATCGCACGGACCGAGCGCGGCTGACCACCCCCGAAGGCCGGGCAAGGTATGCGACCGTTCTCGCCAGCGCGATCAAGGTGTTCTTCGCCCGCCGCGCGGATGCGGCAAGTGGCGGGGAATAGGCGCGTAAAGCGGCTAGCCTTGGCGAGCCTGCGCGTGCTAGTTGGCGCCCGTCCATGACCGAGCCTGCACCCGCTTCCGACCAGCTTTCGACCTGGGGCTACCTGCGCTACCGCGTAAACCGCGATGTCGGCGCCGCGCTTGCGTGGTTCGCCGCGCGCTGGCGGGAGAGCCGGCTGTTCAAGCTGGTGGCGATTGCCTTTGGCCTGTTCCTCGCGGTGTGGATTGCCCTTTTTGTATGGCTTGCGAGCGATCTGCCCGAGGCCGAGGCACTGCTCACCTATGAAACGCCGCTTCCCACGGTGGTGCGCGGCGTGGATGGCGAGATCGTCCATTCCTATGCCCGCGAGCGCCGGGTGCAGCTGCAATATGCCGACTTTCCCGAGCAGCTGATCGAGGCCTATCTCTCGGCCGAGGACAAGACCTTCTTCAGCCACGGCGGGATCGATTTCTTCGGTACGGCCAATGCGGTGTTCGATTACGCCACCAAGTTCGGCTCGGGCGAGCGTGCGGTGGGCGGTTCGACCATCACACAGCAGGTCGCCAAGAACCTGCTGCTGGGTGATGAATACTCGGTCACCCGCAAGCTCAAGGAAATGATCCTCGCCGGTCGCATCGAGCAGGTGCTGACCAAGCAGGAAATCCTCGAACTCTACCTCAATGAAATCCCCCTCGGGCGGCGGTCCTTCGGGGTGCAGGCGGCCGCGCGCGCTTATTTCGACAAGGATGTCGACCAGCTGGAACTCCACGAGATGGCGTTCCTCGCAATTCTTCCCAAGGCCCCCGAACGATACGGGCGCAAGGGGCAGGAACAGGCGGCACTGGAACGGCGCAACTTCGTGCTCGATCAGATGGAGGCCAACGGGTTCATCACCGGTTCCGAACGGCGCGCGGCGGCGGCCAAGCCGCTCGGCCTTGTCACCCAGCGCCGCGAGCGTTCGGTCGATGCTGGTTATTTCCTAGAGGAAGTGCGCCGCGAACTGATCGACCGCTTCGGCGAGACGGCCGAAGACGGGCCGAATTCGGTCTATGCGGGCGGGCTTTGGGTTCGCACCAGCCTTGATCCCGCCATGCAGCTCGCCGCGCGCGATGCGCTGCGCGAAGGGCTGCTGCGTTATCACGGCGGACGGGCATGGACGGGGCCGATCGCCACGATCGATGTGGGCGATGGCAACTGGGCCAGCCAGCTCCAGGCCTCACCGCTGGGGATTAGTTACAAGGACTGGCGGGTCGGCGTGGTCACCAGCCGTTCGGGCCAGTCAGCGCGGATCGGCTTTGCCGACGGCTCCGAACTGCCGCTGATCGGCCTGCCCAATGCGCTCAAGGCCGGTGACGTGATCGCCGCCAGCCCCTCGGGCAATGGCTATGCGGTGCGCACCATCCCCGAAGCGCAGGGCGCGCTGGTGGTGGAGCAAGCCCAGAGCGGGCGGGTGCTGGCGATGCAGGGCGGTTTCGACAACCGACTGTCGGACTTCAACCGTGCCACGCAGGCGATGCGCCAGCCGGGATCGACCATCAAGCCCTTCGTCTATGCCGCCGGGCTCGATAGCGGAATGACCCCTTCCACGCAGGTCGATAACAACCGCTTCTGCTACTATCAGGGCGCCAATCTGGGCGAGAAGTGCATCCGCGGCAGCGGCAGCGGCGGGCAGCATCCGATGCGCTACGGACTTGAGCAGTCGCAGAACATCATGACCGTGCAGATCGGCATGACCGCGGGCATGAACAACGTCGTGCAGGGGATCGAAAAGCTCGGCATCGGCAAGTTCCCGGCCTATCCCTCGACCGCGCTGGGGGCGGGGGAGACAACGCTGGTGAAGATGGTCGCGGCCTACAGCGCGCTCGCCAACCACGGGCGTCTTAACCCGCCGACGCTGATCGACTATGTGCAGGATCGCAACGGCAAGGTGCTGTGGCGGGCGGACAACCGCGAGTGCCGCGGCTGCAACATGGCGAAGTGGGATGGCAAGCCGATGCCGCGCTTCGGGGTCAAGGGCACGCAGGCCATGGACGCGCGCACCGCCTTCCAGGTGATGCACATGCTGCGCGGCGCGGTGAGCCGCGGGACAGCGACGGTTCTCAACCCGCTTGGCCTGCCGCTGTTCGGCAAGACCGGCACCACCACGGGTCCCAAGGACGTGTGGTTCATCGGCGGCACGCAGGCGATGATCGCGGGCGCCTATATCGGTTTCGATCAGCCGCGGAACATGGGCGGCTATGCCTATGGCGGCACGATCGCCGCGCCGATCATCAAGAGCCTGATCGAGAAGACCAAGCCCAAGTGGTCCGATCTGCCCGCCGTGGCGCCGCAGGGTGTGCGGATGGTGCGGATCGACCGTCGCTCGGGCAAGCGCGTCTTCGATGGCTGGCCGACCGATGATCCCAAGTCGGCGATCATCTGGGAGGCCTTCAAGCCCGATACCGAGCCAGAGCGTTACACGCGGCAGGATGCCATTGCCGCCAAGCGCAACGAGATCCTCGCGCTGATCCGCGCCGGTCGAAAGAGTGCTGCCGAAGCCGTCGTCGACACGCCCGAGGAAGGCGAATTCGTCGAAGAGGGCGGGATTGACTGACTCGTTTCGGAACCGCCAGCGGGGCATGGGGGTTTGGAGAAGTATGATCCGCACCAGCCTCACCCGTCTCGCCGCAGCCGCTTCGCTTTCGCTCGCTGCCTTGTTCACCACGACCGCATCGGCGGAGCTGGAGCGGGGTGCCAAGGCCCCTGCCTTCACCACCCGCGCCGCTCTGGCGGGCAAGGAGTTCGGCTTCAGTCTGAACGCCGCGCTGGCGAAGGGGCCGGTGGTGCTCTACTTCTACCCCAAGGCCTTCACGCAAGGGTGCACGCTGGAAGCCAACGCCTTTGCCCAGGCCATGCCCCGGTTCAAGGCGGCCGGTGCCAGCGTGATCGGCATGTCGGCAGATGACATTGCGACCCTTAAGGATTTCAGCCGCAAGGAATGCCGCGATGCCTTCCCGGTGGGTGTTGCCTCGCCCAGGATCAGCGCCGCCTATGACGTGGCAATGGCATCGGGGCTGACCCGCCGCACATCCTATGTCATCGCGCAGGACGCGCGGATCGTTGCTGTTCACGCGGATGCCGATTATCGCGGCCATGTCGACAAGACGCTGGCTGCGGTGCGCGCGCTCAGGAAGTAGCGCTGGCGGCGGCACCCTCGCCGCTTTACAATCGCGCCGCCCGCGCTAAGCGCATCGGCCTCATTTCGCTTTACGCCAAGAAGGATTACCCATGCGGGCCGAGGCCCAGGCATATATCAACCGGATCGAAGCGGCACTGGCGCTGGTGCGCCTGTCGCTCGACTGGGAGCGCGCGCTGCGCCGGCTCGACGAGCTGAATGCGCGGGTGCAGGACCCGAATCTGTGGGACAACCCCAAGCAGGCGCAAGCAATCAGCCGCGAGCAGAAGACGCTTGAAACTGCGGTCAACACCGTCAACGAGATCGCCGCCGAAATGGCCGACGCGATCGAGTTCATCGAGATGGGCGAGGCCGAGGGCGAGGACGCGATTGTCGAGGATGGCCTCGCCACACTGTCTGCGCTGGCCGACCGCGCCGATGCCGACAAGGTGCAGGCACTGCTGTCCGGCGAGGCGGACGGCAACGACACCTATCTCGAAATCCACGCCGGCGCAGGGGGCACCGAAAGCCAGGATTGGGCCGAGATGCTGTTCCGCATGTATGGCCGCTGGGCCGAACGGCGCGGCTTCAAGGTCGAGACGGTCGAGTATCAGGCTGGCGAACAGGCCGGAATTAAGTCGGCGACGCTGCTCATCAAGGGCGACGGCGCCTATGGCTATGCCAAGACCGAAAGCGGCGTCCACCGCCTCGTGCGCATCAGCCCCTATGATTCGTCCGCGCGTCGCCACACCAGCTTTTCAAGCGTGTGGGTGTTCCCGGTGATCGACGATTCCTTCGAGATCGAGATCAACCCCGCCGACCTCAAGATCGACACCTACCGGGCTTCGGGCGCAGGCGGGCAGCACGTCAACACCACCGATTCCGCGGTGCGGATCACCCACCAGCCGACCGGCATCGTGGTGGCAAGCCAGCAGGACCGCAGCCAGCACAAGAATCGCGAAATCGCGATGAACATGCTGAAGGCGCGCCTTTATGAAGCCGAGATGCGCGCGCGCGAGGAGGCCGCGAGCGCCGAGCACTCGGCCAAGAGCGACATCGGGTGGGGCCACCAGATCCGGTCTTACGTGTTGCAGCCCTACCAGATGGTCAAGGACCTGCGCACCGGCGTCGTCTCGACCTCGCCCGATGCGGTGCTCGACGGGGCGATCGATCCCTTCATCTCGGCGGCGCTGGCCCAGCGGGTGACGGGCGAGAAGGTCGAGATCGAGGACGTGGAGTAAGGCTGCGGTGCGGGTCTCGCACCTCCTTGCTCTGGGCGGCGCGCTGCTGCTTGCGGGATGCGACGGGCTGGCCCCTGCGGCATCCGACCGTCCCGAGAGCGCGCGCGATTTTCCCGTGCCCGATCGGCCGATTGCGGAAGTGGTCTCCAACCAGTTTGCGACCGAGGACGATCGTGACGAGCGGGGCGAGGCCAAGGTCGTCATGGACCTGGCCGACATCCGCCCCGGCATGACCGTGGCCGATATCGGTGCGGGGGAGGGCTATTACACCGTGCGCCTCGCCGAGCGTGTGGGCGCCGATGGCCGGGTGCTCGCCCAGGACATCAGCCGCGAGGCGCTGGACCGGCTCGGCCGGCGCGTCGAGAAGGAGCGGCTCGAGAATATCTCGATCAAGTTCGGCGATGTCGATAATCCGCAACTGCCGCCCGACAGCTTCGACCGGATTTTCATGGTGCACATGTACCACGAGGTGACCGAGCCCTACGCCTTCCTGTGGAACATGTGGCCCGCGCTGAATGCGGGGGGGCAGATCGTGGTCGTGGAAAGCGATAGTCCGGTGGGTCGCCACGGGCTGCCGCACACGGTGCTGTTCTGCGAGTTCGAGGCGGTTGGCTACGTGCTGGTCGAATATATCGAGCGTCCTGACATCAAGGGCTATTTCGCCCGTTTCGAACGCGGGGCCAAGCGCGCCGATCCGCAGGCGATCAGGGTATGTGACGCGGGCTGACCGACTGACCCGGGCACGGTTGCGGCGCGGGGCGCGGGGCACTATGGCAGCAACTCGTAAAACTGGCGCGGGGCCTGACCCTCGCGTGGAAGGGGATTTTCATTGTTCAAGGGATTGAGCCCGATCGTCTACGGCGGGCGTGAAGTTTGGCCGCTGGTCGAAGGCGGCAAGGGTGTATCGGCAACCAACCACGCCAGTTCCGGCGCATGGGCTGCGGCCGGCGGGATCGGCACCGTCAGCGCCGTCAACGCCGACAGCTATGACGAACACGGCAATGTCATCCCCCAGATCTACCATGGCCGCACCCGCGAGGAGCGCCATCAGGAACTGATCCGCTACGCCATCGACGGTGCGACCACGCAGGTGAAGAAGGCCTACGAGATCGCGAACGGCAAGGGCGCGATCAACATCAACGTGCTGTGGGAAATGGGCGGGGCGCAGGCCGTGCTCGAAGGCGTGCTGGAAAACACCCGCGGCATGGTGACGGGCGTCACCTGCGGTGCGGGGATGCCCTACAAGCTGGCCGAGATCGCGGCGCGCTTCAACGTCTGCTACCTGCCCATCGTCAGCTCGGGCCGCGCCTTCCGGGCGCTGTGGAAGCGGTCCTATCACAAGGTGCCCGATCTGATGGCGGCGGTCGTCTATGAAGACCCTTGGCTGGCCGGCGGCCACAACGGCCTCTCCAATGCCGAAGACCCGACCAAGCCCGAAGACCCGTACCCCCGCGTCAAGGCGCTGCGCGACGTGATGCGCGCCGAGGGCGTGGCTGACAGCGTGCCGATCGTGATGGCCGGCGGCGTCTGGTATCTGCGCGATTGGAACGACTGGATCGACAATCCCGAGCTTGGCACCATCGCTTTCCAGTTCGGCACGCGGCCGTTGCTGACGCAGGAAAGCCCGATCCCGCAGATCTGGAAGGACATGCTCCGCACGGTCGAACCGGGCGATGTGCTGCTCCACAAGTTCTCGCCGACGGGCTTCTATTCCAGTGCGGTGAAGACCCCGTTCCTTTACGATCTGATGCATCGTTCGGAGCGCCAAATCCCGTTCTTCAAGCGCGGCGAGGAAGAGGGCACGGTCCAGCTTGGCGAAGATGGCAAGGCACGCAGCTTCTGGGTAAAGCCCGAAGACAAGATCAGGGCCGAGATGTGGATGCGCGCCGGGCACACCGAGCCGCTCAAGACCCCCGACGAGACGATCGTTTTCGTCACCCCCGAAGCGCGCGACACCATTCGCAAGGACCAGCAGGACTGCATGGGCTGCCTGTCGCATTGCGGTTTCTCGGCGTGGAAGGATCACGACGACTTCACAACCGGTCGCCTCGCCGATCCGCGCAGCTTCTGCATCCAGAAGACCTTGCAGGACATCGCCCACGGCGACGATCCCGACAAGAACCTCGCCTTCGCGGGGCATGCGGCCTACAACTTCAAGACCGACCCCTTCTACTCGAACGGCTACACTCCGAGCGTGGGCGAACTGGTCGAGCGGATTTTGACTGGGAATTGATCGGCGTGGCGGTGGAGTTCCTCTCCGAATCGGAGATTGCCCACCGCCTGCCTGTCTGGACTGCGCTGTCGTGTCTGTTCCTCGATCAGGAACTTCAAGCCGGTGACTATCGACATATTGCCGCGGTGGTCGACCAGAGCGGCTATTCTCCCGCCGAAGTCGAGGAGATACTGCGAAACGAGGTCGCACCGGCCTTCGTGGCGAACCTGTGGAGCGTCGCTGGCGAATGGCAGGGCTGGCCCGAAGACTGCGTCCGCGAGCGGGTGCTGGAAAAACGCGGTTCGACCTTTGCCAAGGCGGGCAACCGGCTGCTCAACAATGACTTTTTGACAAGCGAGTGGGCCACTGTGGCGGCGCTCCTCGATCGCTGACCCTCGTCAGATCAGCGCAGTCAGCACCTGATCGGGCGGGCGATGTCCGTCGGCCCACATGCGGATGTTGGCAATCACCTTGTGGCCCGAATCCTCGCGCCCTTCGGCCGTGGCGCTGCCGATGTGGGGGAGGGTCATCACATTGGGGTGCGCGATCAGGCGCGGGTCGACATGCGGCTCGTTGGGATAGACGTCGAGCCCTGCGCCCGCGAGGTGCCCGCTTTCCAGCGCCGCGATCAGCGCCTCCTGATCGATCAGCTCGCCGCGCGCGGTGTTCACGATGCTGCTGCCCGGCTTCATCAGCGCGATCCGGCGTGCGTCGACCAGATGGCGCGTTTCCTCAGTCAGCGGGCAGTGGAGGGTGAGGATGTCGGCCTCGGCCATCAGCGTGTCGATATCGGCGACGTAACGCGCACCCAGCATCCGCTCCAGCGCCTCGGGCAGGGG
>JAIEOM010000205.1 GCA_019750455.1 Sphingomonadales bacterium | reverse complement strand
GAAAATGTAGGCGGGCGAGGTCTCGCTGCTCCAGGTCAGTGCCCGGGGCGGGACAGTCCGGCTTTGTCGAGCCGCCAGCGCAAGGTGTCGATCCGGTCCTGTCCGAAGAACGGTTCGCCGCGGAACACCATCGTCGGCACGCCCCAGTGACCGGCGGCCTCGAGAGCGTCCTGATTGCGCTCGATTTCCGCCATGTGATCGCCATCGGCAATGGCGGCATCCAGCGCGGCGAGATCCAGCCCGGCATCGGCCACTGCATTGGCCAGCAGGTCGCCCTTGTCCCACCCCCGCGTGCCGCCAAAGATCAGCGCGGCGACGCGGTCTGCAAATTCCACGCCCCGCCCGCGGCGTGTGGCCTCGACCCCGAGTTTGGAGAGGCGATAGATATAGGGCTGCTCCGCGGCGACCTGCATGGTGCGGAAATCCTGCACGATGGGGTCGGGATCGGCGGGCAGCACCACTGGTCGGCCGAGCATCTCGCCGCGGCGCATGCTGTCGCGAGCGATGTACATCGGCGGCTTGCGGTTGGAGGGATCGAACAGCGCCCCGGGGTTGCGCACCGCCAGCGGCAGCACGATACGCAGCTGCACCTCGACCGCGTAATCCTGCCGCAATTGCAGCAGGTCAGCCGTCACCAACCGGGAATAGGGGCTGCGGAACGACCAGAATACGTCAACGGTCTCGCTCATCGCTTCTTCCTTCCTTGTCTGCGTCATGTGTTCGCAGCACGACGACGGAGCAGGCGGCGCAGGGCCAGCCACATGGCCACCGCGACCAGCACTGCGATCCCGCCCAGCAGCCCGTAAAGCCACGGGTAATTGCCCAGCAGCCGCGCGCCGATATTGCGCGTGATCTGGGTCTGGGAATCATACCCTTCGGGCATGGGCAGCACGCCCACCCGCTTGGCATAGGCGTCGTATTCGGAAAGCAGTCGCGCCTTGACCGCAGGCTCGCTGGCGCTGAGATCGGTCGTCTCGCCGGGATCGCGAGCGAGGTTGTAAAGCCGCCACTGTCCGTCCCCCACCGGCGGCACGCTGCGGGTGATCTTGTAATCGCCGAGATACAGCGCCGAATTGCCCGACACTTCCACCGCGCGGGCTTCATCCGGGCCATAGGCACTCGCCGCCGCGCCTGACAGCACCGGCAGCAGACTGCGCCCGGTGATCGCTTTGCCCGAGCTCCGTGCGGGGTCGACCCCGACCCAAGCAAGCAGGGTGGGGGCGATATCGGTGACCATCGCCGGGCTGGTGACCTTCTGCGGCGCGAGGCCGGGGCCCGCAACGATCAGTGGCACGCGGATTCCGCCTTCGGTCGCGTAGAATTTGAACCACGCCCCGGGGGTTGCTGCAGCGGCGGCCCATTCGGGACCGATAAAGCCCCAATGGCCGCGGCCACCCATGTTCCCGGGCCCGATGTCGTAGCCGGTCAGCCGGTGATAGGCGGCAAGGCTGACGCTATCGTCCCCGCGCGACGGTTCCGGGCCGTTGTCAGAGGAGACGACGAAGATCGTGTTATCATATTGGCCCTTCGCCTTGAGGTGCGCGATCAGCCGCCCGACGTGGAAGTCCATCGCTTCCAGCATCGCCGCGTTCACCTCCATGCGCGCGGCATAGAGGGCGCGGGTTTCTGGTGGGAGGCTGGTCCATGGGCGGAATTCCTGCGGCAAGGCTGCCGGCGGCGCGCCTCGCGGGATCAGGCCAAGCGTCTGTGCCTTTCGGTGCCGCTCCCGCCGCAGTGCCTCCCAGCCCGCGTCGTATCGGCCCTTGTAGCGCTCGACGAATTCCCGCGGGGCCTGCACCGGAATGTGGATCGCCTGAAAGGGCAGATAGGCGAAGAACGGCTTGGCCTGATCGGTTTCAGCCAGATAGCGGATCGCGGTGTCGACGATGAAGCGCGAGGAATAGAAGTCCTCTGGCAGGCTCGCCTCAACCCCGTTCTCGAACCACGGCGCGTCCTTGTAATAGGGCATGTAGGACCGGTCGTCCCAGTTGTCCGCGCCCGACGCGGCGAGGGCGAAGCTGCGGTCGAAGCCGTGGGCCTGCGGCATTTCGTCCGGAGCCTCGCCCAGGTGCCACTTGCCCGCCATGACGGTGCGATAGCCTGCTGCACGCAGCCGGTCGGCGAGGGTCAGCACGCCGCGTTCCAGCGCCATGCTGTAGCCGGGCCGACCCTTCTGTTCGGCAGGCAGGACTTCGGGAATGGTGGCAACGCCCGTCTTGTGCGCGTCGATCCCGGTCAGCAACATGGCGCGCGAGGGCGAGCACAGGGGCGAAGCGCGATACTGAGTGAACAGGGCACCGCGCGCGGCGAGCGCGTCGATATTGGGGGTCCGCGCCTCTCCGCCATAGGCGCCGAAGTCCATCAGGGCGACATCGTCGGCGAGGATGACCACGACATTGGGGCGCTTGTTTGGCGCGGCGTCCGTGGTGGCTGCCGGTCCGGCCGCGCCAACCAGAACGGCCAGCGCAAGGACAGGAAGCAGCAGCGCGGCGCCCAATGTCCGCATGGATCAGCCGCGGCCCGCTGATCTGCGCCCGAGCACGCGGCTGGCGATGATCAGGATCGTCCCCATGATGATTTCGATCCCCACCATGTCGGCAAGGAAGGGCGCTCCGTGGAACAGGAAGGCCGCGGTGCGATAGACGGCTGCGCCCAGCGCCAGCACGGCGGCGGCGATGAACCATGGCCGTTCGCGGGTGACCAATGCCATCACGATGAAGCTGGCGGCGGCGAAGAAGAACGCGCCGATATCCATCTGGCTGCTCAGCGCAGGGCCGGTCAGCAAGGGCATGCCCAGCGCCTCGGCCGCGCGTGCGGGGTCCACCAGCCAGAGCACCGCATTGCCGCCCATGAGAAGGGCGATGAAAGCAACCAGACCCAGCAAAAGCGATTGACGCGCGTTCACCTGCATTCTCCCCATCCCCGGTGCCGTTTGGCTAGTTTATGGCAATTATGGTGTCAATAGATGCACTCTTCGGGCCCGCCGGGCACTAAAGAAGATCGCGCCGCTTGATCGCATCGCTCTGCGGCGGCAGCGAGAACAGCATCCCGTCCTCCCCCACCACAATCTTGCCATCGAACCGCGCGGGCGCATCGCCGAGGAACGCGGGGTAGAGATAGGAATAGGGCAGCGGCGGCACGAGGTGCGACAGGACCAGCATCCGCGCCCCTGCCTCCTTTGCGCTCTGTGCCGCCTGCTCGGGCGAGGCGTGGTAATCCCGGATGTCGGCGAAAATCTTGGCTGTCCCGGCATTGCCTCTGCCGGCGAAGGCGGCCTCGATCTCCTTGACCATGCGCGGTTGGAGGGCATCGTGAACGATCAGGTCCGCCCCCTTGCACACGGCAACCAGATTGGCCGATTGGGCGGTGTCCCCGCTGATGCAGACCGCGCGGCCCTTGTAATCGAAACGGTAGCCGACTGCCGGAGCGACGGGATCGTGATCGACGGCGAAGGCGGTCACCTTGAGGCCCCCGCCTCGCAGGATCACCGCGCTGCTTCCCGTCATGGCGAAAGGCCGCGCCGCCGCGCCGCCGCCGCTGCGCGGCACCACCGTCTCGCCATGATGCGCCACCCGGTATGTCCGGTCGAGCGCATAGGCGGCGTTGAAGCCCGCCACGACCTGTTCGACCCCTTGCGGTCCATAGACCGGCAAGGGCGCGGTGCTCGCTCCGCGGGTCCAGTGGTAGAGCATCAGCGGGCCGAGGCCGTCGATATGGTCCGAATGGAAATGGGTCAGCAGCAGGGCGTCGACTTCGGCGGTGCTGATGCCCATCAGGTTGAGGTTGCGGTTGCCGTTCTCGCCCATGTCGATCACGAACACCTGTTGCCCGGCAACAATGACATTGCAGGGACCCGCCCGCCGAGGATTGGGCATGGGCGAGCCTGTGCCGCACAGGCCGAGGTGGAGCCCGTCCCCAAGGCTCGCCAGGCTGTCACGCCCCGGCGCTTCCTGCGCCGCGCGCTGGAAGATGGCCGTGCCGATCTGCTTCTGGAACAGGAAAGCCCCGGCCAGAGCTATTGCCGAAACTGCCAGGAGCCCGGTGACAATCCGCCTCATCATGCTTCCCCCAATGCTGATGAATATTGGCACTACCAATGCCATTAAGCAACTGGTTCCGCACCAGGGTCTTGGGGCGGCGCGATCCGCCTCTTGCGCCTTGTCGCAAGGGCGGTTCTATTGCCCTGGATGCGACTGACCCTTTGCTCGGCCCGCGCCGCATGAGCTTCAAGACCCTGATCCTTGCCGGATTGGCTGTCGCCACGGGGCTTGGCGGCTTCCTGTGGCTGGCCGCCGAGCCGGAGGGCAAGTCTCGGCGGTTCCGCCGACCGGAGCCAATGCTTCCCTTGCCGACAAGGGCGTGGCGGCCTTCGCCGGAGGCGGGTTCGGCGGCATTTCGCAGTCCGCGCTCGAAACCAATGCCGTGCCCTTCAAGCTGGTTGCGGCGGCGTTGGTGCTGGATGAACAGGCGCGCGATCCTGCTGCCCCGGCTGACATGGCGACCTTGCAGCGGGTGCTGCGGAGGTTCGGCTTTCTCTACCCTGACCGTGTCGACGGGCTGGGTGATGGTATGCGCCCTAGCTTGAGCGAAAAGCCGCTGGGCATGACCCACGGTTACATCGCCCCAGTCGGCGGAGCGCGGGTCGAAGTCGCCAATCTGGGTTGCGCGGCCTGCCATGCGGGGGTTGCCTATGCGCCCGACGGATCACCGCAGTCTGGCCGGGCGGTGCTGGGCATGCCGAACACGTCGCTCGATCTGGAAAGCTACACACAGGCAATTTTCGTCGCGCTGCGTCGCTATGCCGGCGATCCAGCGCTGCTGGCGATGGCCGACACGCTGTTCCCCGAAATGGGCTGGCAGGAGCGCGCCTCGCTGCGCTGGATCGTGCTGCCGCTCGCGCGGAGCCGGCTGGATGCGCTGGGGGCTGCGGCGCGGGCGCTGCCATTCCCCAATGGGCTGCCCGGGGCGACCAACGGCGTTGCCGCCTTGAAGCTCCAGACAGGCACGCCGCTGCTGGGCGGAGGGGCAGGGGACCGCGGCTTCGTTTCCATCCCCGACCTCTCCCTGCGCCACCGCCGCAGCCGATTGCTGGCCGACGGGGCCTATGCCGCGCCGTCCGGCAGGGCCGACCCGCGCGAGCTGGCGGCGATCACCAGCTTCTTCACCGTGCCGAGCATGGGCGTGAAACCCGAAGCGGCGCGCCGCCATATCCCCGAGGCCGAGGCGATCTTCGTCTGGCTTGCCGATTATCGCCCGCAAGCCTTCCCGGGCCCTGTCGACAAGACTGCGGCGGCGCGGGGTGCGACGCTCTATGGCAAGGCTTGCGCATCGTGCCACGGCAGCTTCGAATGGAACGGCGGCGCGCCGCGTCTGGTATCCTACCCCGACTGGATCGGCGATGTCGGCACCGATCGTTTGCGGGCGCGGGCGATGGATGCGTCGCTGGCAGGGGCGATCCGGCAGTCGGCTTACGGCGGCGCGATATCGGTCAAGCCGGGCGAAGGCTATGCCGCCCCGCCGCTTGCCGGCCTCTGGGCCTCGGCGCCCTATCTTCACAATGGTTCGGTGCCGAGTCTTGCCGCATTGCTCGATCCGCGGCTGCGCCCGGCGCGGTTCATGGTCGGCGGGCACGCGCTCGATTGGCAGAGCATGGGGCTGCGACTGACCGGGGAGGGGCGCTTTCCTGCGGGGTATCGGCCTTTCGCAGTCCCGCAATGGGTGGACACCAGCCAGCCGGGGCTTGGCAATGGCGGCCACACCTATGGCAGCGAGCTGACGGCGCAGGAGCGTGCGGCGCTGATCGAATTCCTGAAGCTGCTCTAGCTCAGAAGCACCTCGGCCAGTGGCAGGCGTGCGCGGGGGAAGGGCGCGCCATCGCGGCGACCGATCCGGAAAGCGCTGACCAGCCGGCGTTCGGGACCGATGCCGTGCGCCGCGCAGACCGCTGCTGCTGCCACAGGATCATCGGCGAGCGCGGCCAGCACATTGCCGCCAAACCCTGCTGCATCCACCTCCAGCCACAACCGGTGAAAGGCGCGGCCGCTGTCGAACGGGTCTTCGTCTGCCGCGCGGTGGAACAGCACTACGGCGGCGGCATTGGCGAAGCCCTTGGCTTCGGCAAGCAGCACGGGGGCGAGACAGACTGCGGCAAGCGGGCGGAACAGCGGGCCGAGCACCGCCCCTGCGCCTGCCGCCTCGATCCCGGAAAGCTGCATGGCAGCGGCATTGAGACCGTCGCGCGCCCAATCGGGGTGGCTGCGCCGCAGCCGCATCCAGTGGCGCAGTTCAGCCCGGAAAGCAGGCCCGCGCATGATGCCGTAGCTGGCCCGGTCGTAGGCTGCGGCCGCGCGGGCAATGGCGGCTGGGTCGGTTATGAGGACGCGGTCCTCCCCCGCCAGGGCCTGCGCTGCCGCGCGGTCCTGCGCTGTTGGCGGCAGTAAGTCCCCGCGCCACGAAGCCCGCGTTTCCAGCACCGCCAGCAGCGGATCGGCCGCTGCGCCCGGGACAAAGGTGAGACGCGCCACGGGCCACAAGCCACCAGTATTCGAAGCATCAAGCCGCTCGATCCGCGTCGCCAGCCCTGCGCCCGAGGCCGCGATCACCGCGCCCTCTGCCGCCGCGCCGAGGCTGATCGCCGCGTCATTCCCGCGCGGATCGCCCACGGTCAGCCGCCGCGCGGTGTCCTCCAGTAGCACCAGCGATTCTCCATCGATCCGCCAGCGCGCGGGTTGGACGTTGTGGACGCTGGGCGAGGCCATCGCCGCCGCGACGATCTGGCGGAGCGGATCAGCGCTCATGCAATGTCCTTCCGGAACAGGTGCAGCTTGTGGAGCCAGCGGCCGTTCATCTTCTCGACCTGCCTGAGGCTCGCCGGGTTCTCGTCGGCGATCCACGTGCCGCCGACCGTCTCGTAACCCGCCGCACGCACCCGCCCCAGTGTTTCGGCGAGCATCGCGCTCATGATCCCCTGCCCGTGCGCCGCCCGCGCGACGGAATAGAAGATGATCACCGCGCGTTTGCGGTTCATGCGGTAGCGCAGGAAGTGCCACGGCGTCGTCAGCCCGATGCGCGAGCGGGTCGCCTTGAGAAAGCCGTTCAGGTCGGGAATGGCGATGATCACGCCCACCGGCACCCCATCATGCTTCACCACCGAAGACAGGCGCGGATCGAGGATCGCGCTGAGTTCCCCCGCCTGGAACTGGAATTCCTCCGCTGTCAGCGGCACGAACATCGGGTTGTCGTGGAAGCCATCGTTCAGCAACAGGCGGGCTTCCTCCATCCGTTCGGGGAAGGTCGATTTGCGGATCGGGGCGAAGGTGAAATGCGCCGGGTCGAGGGCGGCAGGCGGCGGCGCGGCTCCGGCCAGATCGATCTCGAAGGTGGTCATCGGGAAGAAGCTCGCAAAACCGTTCGCCTCCAGCATCCCCGGAAGCCACGGCGGGCCGACGATCATGTCGGTATAGGCGGTCTGTTCGAAGCCGCCGGTCATCACCCCGCATTGCTGCATGGCGGTGAGGTTGAAGTTGCCGACCAGTTCGGATGCGCCCTGTTCGCGGGCGAAGTTTTCTGCAGCGCTCAGCAGCAGGCGGGCGGCTTCAGGGTCATCGGCACAGTCGAAGAAGCCGAACTGGCAGCGGTTCCAGCCCCAGCGTTCGTTCGACTGGCGGTGCAGATGGGCGATGATCCGCCCGACCGGCTTGCCATCGCGGTGCACGGTCCAGAAACGAAAGGGATTGCCGGAGGTCCACAGCGGGTTCTTGCGCGGATCGAGCATCCGCATAATGTCCCCCCGCATCGGCGAGACATAGCCGATGTCGGGCGGATAGGCGTGGAAGGGCGCGTCGAAGAAGGCTGGGCGGTCGCCTTCGCGCAAGGTCAGGGTCATGGCGCACGCTCCAGCAGCCGGGCAACGATGGTGAGTTCCCGCGTCAGCCGTTCCTCGTCCAGCGCCCCGCCCGAAATCGCGAGGAAACGGGGGGCGGCTGCGGGGGCAAGGCGCAGCAGGTGGCTGGCGCCGTAGCGGGCCAGCAATTCGCGCGCCGCACCGGTCAACGTCTCGCTGTCAGGATCGCGCGCGGCGGTCACCACCGGTTTGGCTGCGAGCGCGGTCACCAACTCGCCGGGGAGATCGGCCAGTGCTTCCGCGGTGACGGGCACGGCATTGGCGAGCAGCGGGTGCGCGGCGAGGACCGCGGCTTCATCGGGCGCGGCGCGGGCGATGGGCAGCAGCAGGCCCTCGTCCCGCGCAGCCGCGCCGGCAAAACGATCCGCGAGGAGCACCAGCGCCGCCGCCGCGCTGGCCGTGGCCGCCAGCGCGGGAGCAAGCGCGACGGGCGCGCCGGCAAGCTGGACGGCCAGCGCTGTCAGCCCGCCCGCGCTGGCCACCAGCGCGAGGTCGCCCAGCAGCCGCAGCGGACGGCTCGCCATCCCTGCTAGCCGCGAACAGGCGAGCACGAAGACCAGCGCGGCGAACGGCCCCCCGCGAAACGGCAGGTCGGGGAACGCCCATGCGAAGTCGGTCGCCAGCAGCGGCAGCGCGAGGGCAAATGCGAGCGCCAGCATGTCCGCCGCGCGCCTTTCTGCCAGCGACACCGAACTGCGGTGGGCCAGCAGGTGGAGCAGGATCGCCACCACCACCGCCGCCTGGAATGTGCCAAGTGCCATCAGCGCGGGGCCGGTCCACACCAGTCCGAACGTCACCGCCAACAGCGAGAAAGCCCCCGCGCCCGCCAATGCCAGCAGCTTCAGCCAGCGCGAGGCATGGCGGCGCACCAGTTCCTCGGCAAGGCGCAGGGTAACCAGCGGAAGCCAGGCGGCGACCACCATCGTCATCGCCACGACCACGGGCGACGGAAGCGCAAGCCCCGCCAGACGCAAGGCCAGCAGCAGCCCGATCAGGGTCAGCAGCCGCGCGAGATGCCCCGCAACGCCGCCGCCCCGCGCGGCCTTGGCCACGCCTGCGCGGGCCACCAGCGCCGCCAGTAGCCCGATGGCTGTCAGCAGGGCGCCGATTGCGGTCATTCGGCGAGCAGCTTCGCCATGAACCGCCGCACCAGCGCGCGCTTGGCAAAGGCCAGCGGGGCGGCAAGCGGTCGTTCGACGCGCTGGGCGTGGGCGTTGAAGAAATAGCCGCGGTAATCGGTGCCGCCGGCCCGACCGAGGATTACCCGGATCGCCTCTTCCGCCATCAGCGTGCCGGCCATCGTCACCATCGTCGAAAAGCTGAAGCGCGACCGCTTGCCCGCCGCCACCTCGCCCGCGACGTCGAGATCGACATATTTGTGGCTGGACGAGTGAACGAGCACATACTCGATCTCCTTCATCAGGCATTCCACGCCCATCTCTTTCGTGATGGACTGCCACGGCACGCCGATGGTCGGATAGCCGAGCCGCTCTTCCAGGCGCGGGTCCTGCGGGCGCACCACCGTGACCGAGGGCAGGGGCGAGGCATAGGCATCGATCAGCGTGCGCCCGTGCTTGCGGCACTGCCGGTAATATTCCGCGCCTGCCGCGGCATCATCGGTGCCGTTGATCGCCACCGCGACACGCGGGAGGATCTCCGTCAGCCGCTCGGTCCATTCCCGGCCCAGCACCTCGACCCTGACTTCGGGATTGATTTCCAGCGCCAACCGCGCCGCCGCCTCCGCCTTGTGCTGGCCGATGGTATCGGCGCGGGCGAACAGCTGGCGGTTGAGGTTCGACACCTCGAATCCGTCAAGATCGGCGATGATGAAGCGGCCCACGCCCGCACGCAGCAGCGCCATGAAGGCCGCGCCGCCCATGCCGCCGACACCGGGAATGAAGACGCAGGCCTCGCGCAGGCGTGCCTGTTCGGCCTCGGTCACGAAACCGCGATTGCGGGTGGTCATTTCGGCGTAGCTGAAGGCGGTCATGGGCGGGGCCTCAGGCGGTTATAGGGACGGGTCGGGTCGAGCCACTGGATCAGCGGGGCCAGCACCGCGCCCGCCAGCACCATCATAGCCTGCACCGCCAGCTGCGGCAGGGCGCTGCGCGGCACGCTGCGGGAGAGGAAGCGCTGCCCGGCCGCCAGATCGATCTTGCCGATCTGAAGCACATCATCGCCGCGGGCGTAATCCAGCTCGCGCTCGCAATAGGCGTTGTAGTCGGCGTGGCGGTGCTTGGCGGCGACGGCGAAGGTCTTCTTCAGGTTGTCCGATCCGCCGGTATAGGCAGCGGTGATGACCTGCCGGTCGGCATCATATCCCGCATCCTTCCCCACCCCGAAGGCATGGCGGTGGCAGCGCATGATCTGGTGGGCGAGATGGCGGTGGGTGAAGCTCTGCGGAGTCGCGCCTTGTGCCGGGAACACCTCGCTGAAGGTCTCCGCCACCATGCCGACCACCGCAGGCACCTGCGTGACGCTGCTCACCCACAAGGGGCGCAGGCCCTGCCGCAGGAACAGCGCGAAGCAGGTAAGGCCGTAGAGGATCCATGACAACCCGCCGCTGCGTTCGTCCGGATCGACCATCACCAGCCCCAGGTGCAGCACGCGATCTGCCGTCCCGCCGCGCATCACATCAAGCTGCGGCATGGCATTGAAGGCGACCGGCCGCCCGTCGGAAATGCGGGTCACAAGGGTGATGACGCTGCGATCCCACGCCACGCCGTCTTCTGCAAACAGCCCGTAATCGAGGCTTTGCCCCGACAGACAGGCACGCACCACAGTCTCGCAATCCTGCCTGAGCCGGGCGAGCGCCGGTGCGGGGAGGCTGGTGCCGGGACGCTCGACGATCCAGACGCGGTATTCGCGCGAGGGGCGGAACGAAAGCGACAGGGTTTCTCCGGCAAGCGCACCCAGAAACTGAAGCAAAGGTCCTCCTCCCGTGCTGCAATGCCGATCCGGCGCGCCGCCCGCATCTCGTTAGAACCGTGCGATGGAAGATATGGTTAAGAGCGGTGCGGCTTTGCGACAAGTGCGAAACGGGGCTGTCGCCATGGGCTGCGCGCGCCCGCGCTCTAGTTGATCCTTGTCCGCAGCTGCACCACGAACTGCCCTTGGGGTGATCCTCCCGGCAGGCTGCCCTTGGGATTGAGACA
>JAIEOM010000211.1 GCA_019750455.1 Sphingomonadales bacterium | reverse complement strand
ACGACGCATCTCACCACCGATATCTTCGCGATGCCGCTGCTGTGGGTGATCCCTCTGGGACTGTATCTGCTGTCCTATTCGATCGCCTTTGCTGAAAACCGGAAGCTGGCAGGCTGGTTCACTGTTGCCGCGCCGGTGGTGATCGTTGCCGCGGGCGCGCTGGCGATGCTCGGCTCCTCGCGCCCGAGCCTGATCGCCGTCGCGGCGAGCCTGTTGCTGCTGTTCGTCGTGGCGGTGACGCTGCACGCACGGCTTTACGAAGACCGGCCCGAGCCTGCGCGCCTCACCCAGTTCTATCTGGTGATGTCGGCAGGCGGCGTGCTGGGCGGGCTGTTTACCGCGCTGATCGCGCCGCTGGTGTTCGACTGGACGTGGGAGCATCCGCTGCTGATGCTCGCCGCCGCCGCGCTGCTGCCGCTGTCGGCGTGGAGCGGGCTGCTGGGCCGCGCTTTCGGCAAGCCGCAGACCTTCCGCATCGCGGTGATCCTGCTGCTCTTCGCCGTGTTCATGGGCGCGCTGCGGATCCGTTCGGAAATGCTGGCGAGCCCGGCGTGGAGCCTGTTCGACATGGCGATGTTTGCCATCCTGATCGGCGGTGCGGTGATGCTCGCCGCGCGGCGCTGGGCCTTTGTGGCCGCCTGTGCCGCGATGATTGCCGCGCTTGGCGCACTGGTGCAGGTGCAGACGAGCCTCGCGGGAACACGCAGCCGCAGCTATTTCGGCATTTACACCGTGCGCGACGGGATCGACGGGACGCGCCAGCTGGTTCACGGGACGACGCTTCACGGGGTGCAGCACCGCGACCCGGCCAAGGCGCTCGCGCCGACAACCTATTACGGCACGACCTCGGGCGCCGGACTGGCGCTGGCCTCGGCCGAGCAGCTGTACGGCGGCAAAGCGCGTGTCGGCGTGGTCGGCCTCGGGGTGGGAACGCTCGCGTGCTACAAGAAGCCGGGGCAGACCTGGACCTTCTTCGAGATCGACCCGGCGGTGCTCGACTATTCGACGCGCGGCGATTTCACCTTCATGCAGAAATGCGCGCCCGAGTCGCCGACCATCATCGGCGATGCGCGGTTGCAGCTGGAAAAGCTACCGGCCGACAACTTCGACATTCTGGTGGTCGACGCGTTCTCGTCCGACGCGATCCCGCTCCACCTGATGACTGCCGAGGCACAGGAGGGATACTTCCGCACGCTCGCGCCTGATGGCCTGCTGCTGGTGCATATCAGCAACCGCTTCATCGATCTGGAGCCGGTGCTGGCGGCGCTGGCGAAAGAGGGCAAGCTGGCCGCCGCGCTGCGCGCCGACCGCGTCACCGAGCCGGGTGTCACCTCATCGAACTGGGTGGCGCTGTCGCGCGATCCGGCGCAGCTGGCCGCGCTGACGAAGGACGGCAAATGGCGCCCGCTCGCCAAGCCTGCTAAAGAGGTCTGGCGTGACGATTACGCCTCGATCCTGCCGCATCTCCTCTGGAAAAACCTGTAAGCGAGCCTCTGATGAACCGACCGGGCGTCAACATCATCCCCATCCACGGCAAGACCCCGCGCATCCACGACAGCGCCTTCATCGCGCCCGGCTGCACGATCATCGGCGATGTCGAGATCGGGGAAGGCTCGTCGATCTGGTACAATTGCGTGCTGCGCGCGGACGTGTTTTCGATCCGCATCGGCAAGCGCACCAATGTGCAGGACGGAAGCGTGCTCCACTGTGATCCGCCGCGCCCCGGCGATCCGAACGGATGCCCGCTGGTGATCGGCGATGATGTGCTGATCGGCCATATGGCGATGGTCCACGGCTGCACGATCCACGACCGCGGCTTTGTCGGCCTCGGCGCGATCGTCATGAACAAGGCGGTGATCGGTTCGGATGCGATGCTGGCCGCAGGCGCGATGCTCACCGAGCGCAAGGTGATGGGCGAGCGCGAGCTGTGGGCGGGCCGCCCGGCGGTGAAGCTGAAGGACCTGAACGACGCCGCCATCGCCGGAATGCGCATCGGCACCGCGCACTATGCCGAAAACGCGAAGCACCATGCCGAGGCGGTCGCGGCGGCGCTGGCTTAGCCCTCGGCGGTCGCCGGCGGCTGGCGCAGATAGCGGAACATGTGCCCGACATAGTCCGCCTTGCCGATCGGCACGCCCGCGGCGCGCAGGATCGCATAGGCGGTCGTCAGGTGGAAATAGAACTGCGGCAGCGCCCAGTCGCCCACATAGCTGACCGTATCCAGATCGAAGGTCATGCCGTTCGCGAGCGAGAATTCGACCGGCGCCTCGTCCGCGCCGAAGGGCGTGCCGTGCCAGCCAGCGATCAGCGCGCGGGTCGCGGCGATGCGTTCGCGGGCAGCGGACAGCGTTTCATCGTCGATGTCGCTCGAAGAGAAACCGGCGCCCGCCACCGCCGCCATCGCCTCGCCCGGCAGGTTGCAGACAAAGCGGATCTGGCGGGCGAGGGGGAACATATCCTCGGTCAGTCGCCGGACCAGCAGGGCATCGCCATCCGGATGATCGGCGGCCTTGGCGAGCCAGCCGTCCAGCGAGGCCAGCATGTTGTCATAGGTGGTGAGCAGGAGCGTGTTGGTTTGCATCAGCAGGGCTTAGGCGCGGCATAGCTCTTGATCAACGCCGCGCCGCCATCATTGCGACGAACCGGAGGCCCCCTTCGCCTGCGGCCGGCAATGACGCGGCCTGTCCTAATCCTTGATCAACGCGCGCAGGTTTTCCAGCCGGTCCGCCTCGTGCGCGGGTTTGTCCCAGCGGATGCGGTGGATGCGGGGGAAGCGCATGGCGAGGCCGCTCTTGTGACGCTTGCTGGTGTGGACACTGTCGAAGGCGACCTCGAACACCAGGGCCCGCGCCACTTCGCGCACCGGGCCGAACTTGTTCAGCGTGTTCTGCCGCACGAACTGGTCGAGCTTCTTCAGCTCCGCGTCGGTGAAGCCCGAATAGGCCTTGCCGACCGGGAGCAGCTCCGCCCCGGCATCGGGGTCCCCGTCCCAGCAGCCGAATCTGTAATCCGAATAGAAGCTCGACCGCTTGCCGCTCCCGCGCTGGGCATACATCACCACGCAATCGACGAGCAGCGGATCGCGCTTCCACTTGTACCACAGGGCAACCTTGCGGCCCGCGACATAGGGGCTGTCGCGGTGCTTGAGCATCAGCCCCTCGATCGCCTCGTCGCGCGCGGTATCGCGGATGGCGGCGAGAGCGGCGAAGTCTGGCGCCTCGACAAGCGCCGAGAGATCGAAGTGGCTGGCAGGCAGGCGCGGCATCAGGGCTTCCAAAGTCGCGCGGCGCGACTTCCACGGGGCCTCGCGCCAGTCGTGGCCTTCCAGCAGCAGCACATCATAGAGGCGCACGAAAGCGGGATAATCGCGCAGCATCGCCTTCGACACGGTCTTGCGCCCGAGCCGCTGCTGAAGCGCGTTGAAACTCGCCGCGCCCCCGGCCTCGCCACCTTGCGCAGAGCCGCGCACCAGCAATTCGCCATCGAGCACTGCGTCGAACGGCAGCACATCGAGCAGTTCCGGGAAGGTCGCCGAGATATCGTCGCCCGAGCGCGAATAGACCCGCGTCTCGCCACCGGCGCGCACCAGCTGCACGCGGATGCCGTCCCACTTCCACTCGGCGGCATAGTCGGCCAGGTCAACCTCGGTCTCTTCCAGCGGGTGGGCGAGCATGAAGGGGCGGAATCGCGGCGCACCGGCGAGATCGGGCGCGGGCCCGCCATCTGCGCCCCAGGCGAACAGTTCCGCATAGGGCGGGGCGAGGGCGTGCCAATATTCCTCGACCTCTTCCACCGCCACATCGAAGGCCTGCGCAAAGGCCGTCTTCGCCAGCCGCGCCGACACACCGACGCGCATCCCGCCCGTGGCGAGCTTGATCAACGCATAGCGACCCTTGGCATCCATCCGGTCGAACAGCACCGGGAGTTCCCGCGGAGCGGTGGCGCGGGTGAGGGCGGAGAGGCGCTCGACCACTTCGGCGAGCGAAAGGCCGGGTTGCGGCTCTGCGCTCTCCGGTTCGGGCCAGAGCAGGCTGGCCGTTTCCGCCGTGTCGCCTACGAAATCGCGGCTGAGCGCCCAGAGCACCGGATCGACCCGCTCCATCATCAGATTGCGGATGGTCGAGGACTTCACGGCCGGAAAATCCAGCCCGTCGGTCAGCGCGGCCAGCGCCCAGCCGCGGTCGGGATCGGGCGCGGCGCGCAGATAGGCGGCGATCAGCGCCAGCTTGCGGTTGCGGCTGGTGGTATAGACCAGCGCATCGAGCAGAGCGGCGAATTCCTCCATCACCCGCGCGCCCGATGTTCATTGCGCAGCCATATGAATGCGCTAGAGCGGCCTACTGACATCCGTGTCAGCCCGTTCATCCAGAAGGATACCGCCGCATGAAGTTCGTCCCGCTTGCCGCCCTTGGTCTGGCCCTTGCCGCCGTGACCGCACCTGCCGCCGTGATCGCGCAGGATGCGCCCGCGCCCGCCGCCGCCTTCACCATCGACAGCCCGATCGAAACTCTGGTGGCCGATGCGCGCGCCAAGGCGGTGCTCGACAAGTATCTGCCGGGGATTGACCAGCACCCCGCCTACGACCAGTTCAAGGCGCTGAGCCTCAAGACCCTCGCACCCTTCTCGCAGGGGCTGATCACCGAGGACATGCTGACCAAGATCAGCACGGATCTCGCCGAGATCAAGTAAGCCGGTTTCTGCGGGGACGGGGGGACTAGTCATCCTCGTCCTCGTAGCCCACCAGCGCCAGCGCACGGGCGCGGCGCTGGTTGAGCTCGCACCAGCGCAGCAGCGCTTCCTCTCGGCCATGGGTAATCCACGTCTCGGCCGGGTTCACCTCCCTGATGGTGCGGGTGAGTTCGTTCCAGTCGGCATGGTCGGAGATGACCAGCGGCAGCTCCACCCCGCGCTGGCGGGCGCGTTGGCGCACCCGCATCCACCCGCTCGCCATCGCGGTGACGGGTTCGGGCAGGCGGCGGCTCCAGCGGTCGTTCAATGCCGAAGGCGGGGCGAGGATGATGTGACCGCGCATCGCCTCCTTTGACGGCGCGTCGCTGACTAGGCGCAGATCGCCCAGCGCCACGCCGTGCTCCTCGTAAAGTCGGCACATCGCCTCCATCGCGCCGTGTAGCCAGATCGTTTCGGAATGTTCCGCCGCGCGCAGTTCCGCGATCACCCGCTGCGCCTTGCCCAGCGCATAGGCGCCGACGAGGATGCAGGAATCCGGGCTTTCCGTGCGTGCCTCCAGCAGCTTGCCGATCTCCTCCCCGATCGGCGGATGGGTGAAGACGGGCAGGCCGAAGGTCGCCTCAGTGATGAAGATATCGCAGGGGGTGACCGCAAAGGCCTCGCAGGTCGGATCGGGCGCGCGCTTGTAATCGCCGGTGATGATCACGCGCTCGCCCGCATGTTCGAGCAGGATCTGCGCGCTGCCGAGGACATGGCCTGCGGGCAGATAGGTTGCCGTCACGCCGCCGCCGATTGGCACGGTTTCACCATAGTCCACCGGAGAGGCGCCCTCGCGCGTCTGGTAGCGCAGTTCCATGATCGCCAGCGTCGCAGGGGTGGCGATCGTTACCCCGTGCCCGCCGCGCGCGTGATCGGCATGACCATGCGTCACAAGCGCACGCGGCACCGGGCGCGAGGGATCGACCCATGCGTCGGCGGGGACGATGTGGATGCCCCACGGCTCGGGCCTGATCCAGGAGAAGGGGGCGGTGGTCACAATGGGTAGAATGTGAGGAAATCTGTGGAGTTCCTCCACATAGCTTCCTTGACTCTCAAAAATATAACTCTCGGTTATATTGATCGGCGATTCTCACTATGCCAGAAGGCTGTCAGCGCATAGCTTACAGGGTGACTGCGTGACCACTTCTACGTGAGACTAGAAGTTGAAAGCGTACTGGCGAGGCCACCGGCGAGTGTGAGCTACCACACTCTCCCGGCGGCCGAGCCGCCAGCGCTCATACGCTCGGACGTAAACCCGACGCATTTGCACCTCCATTGTCTGAAGACGGGTAAAGTACCCGCCGCCTCCGAGGGGCCTCGTGCCGCTCGCCGCCAAAAGAGGCTTGAGGGTCAGAGGTCAGACAAAGTGGCCACGCAGCCGCATTCACAACAACTTATGGCAAAGAGTGAGTCAAGCAGGCCACATTGCAACGTGCGAGTCCGTTGGGGATAAGGGGCGCGGACGCCCCCTCTGTCACCGCTTCGCGGCGCCACCTCCCCATTGCTTCGCAACGGGGAGGCATCTTGAAAGATCAGCCCTCGTCGGTCTCGGTTTCGGGCTTCTTGGCGGTTTTCTTCTTGGCGCTCGCCTTCTTCACCGGTTTCACCTTGGGCGCGGCCGGGGTCATTTCGAAGGCGGGCTTGCCGTCCTTGATGCTGACATGGACCTCGCCGCCGTCCGCCAGCTTGCCGAACAGCAGTTCCTCCGCGAGCGGCTGCTTGATCTTTTCCTGGATCAGGCGGGCCATCGGACGGGCGCCGTAGAGCTTGTCATAGCCCTTGTCCGCCAGCCAGCTCCGCGCATCGCTGTCGAACTGGATGTGGACGTTCTGTTCGGCCAGCTGGAGTTCGAGCTGGAGGATGAACTTGTCGACCACGCGCGCCACGGTGCTCTTGCCGAGATAGGCGAAGGGCACGATCGCATCGAGACGGTTGCGGAATTCGGGTGTGAACATCTTCTTCACCGCCTCGTCGCCCGCATCGGCCTTCGACACATCGCCAAAGCCGATGCCCTGCCGCGCCATGTCCGAAGCGCCCGCATTGGTGGTCATGATCAGGACCACATTGCGGAAATCGACGGTCTTGCCGTGGTGATCGGTCAGGCGGCCATTATCCATCACCTGCAACAGGATGTTGTAGAGATCCGGGTGGGCCTTCTCGATCTCGTCGAGCAGCAGCACGCAATGCGGGTTCTGGTCGATGGCATCGGTGAGCAGGCCGCCCTGATCATAGCCGACATAGCCCGGAGGCGCGCCGATCAGGCGGCTGACCGAGTGGCGCTCCATATATTCCGACATGTCGAACCGCTTGAGCTCGATCCCCATGATGGTGGCGAGCTGGCGGGCGACTTCGGTCTTGCCGACGCCGGTGGGGCCGGAGAACAGGAAGCTCCCGATCGGCTTGTCCGGATCGCGCAGGCCCGCACGGCTCAGCTTCATGGCGGTGGCGAGGCGGGTGATCGCCTCGTCCTGCCCGAAGACGACGTGCTTGAGATCGCGTTCGAGGTTTTCGAGCGCCTTCTTGTCGTCCTTGCTGACCGACTTGGGCGGGATGCGCGCCATCGTCGCGATGACCTGCTCGATCTCGCGCGCGGTGATGGTCTTCTTGCGGCGGCTGGGCGGCACGAGCATCTGCATCGCGCCGACCTCGTCGATCACATCGATCGCCTTGTCAGGCAGCTTGCGGTCATTGATGTAGCGCGCCGAAAGCTCAACCGCGGTCTTGATCGCATCGGGGGTGTACTTGACCTTGTGGTGATCCTCGAAGGCGGTGCGCAGGCCCTTGAGGATCTTGATGGTGTCCTCGATCGTGGGCTCGTTCACGTCGATCTTCTGGAACCGGCGCAGCAGCGCGCGGTCCTTTTCGAAGTGGTTGCGGAATTCCTTGTAGGTGGTCGAGCCGATGCAGCGGATCGCGCCGCTAGACAGGGCGGGCTTGAGCAGGTTCGAGGCGTCCATCGCCCCGCCACTGGTTGCGCCCGCGCCGATCACGGTGTGGATCTCGTCAATGAACAGCACCGCGTGCGGCATCGCCTCAAGCTCGGTGACGACCTGCTTCAGCCGTTCCTCGAAATCGCCGCGATAGCGCGTGCCGGCCAGCAGCGCGCCCATGTCGAGCGAATAGATCACCGCTTCGGCCAGCACTTCGGGCACATCCCCTTCGACGATCTTGCGCGCCAGACCTTCGGCAATCGCCGTCTTGCCGACGCCCGGATCGCCGACATAGAGCGGGTTGTTCTTGGAACGGCGGCACAGGATCTGGATCGTCCGGTCCACCTCCGGCCCGCGACCGATCAGCGGATCGATCTTGCCGCTTTCCGCCTTGGCGTTGAGGTTGACGGTGAACTGGTCGAGCGCCGTTTCCTTCTTGTTGCCGCCCTCCTGCTTGGTCTGCGCCGCTTCTTCCTGCTTGTCGGTGCCCTGCGGGGTCTTGCTTTCGATCTGGCGGCCGCCCTTGCCGATGCCGTGGCTGATATAGCTCACCGCATCCAGACGGCTCATGTCCTGCTGCTGGAGGAAGTAGACCGCGTAGCTATCGCGCTCGGAAAACAGCGCGACCAGCACGTTGGCGCCGGTGACGGTGTCCTTGCCCGAGGACTGGACGTGCAGGATCGCGCGCTGGATCACCCGCTGGAAGCCCGCTGTCGGCTGCGGATCGGCGCCGTCTTCCGTTTTAAGTGATTGATATTCCTGATCGAGATACTGCTTCACCACCTCGCCCAGTTCGGCCAGGTCAACCCCGCAGGCGGCCATCACGGCGGCCGCATCCTCATCGTCGATCAGCGCGAGCAGCAGGTGTTCGAGCGTGGCATATTCGTGCCGCCGTTCGGATGCATTGCCGAGCGCGTTGTGCAGCGTGCGTTCGAGGTTCTGGGCGAAGCTGGGCATGGGAGAGGCCTTTTCAGCGGTTGGTTGCCCGTGGCGAAGGGGCGGGGGGAGCCGATTTCCGGATATATGGGTGGGCGCGAAGGAATTGCGAATCCCTTGCTACCATTACGAAAGAAGCACGCAGACGGATCATCCACCGCCTTTCCCGAACAGCGCATCGGCTGCGGCGCGGTGGGCGGCGGCCTTGTCGCGATGCGCCTTCACCCTTGCGATTTCCGCTTCGAGCAGCGCGATCCTCTCGCCAAGTTCAGCCTGCGAGTAGGGGCCAAGGTCCTCGAAAGCGAGGCGGGTCGCTGCGTCTCCGACAGGCCGGGGGCGATCGGGTTCTTCCATTGCCGGCGCAGCATCCGCCCCAAGCGGCTTGCTGTCAATCGGCGAGACGGTTATTCGCCTGCGGAATTCGGTTAATTTGCGGTATCGGGGGCGCAGGAATGGTCGTGAGCAACGGGGCGGAATTGCCGGAGACCATGCAGGCGATCGGGTTCGATGCGCCTGGCGGGCCGGAGGTGCTGCATCTCCAGACCGCACCCTTGCCGCGCCTCCGGCCCGATGATGTGCTGATCAAGGTCGCCTATGCCGGGGTCAACCGCCCCGATTGCCTGCAACGCGCCGGGATGTACCCCGCGCCGCCGGGTGCTTCGCCGCTGCTGGGACTGGAAGTCTCGGGCGAGATCGTGGCGGTCGGAAATGAAGTCCCGCGCGAGATGATCGGGCAATATGTCGCGGCCCTGACCCCGGGCGGGGGCTATGCCGAATATTGCGCGGCGCACTGGCAGCACACCCTTCCGGTCCCCGAAGGCATGATGCTTTCCGAAGCCGCCGCGCTGCCGGAAACGCTGTTCACCGTGTGGCACAACCTGTTCGAGCGTGGTCGGGCGCGTGACGGGGAGAGCGTGCTGATCCACGGCGGCACCTCCGGCATCGGCACCACCGCGATTCTGCTCGCCAAGGCGTTCGGGATGGAGGTCATCGTGACCTGCGGCGATGCCGCCAAATGCGCGGCGGCGACCCGCATCGGCGCCGACCTCGCGATCAACTACCGCGAGGAGGATTTCGTCGAGGCAGTGATGGCCCGCACCGGAGGCAAGGGCGTGAACGTGGTGCTGGACATGGTCTCGGGCGATTATGTCGCGCGCAACCTCAAGTGCATGGCCGAAGACGGGCGGCATGTGACCATCGCGGTTCTGGGCGGGACCAAGGCCGACATCAATATGGCGCTGGTGATGATGAAGCGTCTGACGCTGACCGGATCGACCCTGCGCCCGCGCTCGGATGCGTTCAAGGCGGCACTGGCGGACGAGATCGCCGAAAATGCCTGGCCGATGTTCTGCGATGGCGATCTCGCGCCCGTCATGGACATGAGCTTCCCCCTTGCCGAAGCCGCTGCCGCCCATGCGCGGATGGAAAAGGGCGAGCATGTCGGCAAGATCGTGCTGGAAGTGGCGGGTGGTTGAGGTGGCCGAAGCCCTCACCCTCCACGAAGACCCCCGCAGCGGAAACTGCTACAAGATCAGGCTGACCGCCGCGCTGCTCGGGCTGCCGTTGGCGACCCGCAGTTATGACATCATGAAAGGCGAGACCCGGACGCCGGAATTCCTCGCGCAGGTCAATGCCAACGGGCGAATCCCGGTGCTCCAGATCGGCGACGGCGCCGATGCGCGCTTTCTCCCCGAAAGCAATGCCGCCTGCTGGTATCTGGCCCATGGCTCGGCGCTGATCCCGGATGACCGCTTCGCGCAGGCCGACATGCTGCGCTGGATGTTCTTCGAACAGTACAACCACGAACCCAACGTCGCCACGCTGCGCTTCTGGCTGCGGTTCGTGGGGGAGGCGAACCTCTCGGCCCCGCAGCGCGCGCAGATCATGGCCAAGCGCATGGCGGGCTGTGCCGCGCTGGAGCTGATGGACCGTCATCTGGTCGATCACCCCTTCTTCTGCGGGACCGCCCCGACGCTCGCCGATATCGCGCTGTTCGCCTATACCCATGTCGCGGAAGAAGGCGGCTTCGGGCTCGGCGATTACCCGCATGTACAGGCGTGGCTCGCGCGGGTGCCGACGCTGCCCGGCTTTGTCCCGATGGACTGAGGCGGGCGTGTCATGGTTCTGAAAACATGACGCGAAACCGCCATCGGCCTGAGAGTCGCGTGTAACAATTGGCTGGCATTGGGGTCCCTGAGACAAGCCACTCAGGAATTCCCGATGACCAGCGCCGACCTCTCCGACCTGATCACCGACAACATCGCGAGCTTCCCGCTCACCCCGCCGCGCACCCCCGAGCCCGAGGGCCGCGACAACCGCCGTTCCTATCGCACGATCTGGATCAGCGATGTCCACCTCGGCACGCGAGGCTGCAATGCCGACCTGCTGATCGACTTCCTCGACCATACCGACAGCGAGACTATTTACCTTGTCGGCGACATCATCGATGGCTGGCG
>JAIEOM010000129.1 GCA_019750455.1 Sphingomonadales bacterium | reverse complement strand
TCTATGTGCTGGGGCTTCTCGCAAGCTTCATCGCCACCGGACGTCGGGGGATGCTGATGCCGCGCTGACTGGCACCACCGCCCGATACGAAAAGGGGGCGCCCGCCGGCTGGCGGACGCCCCCTTTTCTTTTGCCTGGCGGCAGCGATCAGAAGCGGTAGGTCGCCCCGGCGCGGATCACCTGCGCATCGGCATTGGTGCGGCCGATGGTGGTGTCGAGCGCCAGGTTCATCTGCAACGCGCCGGTGCCGAAGGTCGCGTTCACGCCCACTTCGCCCCAGGTGTGGTCGGCGGTGTCGAGCACGAAGTTGGCGTTCGGACCCGTCCCTTGCGCGAAGTTTGCGCCGAGCAGCTGCGGGCCGTCCTCGAACTCCCAGACCAGCTGGGCGTTGGCGTTGATCGCCACCGTCTTGCCTTGCTTCTCGTAGCCGAAGCCGAACCGGGCCTGCTTGCTCTCGAAGCTCTCGCGCTCCGCACGCAGCGCCAGCGTGCCGCCGGTTTCGCGCACGGTCGACAGGTCGACGCTCGCATAGCGGGCCTCGATGCCGGGCGAGATCGTGCCGATGCTGCTGGTCAGGTCATAGGAGATACCCAGCGACCCTGACACGAGCCGGTCGTCCGAGCTCGACTGGAGCGTCTGCGGGGCGGTGAGGAACTGCACCTGGCGCCGGGTGTCGAAGCCCATGCTGCCCATGCTGATCTGGCCATCGATCACCGGACCATCGGTGATCGCATGGCGCACATAGAGCGAGGCGGCATAGGTGTCGCTTTCGACACGCTGACTGAGCGGCACGCTGGCATCGAGCGAGCTGAAGTAGCCCGAAATCCCGATCATCGTGTTGTCATCGGGATAGAACTCGAGACCGCTCGTCAGGTAGAAGCCATCGACCTCGGTGTTCTTCGAGATCAGCTGGCCGGCCACGGTGCTTCCCTGAGTGTAACCGGGCAGCGAGCCCACGTCGCCGAACACTAGACCGCCCGCTGCAAAGATCGCGACGTTGTCCGGCAGGTTGGCTTCGGTGACTTCGGTTTCACCTTGACCTTGGGCCATGCCCATCAGGCCGCCGCCCATCGGCTGAAGGCCCGGCGCGAGGCTCATCTGCGCCATTTCGAGCGGACGACCGGTCACCGCGATCTTGCCGCCGGCCCGCGACTTGTCAGCCTCGCGCAGGCGCGCGGCGTTGAAGTTCTGGAGCATGTTCACCGACTGCGCGGCCAGCGAACGCACTGCCTGTTCGTTCACCGGCGCGAGCAGGCTGAAGGTGTTGCGGATCGTATCGGCGGTCGCGAAATCGAGATCGTAGATCCCGGCCAGCGCCGCGTTCGAACGGTTCTGGTCGAAGAGCTGCGCATAGGCCGCCTGCACCGTGTTCCCGCTGGCGACGACCGTGTTGTAGCTCGCCGCGTTCACTTCCATCAGAACAGCGTTGCGCTGGTAGATGAAGCTCTGCGAGAGGATCGGAGAGATCGTGCGCGCGGAGAAGGCCCCGCTCACTCCGCCGGTCGAGGTGAGGATGGTGTATTGCTGGCCAAGGCCGTTGACGCGCTGCGTCACGCCGTTGCCAAGGCTCACCACCCCGCCGACATTGGCAAGGCCGTTGACCGCAAGCCGGTCAGACACGCCGCCGGCGCCGAGGTCGACAAGGAAGTTCGATCCCGAAGCCATCACGACGTTGCCATTGACCGTCAGCGTGCCGGTGGTGCCCATCGTGCCGGGCGAGATAGCGCCGGCAATGCTGGTCACGAACGGAGCGGTGATGGTCCCCGTACCCTCGAGCATCCCGGAGAACAGCGTGTAATCCCCGATCGAGGTGACACCGCCATTGACGTTCACGCGCCCGCCGAACTGGTTGATGTCGATCAGCGACCGCAGCGAACCGGCCGAAGCGACCGTCAGACCGGCGCTGCCGCGCACGGTCAGCTTGTCGATGGTGACATTGCTGCTGAGCGTGGTGGTGCCGGCGTTGGCGAGCGTCACGTCGAAGTACCGTGCGGCCACGCGGCGCGCCGGGTCGGCGCTGACGACCGGGTTGACGTTGTTCGGCACGAAGTTGGTCGCGCCGACCAGCCCGTTCGCCAGCGTCGGAGCAGGCAGGGTTGCAGCGACGTTCTGCGGCGCATCTTCCGGAACGATCGCGGTCCCGTTGATTGCCACGTCTTCGGCAAGGCCAAGGCCGCTGGCGGTTCCGTCAGCCAGATCGAAAGTGGCAAAGCCGGGCGCCGAAGCGTCTTCGGCGCCGAAGACGCCGCCATCGGTGACCGGAAGCTCGGCGAAACCAGCCGAATTCCCTACCGTCGGGCGTGTATTGGTCGTCACGCCGGTGCGGGTGTCGGTGCAGAAATCGCCCGGCGCTTCTAATTCGACGCAAACCGAACCCCAGTCTCCGCCGGTGCCGTTGAGTCCGAGTTCGGGGGTGGTCGGCAAGCCGTTGACGATCCGGCCGGTGCTGTCGATCACGCGATAGTTCGGATCGAGTGTGGTCTCCCAGCGGGCCGGGTCCTCCCAGTTGCCGTCACCCGCGCGCGCGGTGACATAGCGGTAGGGGTTGTTCGCGACGACATATTGCCAGAACAGCGAAAGCGGCTGGTAGAAGCTGGTCGTGCCGAGCGAGCTGAACGGCTGCGGGCCGAAGAAGCGCGAACCGCCCGAAAGGACACCGATCACCAGATTCTCGTTGGTGATGGGGTTGCGACCACCACCGGTCAGCACCAGCGGCCCGCCCGAATCGCCCTGCGCGGTCGTGCCTTCGTTCGGCAGCGCGTTGTCGCGGTGCGCGTTGATATCGAAGACAGCCTGACGCCGCTGCGAATCGAAGTCGATGTTGTAGAGGTTCTGCGTCAGCGAGCTGGCCCCTGCGGGACCGAAGATCACGCTGTTGCGATCCGAAAGCGACATGAAGCCGCCAAGCATGTTCTCCGCCGCGCGACGACGCCAGTCGAGGCCGAGCTGCCCTTGCGTGGCATTGCCGGTGTTGCCGTAACCGACGATGTTGACGTGATAGCCGAGCCCGCCGATCGGATCGACAGTGGTCGGTGCGGGAAGGGTGCTGAACAGCATGGCCCAGGTCGGGATGCCAGCGGCCGGGGTATCGAGGCTGGCGAGCGCCACATCCGCCTCGATGAAGCGCAGCGCGGCGGGGTTCTGGACCGAGCGGGCGTCCCAGACGATGCTGTTCACGTTGAATACCGACAGCGCCGTGTTGGTGCGGTTATTCGCGAACCAGTTCTGCACGCCGGGCAGGCCGTTGACGTTGAAGGATACCGCCGCGCGCACCGTTGTGCCGTCATAGGCGGTTTCGGGGCGGGTGTTGACGCAGTGGGCGGCAAACAGAACCGTGCGCGGGTTGATCAGCGTTGCGGTGCAGATGCCGACGCCGCCCTGGCCGACCTGGTTGGTGACGATCACGCCGACACCGCGGAACGTGTCGGCATTGTCGACGATTTCAGCAGGCGTCTTGGTTTCATTCGGAATGACGGCGTGGGCCGGGGTGGCTGCGACGGCCATCGACAGGGCAGCAAGGCCGGTGCCAGCAAGAAGGCAAAAACGCGGAGCAAGCGACATGCTCATCTGGGGTCTCTCCATAAGGGGAATCGGTCGAGACTGCCGACCGAACGGCGTCACATTAGAGACACAAGATGTTATATCAATTGGCTTTGTTCGACTTTGCCGAAATGTAAACAAAGCGTTGCGCGTTTGCCTCAGCGCGTTGCCAGAAACAGCGTGTAGCCTGCATACAGCGCAACCAGCAGCACCCCTTCGATACGCGACAGGCGCCAGCCGGAGCGCAACTGCACCAGCAGCAGAGCAGTTACGCCGAGCATCACCCAGATATCGAAGCGCGCGATTTCGGCCGGGACGGCGATCGGCTTGATCAGCGATGTGATGCCGAGGATGCCAAGCACGTTGTAGATGTTGGAGCCCACCACATTGCCGAGCGCGACATCCTCGTGCTTGCGGATCACCGCGACGATGCAGGCAATCAGTTCGGGCAGCGACGTGCCCACGGCGACGACCGTGAGACCGATCACGCTTTCCGAGATGCCGGCCGCACCCGCGATCACCACCGCCCCGTCCACCAGCCAGCCAGCGCCGAAGATCGCGGCGACCAGCCCGGCAAGGATCATCCCGCCCAGCACCAGCGGGCCGGTATTCGGCGGCACGGGGCGGTCTTCAGCTTCATGTTCGTGACGCACCGCCTCAGCATCGTGGGAGGCGCTTTCCGACTTGTAGGCCCACCAGACATAGCCGACCAGGCTCGCCAGCAGGACAAGTCCTGCGGCCAGCCCGATGGTCCCGGTCAGCACCGCCACAGTGCACAGAAGCGCCGAGCCTCCGAGCGCGACCGAATCCCGCGTGAACGAGGCCGGGTTAACCGAGAGCGGCAGGATTATCGCCGACAGGCCGAGGATGAACAGAATGTTGGCGATGTTCGATCCGACCACATTGCCGATCGCGATGCCCGGCGATCCGGCCAGCGCCGCCTGAACGCTGGTCGCCAGTTCCGGGGTGGACGTGCCGAAGCCGACGATCGTAAGCCCCGCCAGCAGCGGCGAAATGCCCAGCCGCGCCGCCATGCCGACAGCGCCGCGCACCAGCAGCTCGCCTCCGATTGCGAGCAGCACCAGCCCTCCGGCGACAAGCAAAAGCGATTCGGTCATGGCCTTCCTTTCTCACCGTGCGCTCGCAAATCGCTGCGCTGGATGCAAGAAGGCCGCCCGGTCGCCCGGACGGCCTCCGTTGTCGCCGATGCAACGGGCAGCAAGGCCGCCCGTTCCCTGTCGGAGCAGGCTTACATCGAGTAATACATGTCGAACTCGACCGGGCACGGCGTGGTTTCGGTGCGGATCACCTCTTCCCACTTGAGTTCGCAATAGCTTTCGATCTGGTCCTTGGTGAACACGTCGCCCTTGAGCAGGAACTCGTGATCGGCAGCCAGCGAGTCCAGCGCCTCGCGGAGCGAACCGCACACGGTCGGGACTTCGGCGAGTTCGGCCGGCGGCAGATCGTAGAGGTTCTTGTCCATCGCCTCGCCCGGGTGGATCTTGTTCTCGATCCCGTCGAGACCCGCCATCAGCAGTGCCGAGTAGCACAGATAGGGGTTGGCCATCGCATCGGGGAAGCGGAACTCCACGCGCTTGGCCTTGTCGCCCGCGCCGTAGGGAATGCGGCACGAAGCCGACCGGTTGCGGGCCGAATAGGCCAGCAGTACCGGTGCCTCGAAGCCCGGCACCAGACGCTTGTAGCTGTTGGTGGTCGGATTGGTGAAGGCGTTCAGCGCCTTGGCGTGCTTGATCACGCCGCCGATGAAATAGAGGCACATTTCCGAAAGACCGGCATATTCGTTGCCGGCGAACATCGGCTTGCCTTCCTTCCAGATCGAGATGTGCGTGTGCATCCCCGAACCGTTATCGGCCTTGATCGGCTTGGGCATGAAGGTCGCGGTCTTGCCATAGGCATGGGCGACCTGGTGCACGACATACTTGTAGATCTGCATGCGGTCGGCGGTCTGCACCAGCGTGCCGAAGGTCAGGCCCAGTTCGTGCTGGGCAGCGGCGACTTCGTGGTGGTGCTTGTCGCAGGGCAGGCCCATTTCGAGCATGGTGGTGACCATTTCGGCGCGGATGTCGACAGCGGAATCGACCGGCGCGACCGGGAAGTAGCCGCCCTTGGCACGCGGGCGGTGACCCATGTTGCCGTTCTCGTATTCCTTGCTGGTGTTGCCCGGCAATTCGATATCGTCGATCGCGAAGCCCGAACCGGCATAGCCGTCTTCGAAGCGCACATCGTCGAACATGAAGAACTCGGCTTCGGGGCCGACGTAAACGGTGTCACCAAGGCCGGTCGACTTGAGATACGCCTCGGCGCGCTTGGCGGTGGTGCGCGGGTCGCGGCTGTACCAGTCGCCGGTCGAAGGCTCGACGATGTCGCAGTTGATGATCAGCATCGGGGTGGCGCTGAAGGGATCGACCCAGGTTTCGGTCAGGTCCGGCTTCAGGATCATGTCGGATTCGTTGATGACCTTCCAGCCGGCGATCGACGAACCATCGAACATCAGGCCGTCTTCCAGCTCGTCTTCGCCCATGACGCTGGCGACCATGGTGAGGTGCTGCCACTTGCCCTTGGGATCGGTGAAGCGCAGATCGACCCACTCGATTTCCTCGTCCTTGATCTTCTTCAGGACGTCTTTTGCTTTCGACATTTCGGTATTGCCTCCGGGTATTTGATAGGCTTGGCCTGCCCCCGCGGCAGGCCGGAGAGAGTGAAAATCAGATGGCGTCGTCGTTCGTTTCGCCGGTGCGGATGCGCAGCGCGCTCTCAATCGCGGTCACGAAGATCTTGCCATCGCCGATGCGGCCGGTCTGGGCGGCTGCGGCGATGGCTTCGACCACACGTTCCGCCTGATCGTCGGCGACGACGACTTCGAGCTTCACCTTGGGCAGGAAGTCGACGACATATTCGGCGCCGCGGTAGAGTTCGGTATGGCCCTTCTGGCGGCCGAAACCCTTGGCTTCGGTCACGGTGATGCCGGACACGCCGATTTCGTGGAGCGCCTCCTTCACCTCGTCGAGCTTGAAGGGTTTGATGATCGCTTCGATCTTTTTCACGTCGTCCCCATCCGGTTGGCCCATCCGTGCCTGACTGATTGCTGAGACGATTCGTAACAAGAATCGTGCCAAGCCCTAAGGTGATGGCCTTGAACGATCCTTGCCGCTTGAAGACTCAAGGGGAGGGATGTCTTTCGCCGATAGGGCGCGGTTAGCAACATTATGGTGCGCTGCGCAATGGGTGCACAGCATCTGATCGGGGCTTGCCTAAATTTTAAGCAATCGCGCCGCGATTATAGGCGAAGGCCCGTAGTCTCGGGCAGGCCGCACATGATGTTGAGGTTCTGGATCGCGGCCCCCGAAGCGCCCTTGCCGAGGTTGTCGAGCACCGCGATCAGGCGTGCCTGCGTGCCGGTTTCGTCGATGCAGCAATACAGCTCCATGCCGTCCCACGACGCGGCATCCTGCCGGATCAACAATTCGCTTGGTGTCTGGACCGGCCAGTTTACGTTGATCAGTGGCGAGCGCTCGAACCAGTTTTCCAGCCAGACTGCAAGATCGATCGGACGGTCGTCGAGCCCCAGCCGCACGAGGTCGAGCGGCACGTCGACAACCATACCGCGAAATGCAGGGATGACGCTGGGCGAAAAGACCGGTGGACGTTCCAGCCCGGCATAGGCCTGCATCTCGGCGAGATGCTTGTGCCCCATGCCGAGGCCGTAAGCCCGGAAGGCCAGATCAGGCTCTGCCCTGAAGCGATCGATCAGGGCGTTGCCGCCGCCCGAATAGCCGCTCACCGCATTGACCGAGTAGGGGTAGTCGCGAGGTATGATCCCGTCACGGGTCAGACCGCCGACGAGCGCGAGGAAGCCCGTGGGATAGCACCCCGGATTGCTCACCAACTGCGCGTTGGCGATGGCCTCGTGCCCGATCAGCTCGGGAAAACCATAGGTCCACCCCTCGGCAACGCGGTGCGCGCTGGAGGCGTCGATGACGCGGGTGCCGGAGCCTTCCGCCAGCTTCACCGCCTCCTTCGCCGCCTCGTCGGGCAGGCACAGGATCGCGATGTCGGCGGCGCGGAGTGCGTCGCGGCGGGCGGCTTCGTCCTTGCGCTGGGCGTCGTCGAGCACCAGCAGTTCGAATTCGTTACGCCCTTGCAAACGCTCGCGGATTTCAAGGCCGGTGGTGCCTGCAGCCCCGTCGATGAACAGCCGGATCGCCACCGCGCGTCAGGCGCCCTGCGGGGCGAGATCGCTCGCCCGGCACCAGCCCGAGGGCCCTTGCGGACCGGGGCAGCCCCACACCCAATCGCCTGCGACATCGAGCAGCTCGAACCGGCTTCCTGCGGCAAGCTCGGCGAACACTTCGGCATCGCCGCGCGGATTGAGGCGCAGGCCCGCGCCCGCGCTACCCACCGTGTGGACATGGGGGATGACATAGTGCGCGGCCAGATGCGTGCCCGCGAGCGCCATGTGTGCCAGATCGCCGCGCAGGGGCAGCGTGCCGGGCGCGGGCTTTTCGACCGGACCCTTCAGGCCCAGCACGCCCTGCGGCACTGCATAATCACTGTCCTTGCGCGTCGCGCCGCTCATCTGCGTTCCCGATACTGGTGGCGCCGCAGCCTCTCCCCAGGCACGGCGTGGCAGGCCCGTTAGCGGCAAGCAGCGCGCGGGGCAAGCTTAGCCCGCGTATCGCGCGCGGATGGCGTGCCATGCCGCCCTGAGGCCGAGCCCCCGTCCGCCGCGCGCGCGGCCCGGCTTGGGGGCAGGGCTCCAGGCGAAGGTGTCGAAATGGACCCAGTCCAGCCCCTCTCCGACGAAGCGGTCGAGGAACAGCCCGGCGACGCTCGCCCCCGCAAAGGGGTTTGCCGCCGAGTTCGCCATGTCGGCGACGTCCGAGGCGAGGTATTCGCGGTAGGCATCGTGCAGCGGCAGGCGCCAGGCGGCATCGTCGTTCGCCTTGCCGGCGGCGAGGAAGGCTTCCGCCGTCTCGTCCCTCCGGGCGAAGAGGGCAGGGAGATCCGGCCCGAGCGCCACTCGCGCCGCGCCGGTCAGCGTGGCGAAATCGACGATCAGATCGGGGGTCTCCTCCGAGGCGCGGGTCAGCGCATCGCCGAGGATCAGGCGGCCTTCGGCATCGGTGTTGTCGATCTCGACTGTGAGGCCCTTGCGCGTCTTGAGGATATCGCCGGGCCGGAAGGCATTGCCGGCGATGGCGTTTTCCACTGCCGGAACAAGCAGATGCAGCCGCACCTTCAGCCGCGCGCCCATCACCAGCCCTGCCAGCGCCAGTGCGTGGGCCGCGCCGCCCATGTCCTTCTTCATCAGGCGCATGCCGCTCGCCGGCTTGATGTCGAGGCCGCCGCTATCGAAGCACACCCCCTTGCCGACCACCGCCAGCACCGGGTGCGACGGATCGCCCCAGACGAGGTGCATCAGCCGGGGCGCATGGTGACGGGCCGCCGCCCGGCCCACCGCATGGACCATCGGGTAGTCCTGCTCCAGAGCCTCGCCGCGCACCACGGTCAGTTCCGCTTTGTAGGCCTTGGCGAGCCGCTCGCACTCGGCCTCCAGTGCGGCGGGGCCCATGTCTTCGGGCGGCGCGTTGACGAGATCGCGCACCATTATTTCCGCTTCGGCTTCAGCGACATAGCCGTCAATCTGGCCGACCTGCCCGGTCAGCAGCACGCGCGGGCCCTGTCCCTTGTCCTCGCTCTTGTAGCGGGTGAAGCGGTACTGCCCCGTCACCCACCCGAACATCGCCGGGCCGGGGTCCCCGCTGGCGAGGCGGTAGAGCCCCTCCGGCAGGTCCTCGGCAAGCTTGGCGAGGCACCAGCTCGACAGGCTTTCGGGGTTCGCCACGCCGCCAACCACGAACCACGAATCCCCGTCCGGAACGATGGCATATTGATAGCCGCCGCCTTCGAATTTCTGCGCCGCCAAGGCTGCCCGCTGGCCCGCGGCAAGGCCCTTGGCGAAGGCTTCGAACCCGTCCTTGTTGACGAGGTGGATGGCAATGGCGTCTTCGCCGCGGTCGGGACGGATCAGGGCTTTGGCTTCATGCATTCCCGTTCCATAATCGCCGTGACCCGAATGTCACCAGCGGATTCGGCAGCAGTGGAGGGAAGGGCGATGGCCGAGGCAATGTTCCACATGAAACATGCCGCAAACCCGGGCAAGCGGGGGTCTAGGCGGGGTCTGGAGAGGGGCAAGCCCGCTCTGGCGCGGGGCAAGGGCGACTTTTGGCGGGCCTGCGCAAACCTGCAGTTGGGAACGCTGCTCGCCGCCACCGCGCCCCTATCCGCACAAGGCGAGGAACAACCCGCCGCGCCGCCGCCCGGCCCGGAAACCGGCACCGTGATTTTCACCGATCAGGAAAACCGCACGGCAGGCGGGAGCGAAGTGGAGCGCAGTTTCAGCTACAGCTGGCCCGCCGAGGTCGCCGCTGTCCCCGCACTGGTCCGCCGCTTCACCGCCGAGCGCGCGCGGATGCTCGCCGACCAGAAGGCCGACTTTACCGAAGGCCTGTCCTATGCCGATGCCGAGGGCTGCTTCGGCTGCAACCGCGATCTGGCCCGCGACTGGTCGGTGGTGGCCGATACGCCGCGCTTTCTGGTGCTGTCGGGCAGTGTCTATGTCTATAGCGGCGGGGCGCATGGAAACACCGGCTTCGAGGCGCTGGTGTGGGACCGGCAGGCGCGGAAAGCCTTCGATAGCAAACGCATGTTCACCTCGGCAGCCGCGCTGCAAGCCGCGCTGGGCGAAGGGTGGTGCGCAGGCCTGAAGACCGAGCGTGCCGAGCGGCTGGGCGAGGAGGCGAGCGCGGTGATGGGGGAGGACGATATCTTCCCCTGTCCGCCGATTGCCGATCTTCAGCTTTACCCCGTCTCCAGCGACGGGAAGCTGTTCGATCGTATCGAGCTTCTCGCCGGACAATATGTCGCCGGGTCCTATGCCGAGGGGGTTTACGAGGTGACGCTGCCGGTAACGCCAGCAGTGCTCGCGGCAGTGCGGCCCCGCTACAAGGCGGCTTTCGTGGCTGCGAAGTAGCAATTCGCGCCCGCCCACGCTATGTAAAGGCCATGCACGATTATCAACTCGTTGACGGCGATACGACCGTCTACCGCGATGGCTCCATCAAGCTGCACACGCCCGAGGGGTTCGAGGGGATGAGGAAGGCCGGCAGGCTTGCCGCCGAAATCCTCGATGCCTGCGTCGAACTGGTGAAGCCCGGCGTCACCACCGGCAGCATCGACGATGCGATCCGCGGCATGATGCTGGATGCCGGCGCGGTGCCCGCGACGCTCGGCTATCGCGGCTATGCGCACTCCTCGTGCATCTCGATCAACCATGTGATCTGCCACGGCATTCCGGGCGACAAGGTGCTGAAGGATGGCGACAT
>JAIEOM010000204.1 GCA_019750455.1 Sphingomonadales bacterium | reverse complement strand
ACGGCGCGGCGCAAGGCCTCGCTGGCGAACATCCGCGCCGCCTCGCGCGAGAACTCGCTGGCCCGGCGCGTGCCGCCGCTGCGCCCCTCGCCCCGGCTGCACAGCGCCCACAGCACCGCGCGGCGGCGCGGCCAGACCGTGGCCGAGGCATCGGGATCGAAGGCCATCGCCAGCAGTGCATCGCGGTCCGCCCAGCCGGGCAGCGCGGCCTTCGCCAGCGGTGCGGCCAATGGCAGGGTGATGGCGAAAATCCGCTCGCACAGCGCCGTTGCAAGGCCCACCGTCCCTTCCAGCCGCTGATCCTCGGCCAGCGCGGCAAAGGCCCGCCGCCGCGCCTCTCCCATCGCGAGAATGCCGGCGGCCACATCATAGGCATAGCGCGCCGAGGGGCGGCGATGGGCGAATTCCTTGGTGAAGTTGAGCGCCGCGATCAGCACCGCCTGCGCAGGGGTGGGCACCGCGATTTCGACCCCGCCCACGGTTTCGCTACGGCTTGCCCCCAAAAACGCGCGGATATCGCGCGGGGGCGGACAACCGGGCTGCTGCAAGCGGTGATGCAGATCGATCACCCCGCCTTCCGGATGGACGAGATGCACCTCGCCCAGCATCATCCGCCACCACGCCGAGGTATCCTCGCGCGGGGCAAAGCCCTCGGCAGCGAAAGCCGCCAGCGCGGCATCGAAATCCTCGCGCGCGACAAGCAGATCAAGATCGCCCGAACGGCAGAAAAAGGCATCGCCGTGAAGCTGGCGATGCTGGAACGGCCCCTTGAAGGCGAGCGCCGGAATCCGCGCCCGGGCGAGCACCGGAAAGGCGATCCGCGCCAGCGCCATCACCCGTCCGTTGCTGATCGCGGCGCGCGCGCGGGTCTGATCCACGCCCTTGGCAAGCGGCGCGGGCATCGGCAGGCTGGCGGCGGCAAAAGCGCGCGCGCAGGGCATCGTCATTCGCGCGCGCATCGCCAGCGCCGCAAGGCGTGCGGCCCGCTCTCCGTACAGTGCGAACTGTGTTCCCGCGATCTCGCCCGTCAGGCTGGCCCGGCACAGCGCGGCCAGCGCCGCACGATCGGCTTGTCCGTTAGCCGCACCTGGCAGACCGCCTGACGAAATTTCTGCGACGAGCGGGTTTATATCTTGGGTGAATGCAGCACTCATCAGGAAACCCCACGCTGAAACGGTCGAAATCCACGTTGGATTTACGATAGGGGTGTGCGACCTGATTTAAATAACGTGCTTTATCCTGAGGCTGTCCCGCCGCAGGATCGGCTCCGTTCAAGTCAACGCGCATTCTTTTCGCACCTCTGGGTCTCGCGACTCAGAGGCTGAAGACTATCGACCATAGGAGAAAGCGCATGAGCACACGACAATACTCGCCCCCCGTGCTTGAAGAACTGGGCACCTTCGAGAAGCTTACGCAGGCGAGCGGCTGCCCTGACGCGATCGACGCGACCTTCCCGGCGGGCACGCCCTTCGGCGATCTGACCTGCGGGCCTGAAGACGGCCTGTCCTGACGGTAAGTCGGCAGGGGGCGGCAGTCATGCCCAGCCTTCTGCCGGCGCCGTCAGGCACCGGGCGTGCGCCGCAGCCCCCGCTGGCGCACGCCCACTTCGTCTTCGCTGTCCCCTGTTTACCGGAAGGTTTCCCATGGCGCATATCGATGCCGGCACAGTGATCAGCGCCGATGCCGAGGTGGTCGGTTGCACGCTGGCAGAAGGCTCGGCCCTGCTCGATCTCAAGACCTACGTTTATTACAGCCTCAACGAGGTCGGTGCCTTCGTGTGGGACGCGCTGGAACAGCCGGTGCGCTTCGATCAGCTGGTCGGCGAAGTGGCCGCGGAATTCGATGCCCCGCGCGACAGGATCGCCGCCGATCTCCAACGGCTGGTGACCCAGCTTGACGCGGCGGGGCTGGTGCGATGCGCGCAGCCGGCGTGACAGCGCGCGCGCGGCTGGCGCCTTGATGCGAAATGTCTGGCCGCGCTGGCCGCGATGCGGATTGCGCTGAGCGCCGCCGGATATGCCGCGGTCCGCGCGCGGATGCCGCAGGCACCTGCCTCTCCCCACGCCCATTTCTACGCCCGCCAGCTGGCGCGCCGGATCGAGCGGTTGGCGCGGCTGGTGCCGGGCGCGTCCTGTCTCACGCAGGCGCTGGCGCTGCAATGGCTGCTGGCGCGCGCCGGGCACGGCTGCGAGCTGCTGGTCGGGGTGCGGCGCGACGACACGGGGCGCTTTGCCGCCCATGCCTGGGTGGCATGCAATGACCGCATCGTCCTTGGCGCGGCGGGCACGCGGATCGAGGATTTCACCACGCTCGCCGGAGTGCGCTGATGGCAGCCTCTCCTGCGATCAGCGCCATGGTCGCCGGCGATGACCGGCCGGCGCTGCCTGCCGGAGGCGGCTGGTCCGCGCCGGGGGTGATGCTGGCCGGCGGCGATGGCGGGGCGGTGATGCTTGATGGCGATATCGTGGTGGTCGCCGATGCCCGGCTCGACAACCGCGCCGGGCTCGCCGCGCAGCTCGGCACGCCGGCCGGCCTGCCCGCCGCCGCGGTGATCGCCGCAGCCTATCGCCGCTGGGGGCGCGATTGCGCCGCCCGGCTGGAAGGGGCCTATGCCTTCGCCCTGTGGGACGCCCGCGCGCGGCGGCTGGTCTGCGCGCGCGACGTGGCGGGGGTGCGCCCGCTTGTCTACCGGATGGAAGGGCGCGCGCTGCACGTCGCCCAGTCGGCTGGCGCGCTGCGGGAGGCCGGAGCTGCGTTGCGCAGCGAGGCCATCGCCGATTTCCTCTATGGCCGCGTGCTCGATGCCGGGGGGACGTGGTTTGCGGGTGTCGAACGCCTGCCGGCCGGCCACACGCTGGTCTTCGAAAGCGGCGCGCTGCGTATTCACCGCCACGCAGCCCTCGCGCCTGCCGCGCCCGAACATGGCGAGCCCCCGCCGCAGACCTTGCGCGCACTGCTCGATGCCGCTGTCGCCCGCCGCGCGGGGGACGGGGAACAGGTCGGCGTTCTGCTGAGCGGCGGGCTCGATTCCTCCTCGATCGCCTGCCTGCTGCGCGACCGGCGCCGCGCGGCAGGGGCGCCCCCGCTGCCGGTCTTCTCGATGATGTTCCGCGAGCCTGCCCGCAGCAACGAGCGGACGCACCTTGATGCCGTGCTGGCTACAGGCGGCTTTGCGCCGACCGTCCTGAAACTGGATGGCTATGCGCCCTTCGGCGGCTTCGAGAGCCTGCTCGCAGCCACCGACGGGCCGGTGCTCGCCCCCAATCTGGCCTGCATGCGGCAGGTCGTCGCCGCTGCTGCCGACCGGGGCATTTCGGTGCTGCTCGACGGGCATGGCGGCGACGAGGTGGTGAGCCACGGTTACGGCCTGCTCGATGAACTCGCCGCACGCGGACGGTGGCTGGCCCTGCTGCGCGAGGCGCGCGGGGCAGCGGACAATTACGGGCGTTCGCGCTGGGTGCTGACCCGCCGCGTCGCCCTGCGCCAGCACGGGCGCATCGACGCAGCGGTGATCGCGCGCCTGCTCGCCCCCCTTGAACGCGAAAGCGCAACCGCCGCAGGACGCGCGCCGCGGCACATTCTCTCGCGCGATCTGATCGAAACCGCCCGCCTGCGCGAACGCCTTGCCGCCTTCGCCGCGCCCGAGGCGGCAGGGGGCGAGGCTGCACAGCACGCCGCCGTGCTTGCCGATCCGCTCCAGCCCTACGGCTTCGAGGTTCACGCCGCCTTCTACGGCGCGATGGGCGTGGCCGCGCGCTACCCCTTCTGGGACCGGCAGGTGGTGCAATTCTGCCTCGGCCTGCCTGCCCGCGAGAAGCTGTCGCGCGGCTGGTCGCGGCTGGTGCTGCGCCGGGCGATGGCGGGGGTGGTGCCGGACAGCATCCTGCACAGACGCGACAAGATCGACTTCACCGTCCACCTCGCGCGCGGAATGGTGCGGCATCATCACGACCGGATCAGCGCCCTGCTCGCGTCCCCCGCCAGCCCGCTCGCGCCTTATGTCGATACGGCCAAGGCCGCCGCGCTTTATGCCGCCATCACCGCCGATCCCGATTTGGCCGAAGGGCGCGCGGTGCAGATGATCTGGCGCGCGGCGGCGCTGGGCATCTGGCTGGAGAGCGGGTGCCCCACATCGGCCGCCGCCGCCGCCCCCGCCCCGCCACTGGAGGTCCCCGCATGATCCCCGCCGCCGCTTCCCCAGCCGCCCGCCCTTGCCCGGCGCAAGCAGCCGCCTACAGCTACCGCGCGTTCGGCCTTGCCATCGCCAGCGATCTGGCCCTGCCCGAACTCGTGCGGACGGCACCGGCAGACACGCCCGATCTCGTCATCCGCTGCGTCGATACCGGCCGCGCCTTTCCCGAGCCCGAGGCCGAGGGAACCTTCCGTTTCGGCGATGACACCTGCTTTCTCCTCTACCCGCAGATCGGCGCCTTCCGGATCGCCGCGCCTTCGCTGATCGAGGTCGAGCCGCGCCCCGGCGTCGATCCGGCGCTGATCGCCTTTCCCCTGCTTGGCCCGGTCATGGCCCTGCTGCTCCAGATGCGGGGCGCCTTTCTGCTGCATGGCAGCGCGCTGGCCGATCCGGCGGGCGCCACGCCAGCCTTCGCCTTTCTGGGCGACAAAGGCGCGGGCAAATCGACCACCGCCGCCGCCTTTCTGCGGGCGGGATACGACCTGCTCACCGATGACATCATCGCCATCGAGGGACAGGGAGAAAACGCCGCGCGGATTGCCCCGGCCTTCCCGCAGGTCAAGCTTACCCGTGCCGCCTCGGGCGCGCTGGCCGATGCCGCGCTGGGCCGCCGCCCCGATGTGCCGCTGGTGCGCGACAAGCACCGCTTCCTGATCCACGCAGGCTTTGCCGAAGCGCCGCGCGCGCCCGGGCACTTCTTCCTGCTGACCCGCGGCCCCGCCCTCGCCATCCGCCCGCTTGACCCCAAGGAGCGGATGAAGGCCTTCCTGCGCTTTTCCTACGGCACCCGCTTCGGCCCCGCCGCGATCACTCCGGCCATCGCCGCACGCCATGCACGGGCCTGCGCCGCGCTGGCCCACAGCGCGGAGGCGGCGATCCTCACCGTGCCGGACAACCTCGCCGCGCTGGACGCGGTGGTCGACCGCGTCGCCGCACATCTGGCGGAATGCGCGTGAGGGCGATCCTTCCCTTCCTGCACTATCTCGCACAGAACAGCGGGCAGCGCTTTGCCATCGCGCTGGCCCTGCTGGTGCTGGGCGGACTGACCGAGGGCATATCGATCCTGCTGGTCATCCCGCTGCTGGCACTGGCGGGAGGCGATCCGGGCGCAGGCCTGCCGTTGCCCGGCGGGGTGCCCGGCGGCCTCACGCTCAGCCTGCCGCTGGCGCTGGCCGGACTGGTCGCGCTGGTCGCGCTGCAAGGCGTGTTCGGCCGCGCAAAGAACATCTATCTCGCCGATCTGCTGTTCGATCTGCTGAACCGCATGCGGCTCGATCTGTTCGCAGCGATCGGCGGCTTGCGCTGGGACGCGCTGGTGCGCCGCCGCCCGACTGATCTCCACCACCTGCTGACCGCCGATGTCGAGCGGGTCTATTCCGCGGCGATGGCGGTGATGATGCTGCTCCAGACCATCATCCTCCTGGCGATCTATCTGGCGGTGGCATGGGTGATCTCGCCGGTGATGATGCTGGCTGCCGCGGCGCTGGGTCTCGTCATCCTTGCCCTGCTCGCCCCGCTGCGCGCCGCCGCGACACGGTTCGGGCGGGAACGCACCACCAACAAGCGCGACCAGTATCGCACCGTTTCGGAGTATCTCGGCGGGCTGAAGACCGCACGGATCCACGGGGCCGAGGCCGCCTACCGCGCGCGGCTGGCCGACAATCTGGGCAAGGTCCATGCCGAGGCGGTGGGCTATATGCGCCTCACATCGCTGGGCACGATCATCTCGCAGGTGGTGAGCGCGGTGGCCGTGGCGGTGCTGGTCTATGCCGGCATTGCGATGCTGGGCATGGCGTTGCCGCAGCTTGTCGCCTTCCTGCTGCTGCTGATGCGCATCGCCCCGCGATTCACCGTGATGCAGACCGGCCTCCAGCAATTGCTGGGCGAGGTGACGGTGTTCGACGATATCCAGCGGTTCCGGGCCGAATGCGCCGCCGAGGCCGAGCCCCCGCCGCCCCCGCCGCTCGCCCTGCCGCCGCGCCTTGCCGATGCGATCCGGCTGGAAGGCGTGCGCTATGCCTATCCCGGCGGTGATGCCCGGCCCGCGATCGACTGCCTCGATCTCGCCATCCCCGCGCGCCGGATCACCGCGCTGGTCGGCCCGTCGGGCAGCGGCAAGAGCACCACCGCCGATCTCGTCTGCGGGCTGCTGACGCCGCAGGCCGGAACGATCCGCATCGACGACCGGGCGCTCACCCCCGAAACCGCGCGCCTGTGGCGGCGCGCGATCGCCTATGTGCCGCAGGAGCATTTCCTTGTTCCCGGCACCATCGCCGATAATCTGCGTCTCGCCCGCGGCGGGGCGAGCGATGCCGAATTGTGGGCCGCGCTGGAGGGTGCGGGGGCAGCGGATTTCGTGCACGGGTTGGCCGACGGGATCGGCACCGTGCTGGGCGAGAACGGCAGCCGCCTGTCCGGCGGGCAGCGCCAGCGCATCGCGCTCGCCCGCGCGCTTGTGATGCAGCCGCAGCTTCTGGTGCTGGACGAGGCGACCAGCGCGATGGACTGGGAGAGCCAGGCAGCCTTCGCCCGCACCGTCGCCGCGCTGCGCGGACACACCACCGTGCTGGTGATCGCCCACCGCCTGTCGATGGTGGCGGTGGCTGACCATGTCATCGCGCTCAATGCCGGGCGGGTGGTCGAGGTGGGCGGCTTTGCCGATCTGTCACGCGGGGCCGGCCCTGTCGCCCGGCTTGTCGCCGCCGAACGCAGCGAGGCACCCGCAGCGCCCTGACCCCGGCACAATCTAACCCATGTGGATGCGGGTCCGCAGTCAGGGGGCGAGGCGGGTGTCAACCAGGAGGGAAACCCGATGCGCCGCACCACCACTGTTACCGGCACCGCCCAAGGCATCGCCGCCCTTGCCGCCCTGCTCCTTGTCAGCACCGCCGCCCGCGCACAGGTGACGCCGCCGCCGCCACCCCCGCCCGCTCCGCCGCCCACCGTCACCCCGATGCAGCGCACGCCCGACGAATTCGAACCCGTCGGCGGGCGGATCGGCAGCTTCTTTCTTTACCCCGCCGCCGAGGCCCGGATCGGCTATGACGACAACATCCTCGCCCTGCCCGACAATGGCGAGGGCGATGTCGAGCTGACAGTGCGCGGCGAGGCGCGGCTGGTTTCGCGCTGGCAGCGCCACTCGCTGGAAGCCAACGCCTATGTCCAGCAGAACTACCACGGCAAGTTCACCACCGAGGATGTGATGGAAGGCGGGGCGCGGGTGCAGGGGCGGCTCGACATCAGCCGCGCCACATCCGCCCGCCTTGTCGCCGCGCTCGATGCGCTGGCCGAAGACCGCGCCAACATCACCAGCGCAGGCCAGGCCCGCCGCCCGACCCGCTTCCGCCGCGCCGACACGCTATTCAGCCTCGCGCACGAAATGGGGCGGCTCCAGCTGACCGGCGATGCGCAGATCGTGGTGCTGGATTTCGACGATGCCGAAGCGCGCGATGGCACGGTGGTGGAGCAGGACTTCCGGGATTCGGTCTACACCCGCGGCTCGATCAGCGCGGCTCTGGAGATATCCCCCCGCGTTGCCGCACTGGTGCGCGGGCAGGTGGACCGCCTGACCTATTCGGGCAATCCCGCCACACCCGATCCCTTCGACCGCGACACCACAGGTTACGCGCTGGAAGGCGGCGTGCGGCTGGAACTGTCGAGCCTGCTGCGCGGCGAGGTGCGCGCCGGCGTGCTGCACCGCGATATCGATGATCCTTCCGCGCAAGGCCTGACCGGCCTGTCGTTCGGGGCGAACCTCACCTGGGCGATCACCCCGCTTACCTCCCTGCGCCTGTTTGCCGACCGGCAGGTGGAAGAAGGCGGCGCGCGCGAGGTCAGCGGCAACATCCGCAGCCAGGTGCGGCTGGAGGCAGAGCACGAATTGCTGCGCAACCTCGTGCTTGAAGCGCGCGTCGGCCTCGCCCGGATCGAGACCATCGGCCAGATCGACACCTCGGCGGAAGAATACACCCTGATGGCAGGCGCGATGTGGAAGGTGGACCGCAACTTGCGCGTCTTCGTGCGCGCCGACCGCTTCGAACGTTTCGCCGACGAGGCCTTCTTCCGCGAATTCACCCGCAACCGGGTCAGCGCCGGGGTCCGGCTGGTGTTCTAGTCGACGTAATAGCCCGCAAACTTGTCCTGATAGGAATAGACGTCCTGCTGGCCCGTGCTGCCATACTGGCGCACATCCACGCGGGTCAGGGCAACGCCTGCCACATCGGCATCGGCGGCCAGCAGCAGATCGGACGCGGTCGCGGCGGCCTTGACCGACGTGTCGCGCCATCGGGCGAGCATCACCGTGCTATCCACCCCTGCCGCGATCAGCCGCGTTTCTGCGACGCCAAGGACAGGGGCTGTATCGATCACCACGATATCAAACTGCACCGCCAGTTCAGCCAGCATCTCGGCGAGGGGAACCTGCACGAACAGCTCGCGCCCGCCCATTTCGTGGCTGCGCGAGCCGAGCACGGCAAGCCCCGTCGCCTCGTCCACCGCCAGCGCCCGGGCGAGCGGGGTTTCGCGGCGCAGATATTCGCCGAACCCGTGCCACCCCTCCGGCAGCAGCACGCTGCTGACCGCGCGGCGGCGCGCGTCGCAATCGACCAGCACGGTGCGCATGCCGGCATCGGCCAGCATCCGCGCAAGGCAGATGGCCGTCGTCGACTTGCCCTCGCGCGGGAGCGCCGATGTCACCGCGATGCTGCGCGGCGCGCCGCCCGGCTGGAGCAGGATCGCGTTCTTCAGCGCCCGCACCGCCTCGGTGAATTTCGATTGCGGATGGGCGAGGAGGTAATCCTCGGGCGCGTCTTCATGCTTGCGCTTGCGGGTGGTCGTCGAAAGCTCCGGAATCGCACCGAGATAGGCAAGGCCGAGCCGCCACTCCACATCGGCACGCGTGCGGATGCGCGCGTCGAGATATTCCGCCACGCCGATCGCGGCGAGCCCGAGGATCAGCGCCAGCGTCAACCCGCCCACCGCGGCGAGCGGATAGCTGGGCGATGACGGCAGCACCGGCTCCCTCGCGAGCGTCTCGATCGAGGCATCCGGACGGATCAGCCCGGCCTGCGCCTCGACCTCCTGCGCGCGGGCAAGGAAGGTGTCGTAGATCTGCCTCGCTGCCTTGGCATCGCGTTCGAGCTGGAGGAAGCCTGCCTGTGCGGCATTGTTCGCCACCAGCGAACCGCGCGCGCGGCTCTGGCTGGCCTCGAGCGAGGCGAGGCGCGACCGCGCCGCCTCGACATCGCTTTCCAGCGAGGACATCACCCGGTCGATCTGCTGCTGGATCTGCTGGCGGATATCGCCCAGTTCGCCCTTGGCGCGGCGCAGTTCGGGATGTTCCGGGCCGAGCCGTGCCGAAAGCCGGGCGACCTCTCCGGTCAGTTCGGCCTCGCGGGCGCGCAGCTGGACGACGGTGCCCGATTGCAACGCCGCGGGCACTTCCGCCCCGCCGCCGCCCTGCCCCACACGGGTGCGCGCGGCGGCCAGCTGGCCCTGCTTTTCGGCGAGCGCGGCGCGGGCGGCGGAAATTTCCTGATTGAGGACCGAGACCTCCTGTTCGGCCATCGTCGCGCCCTCGGCGCTCATCAGCCCGTTGCGGATCATGTAGCTTTGCAGCGCCGCATCGACTTCGGCGGCCTTGCGACGCAGGTCGACAAGCCGCGTCTGGAGAAATTCCTGCGCCCCTGCCGATGTGCCCGCTTTCATCTCCTGCTGCTGGGCCAGATACTGGCGCGCATATTCATTGGCGAGCGCGGCGGCGAGCTTGGGGCTTTCGGCGCGGGCGGTGATGTCGATGAGATAGGTCAGGCCCGAACGGCGGATGTCCATGCGCGCCAGCACCGCATTGGCCAAGGGGTGCGTGCCGGGTTCGGGCGCACCCGTGGCGGGCTGCTCCAACCGGCTGGCACGCGCGAACTCGGGCCAGGTTTCCAGCTTCAGCGCATCGGCCACCCGCCCCGCCAGCCGGCGCGACGAGAGAATCTCGACTTCGGTATCGATCACATTGGTATCGCTCGCCATCTTGGGGGCGACGGGATCGCTTTCGAGCACCTCGGGCTGGCGCAGCTCGATCAGCACGCTGGCCGATGCGGAATAGAGCACCGGGCGGGTCAGGGTATAGGCGGCGACCAGTGCCAGCACGGCGGCGGCAACGGCAAGGAACAGCCACAGGCGGCGGCGGAACACCAGCCACAGGAAGCCGGGATCGGGCAGGAACGGCGCCGCGCCCCCGCCGCCGCCACCTCCGCCGCCGGCACCGCCGCTTCCCACACCGGTGCCGCCGCCTCCGCCTTCATCGATGCGAGGCAAGGCGGTGCCATCGCCGCGCGGCACCGCACGCGGGGGCGCATGGGGATCGGCATTGTCGTGGATGAGGCGGTCTGCTCGCGTCGCCAAGGGCGTCTCCGTGGTTGTTGCCC
>JAIEOM010000231.1 GCA_019750455.1 Sphingomonadales bacterium | reverse complement strand
CGGAACGCCTCAGCCGAACACCGCCACGCACTGCATGCCGTCAAGCACCTGCCGCCCGTCCGCGTCCCACAGCCTCAGCCGCTCCGAGGAGTAGCCCGCGTCAGCGTGCTGGCTGGCGTTTTCGGCGAGATACCAGCCATCGCGCGATCGGCTGTCCGGGGCGAGCACGTTGAATGACCAGTTGATCGAGCTGATCGGGCCCTGCCGCTGCATCGCACGCATCGCGCCGGGCGGCATGACGTCGCCCATCAGCACCAGTTTCGAGACCGGGTCGAGATCATGCGCTTCGGTTAGCCGCGCCCAGCGCCGGACGGTCGCACCGCGATCGGTGCCCTTGGTCTGGCCGTGGCGCAGTTCGAAATTCTTCGCGACGAAGGCGGGGGCGAAGCTGTGGGTGACCTCGGCGTTGTCCTCGGGCGGGCCGGGCCAGTCCTCGGGGATGGCCGAGGAGTGCACGGCATTGGCTTCGCGCCCCTCGCCGAACAGCCAGAAAGCACTGAGGGCGATGCGGCCTTCGCACAGGATCTCGCTGCGCAGCTGGGTGACGTTGCGTCCCTGGCGAACAACGTCTGCTCGCAGTTCGATGTCCTCGCCCACCGGCGCGACAAAGGCGATTTGTCCGGCGCGCAGGGGCGGCAGGCCCGGAAATGCCCGCACCGCCATCGTGTAGGCCACCAGCGCCGAGGCTCCGCCATACAGCGTCCTGCCCTGCATCCAGTCGGCGGCATGGGTGAGGCGGGCAGGCCCGGACTGGCCGGTGACGGGTGCGAGAAGGCTGGCGATAGTCATGCCCGATGCCATGCCGCGCAAGGCGCGCTCCGTCCAGACTGACGTTAGGGAAGACACATCCGCCAATCACAGATTGCCAAGCCGCCGCCGAATCGCTAGTGCGCCGCTTCCGTCCGGGGTGCGAGCCCCGGGAGGCTCGGCCCGATGGCGGAGTGGTTACGCAGAGGACTGCAAATCCTTGCACGCCGGTTCGATTCCGGCTCGGGCCTCCACCTTTTTTGCGATTGCGAACTGGCGCCGCAAGCCCTAGTCCGCAGTTGTCGGATTGCCGCTTTAGCTCAGTCGGTAGAGCACATCATTCGTAATGATGGGGTCACGTGTTCGAGTCACGTAAGCGGCACCACACGCCTTACGCGCGGGGCGGAGGTTCGGGCCTTGGGCCGGGATGCGCGACTGACCTTGGTTTTGTTGGCGTCATCTCTCGGGCTTCTGGAGGACTGGGCACTTGCAGCTTCCGCATAATCTTTCCGGCTCCTGCGAGCTGTCGGTCGTCATCCCCGTCTATAACGAGGAGGCCGGGCTTGATGCACTGATCGAGCGCGTCACCAAGGCGGCACATGCCATTTTTGGCGAACGTTACGAGCTTATCCTCATCAACGATGGGTCGAAGGACGGCAGCTGGAACGCAATCTGCCGTCATGCCGATCACGATCCGCGCATCGTTGCCATCAACCTCTCGCGCAATCACGGGCACCAGCTGGCGCTGACCGCAGGGCTCAATCACGTGCGCGGTGACCTCGTGTTCGTGCTCGATGCGGACTTGCAGGACCCGCCCGAACTGCTCGGCCCGATGCTGGAGCAGGTGCGCGCCGGCTATGACGTGGTCTACGGCCAGCGGGTAAAGCGCCACGGGGAGACCGCCTTCAAACGCGGCACCGCCTCGCTGTTCTACCGCATGCTGGCGAGCATGGTCGATACCCACATCCCGCGCGACACCGGCGATTTCCGCCTGATGACGCGGCGGGTGGTCGACCAGCTCAATGCCATGCCGGAGCGTTACCGCTTCATCCGCGGGCTGGTGAGCTATATCGGCTTCAACCAGATCGCCTTCCCCTATGAACGCGACGCGCGGTTTGCGGGGGAGACGAATTACCCCTTGCGCAAGATGATCGCGCTGGCGGTGGATGCGATCACCAGCTTCTCGGTCGTGCCGCTGCGCTTTGCCTCGCACCTTGGCATGCTGTTCGGGCTTGCCGGCCTTGCCGCACTCGTGTGGGTGGTGTGGGCCTGGATGCAGGGCGGGGCGGTGCAAGGCTGGGCGAGCCTTGCCGCGCTGACCCTGATCCTCGGCTCTGTGCAGCTGCTTGTGCTGGGCGTGTTCGGCGAATATCTCGGCCGGATGTACATGGAGGGCAAGGCCCGCCCGCTGTTCATCATCTCCGAGGTGCGCCGCCATCCGATCGCGGCCAACCAGGAGCCGGAAGGCGTGGAGGCGGCGGCCTCTGCCGATCCCAAGCCGAGCGAGGGCATCCGTGTCGCAGGCTGAATTCGACGCTTACGTTGACGAATACGACGCGCAGCACGCCCAGTCGGTCAAGCTGAGCGGCGAGGATCCGGAATTTTTTGCCGAATACAAGGCAAAGGAAGCCGCGCGGGTGATGGCGGCGGCTGGCACCGTGCCGCAGCGGATCATGGATTTCGGCGCGGGACGGGGCAACTGCGTCGCCCACCTGCAACGCGCTTTTCCCGATGCCTCGTTGACGGCGCTTGACGTTTCCTCGCGCTCGCTGACCCATTGTGCCGCGCGAGCGATCCGTCCGCTGGAGACGGTGTGCTATGACGGGCAGACCTTGCCCTTCGACAATGCCAGCTTCGATCTGGTGTTTACGGCCTGCGTGTTCCACCACATCCCGGAAAGCGACCACATCCGTCTGCTGAGCGAGATCCGCCGCACGCTGGCGCCCGAGGGGCGCTTCATCCTGTTCGAGCACAATCCATGGAACCCGCTCACCCGGCATGCGGTGGCGACCTGCCCGTTCGATGCCAATGCCGTGCTGATCAGTGCGCCGGAAATGCGCCGCCGCTTCCGTGCGGCGGGCTTCACGGATGTGGATCTGCGCTGGACGCTGTTCTTCCCCGCCTTCGCCGCGCCGCTGCGTCCGCTTGAGCGGGGGCTCGGCTGGTTGCCGCTGGGCGCGCAATATTGCCTCGTCGCGCGCTGAGGAGTCCTGCACCGATGCTTGCCCGCCTGCTGCGTTTCGGGCTGACCGGCCTTGCCAATTCGGCAGTGGGCTGGGCGGTGATCTTCGCCGGGCTGTGGGCGGGGCTGAGCGGTCCGGTGGCCAATGCGGCAGGCTTCGGCGTCGGGCTGGTGCTGTCCTTCACCCTCAATCGCCGTTTCGTGTTCGGCGTGACCGGCGCGGTGCGCGGGCGGGAGGTGGCGAAGTTCCTCGCCGCCTTCGCTGTCGCCTACGGGGTCAACCTTGCGGTGCTGTTCGCCGCACAGGGCGTGCTTGGCGAGGATAGCGCACTGGCACAATTGCCGGCGATCAGCACCTATGTGGTGATCTTCTTCCTGCTCTCCCAATTCGTCGTCTTCAGGCCCGCAGCATCCGAATGAACGCCGCCTCCGCCCCCTCCATCGCGCCGCTGGACGGCGTGCGGCAGCCGTTCGACTGGCTGGACCGCTGGCCGGTGCTTGTGCTGGCGTGCCTTGCCGCGCTGGCGCCGCTGCTCGTGGTGGGGATCGCCCCGCTGACCGACCTGTGGGGCCACCTTGGCCGCTATGCGGTGCAGACCGAGCTGGCGCAGCGTCCCGGCTTGCAGCCTTACTTCACCTTCGAGTGGAAGCTGATCGGCAACCTCGGCGCGGACCTCCTGGTCGAGGTGTTGTACCCCGTGCTGGGGCTTGAGGGCGCGGTGCGGGGCGCGGTGATGATCACGCAGACCCTCGGTGCGCTGGGGCTGATCGCGGTGAGCCGCGCGGTGCATGGCCGCGTGACGCCGTTCGCGATCGCCGCGATCCCGTTCCTCTATGGCTTTCCGTTCAATTACGGGTTCATCAACTACACCTTGAGCATGGCGCTGGCGCTGCTTGCCTATGCCGCGTGGCTGCGGCTGCGGGCGCGTGGGCGCGAGGGGCTGGCGACGATCTGGCTGGGCGTGGCGGGTGCGGGCATCTGGGTCGCGCATACCTATGGCTGGGCGTTCCTCGGCCTGCTCGCCGGATCGACGATGCTGGCCGAGGTGTGGGCCGCCAGAATGCACCCGGTGCGCGCGGTGCTGCGCATCCTTGCCGCATGCTGGCCGCTGTTGCTGCCGGTGGTGCCGATGGTGATCTGGCGGGCGGAAAGCTCGGGCGCGGCGATGTCGGGCTGGGCGTGGCAGTTCAAGCTGAACTGGGCGATTTCGGTGCTGCGCACCTATTGGCGTGATTTCGACATGGCCTCGCTCGCGGCAATCACGATGCTGCTTGGCTGGATGCTGGCGAGCCGCAAGGTGCCGGTCAACCGGGGCCTTGGCATAGCGGCGCTGCTGTGCCTGATCTTCTTCCTCGCCCTGCCGTTCCGCGTGTTCGGATCGGCCTTTGCCGATATGCGGCTGGCCCCCTACGCTATGGCGACAGCGCTGCTGGCTATCGGCCCGCTGCGGCACGGCTCGCGCGCGCTGCTGGTGGCGGGCGCGTTGGCGCTGGCCTTCTTCGGGGTGCGGATGACGACGACGACAATCGCCTATGCCCGGCAGGACCGGCTGGTGCAGGCGGCGCTGCCGGCGGTGGACCGGCTGCCTGAGGGGGCGCGGGTTGCCTTCTTCTCTGTCAAGCCGTGCCGCACGCTTTGGGCGCTTGCACCGCTCGATCACCTCGCCGGGGCGGCGATGGCGCGCAAGAGCGCCTTCGTGAACGACCAGTGGCAGCAGCCCGGCGTGAACCCGATGCGGGTGCGCTACCCTGCTGCCGAGCCTTTCGTGCGCGATCCCTCGCATCTGGTGGTGCGGGAGGAATGCACGCCTTCGGTCAACCGGCCACGGCTCTCCACTTCTCTGGCGAAGTTGCCGCTCGGGGCCTTCACCCACATCTGGATCGTCGGCAATCCCACGCGCGATGTGCTGCCGCCCGAGGGGTTCGTCGAGGTGCCCGACGCGGGCAGCGGCCTGCTGTTCGCAGCGCAGCCGGCCCGCTAGGCTGCCGCCTTGTAGCCGCTGCCGCGAACCAGTTTCCCGGGCCGCGCGCCTGTCGACTGGTCGAAGCGCCGGATCACCTCGCCCGCCACGATGGTCGCCTCGTAGCCGGTGGCGCGCTGGTGCAAACGGCGCCCGCCCGCAGGCAGATCGCGGACCACTTCGGGCAGGTGCAGCGTGAGGCCGTCAAGATCGATCACGTTGATGTCGGCGCGTCCGCCGACCTGTAGAATGCCACGATCGCTGAAGCCCACCGCGCGCGCCGCCTTCTGGCCCAGCATGTGCACCGCTTCTGCCAGCCCGAGCGTGAGGGGGCCTTTGCCCTTGACGAACTGCGTCAGCAGATAGGTCGAATAGCTCGCATCGCAGATCGCCCCGTAATGCGCGCCCCCATCACCCAGCCCGGGCACGCAGTGCGGGTGGCGCAGCATTTCGTGCGCGCTGGCGAGGCTGGCATTCTCGTAATTGCCCAGCGCCGCGAGGAACAGCCCGCGCCCCTCCGTCTCCAGCAGCCGGTCATAGGCGATCTCCTGCGGGCTGCATCCGCGCGCGGCGGCCTGCCCGGCCATGCTCATGTGCGGAGGCGGAGCGTAGTCGGGCGGGTTGTCGAGCGGGAACAGCCAGCGCCAGTTGCGCGCCAGCTCGTTGAAGGGATGGCCGGGGGTGAAGTCCTCCGAAATCAGCGCCGCGCGCAGGGCAGGATCGCGCATCGCGGCGACCTGTTCGGGGATGGAGAGGTGGGCGATCTTGGACCAGCTCGGGCACAGCACGAAGGGATGCACCGTCAGCTCCAGCCCCGCGATGAGGCCGATCGGGCGCGGCATGACCTGTGCGTTGGCGATGCCGCCGTTCGCATTGGTGCGCTCCAGCATCTCCAGCACCCGCCGCCAGCGCGGCGGTGCGTCATTGCCCGAGGCCAAAGTGAAGGTCGCCGGGCGGCCGCTGGCGGCGATCACCCTTTCGATGACCGCGTATTCCTTGTCCCACCCGACGAAGGCATCGAGCACCACCTGAAACGTTCCGGCCCCGACATCCGCCATGCCGCGCGTGATGGCTTCGAGTTCGGCGATGTCGGTATCGAATGTCGGGATAGCCTCGCCGTCTGCGGTCTTGTGGATCGAGAGGCGCGAGGTTGCAAAGCCCAGTGCTCCGGCCCGCATCGCCTCGGCGGTGAGGCGGCGCATGAGGGCGAGATCGTCCTCGGTGGCCACTTCGCGTGCGGCCCCGCGTTCGCCCATCGCGTAGACGCGCAAGGGCGAGTGGGGGAGGTAGGCGGCGATATCGATATCGCGCCGTCCGGCGGCAACCGTTTCAAGATACTCGGGAAAAGTCTCCCAATCCCACGGCAGGCCTTCGGTCATCACCACGCCGGGGATGTCCTCCACCCCCTCCATCACGTTGATCAGCATTGCGTGATCCTCGCGGCGGCAGGGTGCGAAGCCGACGCCGCAATTGCCCATCACCGCGGTCGTGACCCCGTGCGAGGACGAGGGGGAGAGTTCCTCTGCCCAGATGCATTGGCCATCGTAGTGGGTGTGCACATCGATGAACCCGGGGGTGACGATTTTGCCTTTGGCATCAATCTCTTCGCTCCCCCGGCCGAGGCCCTTGCCGATTGCCGCCACGCGCCCTGCGGTGATGGCGATGTCGCCCTCGATCAGGTCTCCGCCGGTCCCGTCGGCGATGGTCCCGCTGCGGATCACCAGATCGTATTCGGCTGCCATTGCTGCTCTCCTTCTCCCGGAGCCGATGATGCGCCGGGATGCGGGGGCGGGCAAGGGGGCGGCCCCTCGCAATTTTGCGCTTCGCTGCGGCGCGGGCTAGGGTGGGGAATGACCGGGGGCACTCCTACACCACGCCGCGTTGCGCTCGCAGGAGCGAGCGGCACGATCGGCGCGGCGGTGCTGCGGCGGTTGACGGCGGAGGGGCATGACGTGATCACCGTGCCGCGGGCTGCGCTGGCGGATCGGGAGGCATTGGCGGCCCTTATGAAAGGGGCGCGGGCGGAGGTCGCGATCTCCTGCATCGCCTCGCGTTCGGGCAGCCCGAGGGATGCACAGGCGGTTGATTATCAAGCGAATTCCGATTTTCTGAAGGCCGCGCAGGCCGCAGGGGCCGAACACTTCATTCTGCTTTCCGCGATCTGCGTCCAGAAGCCGCTCCTCGCCTTCCAGCATGCCAAGCTCGCCTTCGAGGCGGAGCTGGCCGCCAGCGGGATCGGCCATACCATCATCCGCCCCACTGCTTTCTTCAAGTCCTTGTCCGGACAGGTAAAAAGGGTGAAAGCGGGCAAGCCGTTCCTGATCTTCGGCGACGGGAACCTCACCCGCTGCAAGCCGATCAGCGACGATGATCTGGCGCGGTTCATCACGTCTGCGATCGACAACCCCGCGATGCGGGACAAGACCCTCCCCATTGGCGGGGCGGGGCCTGCCATCTCCCTGAAAGAACAGGGAGAAATCCTGTTTCGCGCGGCGGGGAAGCCACCCAGGTTCAAGTCGGTTTCACCCGGGATATTCACCTTTGCCGAGCGCCTGCTGGGCCTTGGCGCGCCGTTTTCAGGCTGGTTTGCCGAGAAGGCCGAATATGCCCGCATCGCCCGCTATTACGCGACCGAATCGATGCTGGTGCTCGATCCGGCGACCGGCACCTATTCCGCCGAGCTTACCCCGGAATTCGGCTCGGAGACGCTGGAATCGCATTATCGGCGGCTGCTGGAGGGGGTCTAGCAGGGGGGTAAGCGGGGTCTAGCGGGGGGCTAGATGCCAGCTGGCAGGGGGCAAGACCGCCCCTAGATGCGGCACGAAAACGCTCTCTGCGGAATAATTGAATGTGAAAACATGGGTTTGCGTGCGTCGCACCCGGATTCCCTCGGGCAAATCGTGCAATTCGACGCCCGCCTCGCCCGCCATCCGCTCGACCAGCAGCGTGAGCAGCGCGCGGTCGGGCCAGACGGAGCAATACCGCACCCCGTTCTGGTAGGAAACGACCGCCCGGCCCGCACCATCCGCCAGTTCCGGTTCAAGCTCGCTCTCCACATCCTCGCGCCAGCGGGTGACGGTGAAGCCCTCTGCCGGTTCGGCCACGCCGTCGCGCAGGCTTTCGACGCGGGTGACGGTCAGCGGCACAAGCGCCTGCAATGCCCCCGGCGCAAGGCCATCGGGAATGCAGAAACTCGCCGTCTTGCTCCCCGAGCGCGGCCCGAGCAGTACCGGACAATCGAGCGCCGCCAGCTTTTCGGCAAAGCCCTCCGGGATAATCGGCAAGGTCGGCACCAGCACCATCCGGTAGCCCGACAGATCGGCGGCAGGCGACACGATATCGACATCCAGCCCGCGCGCCCGCAGGGCCGAGTACCATTCGAACACCAGCTCCAGATAGCGGAAGCTCTGGCCCTGCGGCTGGATGCCGATCACCCACGCAGCCTCATAGGAGAAAACCAGCGCGGCCGGAGCCTTGACCGCGACCTGCTGGCCGATCTCGCCCAGCACCGCCGCCGCCGCGCGCACTTCGTCCGCCGCCTCGGCCTCGGTGCTGTCGGGGCGCAGCAGCCCCGCGTGCATCTGCTCCTGCGCGAAGGGTGCTTGCCGCCAGCGGAAATAGCTCGTCAGTTCTGCCCCGTGCGCGCAGGCTTCCAGCGTCCACAGAGCGACCATGCCCGGCAGCGGCACGGGGTTGAAGCGCGCCCAGTTCACCGGCCCGGGCTGCTGCTCCATCACGCCCCAGCGGCCACCGGAACAGCCCCGGTAAAGGTCATGGTGGAAGGCGGCGATATCGGGGTGACCCTGCCGGAGATAAGCGGCCTTTTCCTGCGGCGAGAACCAGAACTGTTCGAGGAATCCGAGCGGATAGGAATCCCATGTTGCCACATCGATATCGCGGCCCACATCGTGGTGGTCGAACTCGGTGAAGAAGCCCATGAAATTGTGGGTAATGTCCACGCCGGGGGAGTGGGCGCGGATGATGTCGACCTGCTCGCGGTTGAAGCTTGCGACCTGATCTGAGGCGAAGCGGCGGTAATCGAGCCAGTGCGCAGGGTTCGCTTCGGTCACGGTCAGGTGCGGCGGATCGACCTCGGCGAAGCTGCGGTATTCCATGCTCCAGAACACGTTGCCCCACGCGGTGTTCAAGGCCTCGGGCGTGCCGTAGCGGGCGGCCAGCCAGCCGCGAAAGGCGCTGGCGGCGGCGGCGGAGAAGCTCAGCACCGTGTCATGGCAGCCATATTCATTGTCGGTCTGCCACATGGCGATGGCGGGGTGCTTGCCGTAACGGGTCGCCAGTGCGGTGACGATCCGGCGGCACTCTTCACGGTAGCCTTCATGGCTGAAGCAGTAATGCCGCCGCGAGCCGAACCCGCGCGGGCGGCCCTGTTCGTCGATGGCGACCATATCGGGCATCCGGTCGACCAGCCATTTGGGCGGGGTTGCGGTGGGCGTGCCGAGGATGATCTTGAGGCCTGCGGCGTGCAGGGTTTCGATGGCGCGGTCGAGCCAGCCCCAGTCGTAGGTGCCGTGTTCCGGCTCGATCCGGCTCCATGCGAATTCGCCGATGCGGACCAGTTGCAGGCCCATCGCGCGCATCCGGCGCGCGTCCTCGGCCCACCATTCCTCCGGCCAGTGTTCGGGATAGTAGCAGCAGCCGAGTTTCACGCGATTTTCTCCAGAGCGATCAGCCACGCGGTTTCGGGGTGGGTGAGGGGGAGGGCTAGGCCGTGGGTCATCAGCACGGTGCCGGACAGGACGAGGCCTTCGCGCCACCGGTCGGGATCGGCGAGGTAGTGCCTGGCGCGTGGCGGCCACGGTTCGGGCAGGGTGACGCGGTAACGGGCATCCGGCTCCAGCCCGGCCAGCCGCACCGGTGCGGCATCGAAAACGGGAGAGAATGCGGTCTGCACAGCGAGGGCGAGGGCTTTGTCGCCATGCGTCACCATCATCGCTGTCACGTTCGCATCGGGATGGGCGAGGTGGTGCAGATCGCCCGCATGCAGCACGCCGCGCCACTGCTTGTAGAGTGCGATGTGGGCGGCGAGGCATGCGCGCTCCTTGTCGGTCATGCGCGCCGGGTCCGCCTCCACCCCCATGTGTCCGAACATCGCTACCTTGGCGCGGAAATCCATCGCGAGGCGGCGCCCGGTGATCGGATTGGGCGACGGGCCGACATGGCTGCCGAGCACCTCCAGCGGCAGGAACTGCGACCATGCGCGCATGATCCGGATGCGCTCGATGGCGTCGTTGTTGTCCGACGGCCAGACGCGGTGGACGCGGGCGAGCACGCCGAAATCGATCCGCCCCCCGCCGCTCGAACAGCTTTCGATCTCGACCTTCGGGTGGGCGGCGCGAAGCTTGTCGAGGAGGGCGTAG
>JAIEOM010000082.1 GCA_019750455.1 Sphingomonadales bacterium | reverse complement strand
CCCTTGCCGATGCGGTGCAGCACATCGGGGTGGCGGCGGCAGGTGCCGGTGGCGGTGCAGGGCGCATCGATCAGGATCGCATCGAAGCGGTGCTTGGGCTCCCAAGTAAGCGCGTCGGCGCGGACGGGGCTGGCCTTCAATCCGGTGCGCTTGAGGTTGTCCTTCAGCAGATCGAGGCGGCGCTTCGACATGTCGAGCGCGGTGACTTTCCACCCTGCCGCGGCCAGCTGCATGGTCTTGCCGCCGGGCGCGGCGCACAGATCGAGCGCAGAGCGGCCCTCTCCTGCGCCAAGCAAGCGGGCGGGGATCGAGGCGGCGAGATCCTGCACCCACCACGCGCCATCCCTGAAATCCGCAAGGCTCTCCACCGCCGCGCCGCGCGGCAGGCGGATGTGGCCGGGGGCAAGGCTGACGCCGCCCATCTGCACAGCGCGGGTCGCAGTTTCGGCTGCGTCACGAAGGGCAAGATCGAGTTCGGGCGGGAAGGCGAGGCCGGGGGCGATGGCTGCGATCTTTTCAGCGCCCCAGCGGGCGGCGACACGATCGGGCAGCGTGGGCACGTCGGGCAGTTTCGCGCCCTTCTTGTCGAGGGCGGAGAACACTCCGTGCGCGAGCCGCCGCGGGCCACCGTCAAGCAGCGCAAGGCCGGTCGCGATCACCGCGTGCGCGGGCGTGTCCAGCCGCAGCGCCTGAGCGAGCATCAGCCGCAGCACCATCCGCGCCTTGGCATCGTCTGGCAGGCGCTGCTTTGTCGCCGAATCGATCAGCACATCGAGATCGGTCAGCCAGCGCAGGGTCTCACCGGCGATGGCGCGGGCGAGCGCGCGGTCGGGGGCCTTGCGGATATCGCCCATCGCGGCGGCTTCGGCCTGTTCCAATGTCTCGCCACGGCGCAGCACGGCATCGAGAAGGCGCAAGCTTGCACGGCGCACGGGAAGTCCGGGGGGGAGAGCCATCCGCCTGCCCCTAACCTTCCTTGAAACAAAGCGCCAGCATGGGCATTTGGGAGGGCATGACCAAGGAAAAGTCCGAAGCCGCCAAGGCCTTCAAGAAGCCAGCCCACTGGACCAACGATCCGGCCCCCGCGCCCAAGCCGGTGGAGGTGGAGGAAAAGCTCTCCCCCACCCGCTACGGCGATTGGGAGAAGGACGGGATCGCGGTCGATTTCTGATCCGCGCTGACCGGGGTCAGACCCCCTCCAGGCCCCGGCTAGACCCCTCCCAGACCCCGCCTTGCCCCCCGTCGAAGCAAGGTTTCACGTGAAACATCGCGCGCCGGGCGGCCCTGCCGCGGCGATGCGCCGCGAAAGCATCACAGCCGGGTGAAGGTGACCTTCAGACCATCCTTGGGCTGCGGGATCGGCCAGTCCTGCCAATCGGGCTTGTACCCCGCCGCCGCCTCAATCCGGTAGCGCTGGAGCAGTTGGGCAAGCAGGATCTTCACCTGCATATAGGCAAAGTGCAGCCCCAGGCACATATGCGCGCCCCCGCCGAACGGGACCCACGCATACTTGTGACGGGCCTTCACCTTGTCGGGCGTGAAGCGCATCGGATCGAAGGTGAAGGGGTTCTCCCAATATTCCTCCGAATGGTGGGTCCAGTGGATGTTGATCCCCACCGTCGTGCCCGCCGGAATGCGGTAGCCGCCATACTCGAACTCGCGCAGCGCGCGGCGCGGCATCGAGGGGACCGGCGGGACCATCCGCAGCGATTCCTTGAAGGCCATTTCAGTGAGGTCGAGCTTGGCGAGATCGTCGTAATCGAGCGGGCGCGGGTTGCCATCTCCGTCCGGGCCGCCGGTAACCGACCAGATTTCCTCGCGGATTTTCTCCTGCCACTCCGGATTGGTGGCGAGGTGATAGATCAGCGAGGTCGCCGATGAGGTGATGGTGTCGTGCGCGGCCATCATCAGGAAGTTCATGTGATCGACCACCTCGTCGACCGGCAGCAGGGTGCCGTCTTCTCGGGTGGCGGTGGCGAACTGGCTGAACATGTCCCGCCCGCCGCCTTCCTCGCGGCGGCGCAGCGTCTCGCGCGTGAAGTAGTCGACGAGGAAGGCGCGGCCATCCACGCCCTTCTTCATCTTGGTGAAGGGCAGCGGCTTGCGCACCGGCGCGACCGAGGCCTGCACCATGTCGACGAAAGCCTCGTTGATCTTGTCCGCTTCCGGCCCCCACGGCAGGCCGATGAAGCTGTCCGCCGCCAGATCGAGCGTCAGCTTCTTGATCGCCGGATAGAACTCCTTGGGACCCGCCCAGCCCGCAACCTCGCGCGCGATTCCGCGGTTCAGCGCGCCCGAATAGTGGCGCATCGGCTCGGGCTTGAAGGCGATGGAAAGCGCGCGGCGATCGATGCGGTGATGGTCGAAATCCATCAGCATCAGCCCGCGCGGGAACAGCTGGTCGAGCACCGGCCCCCAGCCCTGTTCGCTGGAGAAGATCTTGTCCTTGTTGAACAGCAGCAGCTCGTTCGCCTCGGCCCCGATCAGCGCGACCTGCCAGCCGCCGAACGCGCGGTTCTTGTAGACCTTGCCGTAGGTCGCGATCATCCGGTCGGCGAAGGCGTGGGGATTGGCGAGCATGGTGAAGGTGTTGCCGACAACCGGCCAGCCGGCCTCGCCCGGGATATGGGCAAGATCGGCTTCGGTCAGGCGCATCTCGCTCCAGTGGCGGGGCACGCCAGAGGGGGCGGCGTCAGCGGAACGCGGGGCTTCGGCGAGGGTGGCCATCGGGGGTAGGTGCTCCGTAACGGGTTCGGATTCGAAACCTACTCTACCGTGTGTTTCCGAAGCGTCAAACCCAACCGCCCAGTTCGCGTCGCAGCATCGCCTCGATCATCACAAGGCCATCTGCGGAGGTGTTGAGGCAATCGAGCACGGCGTAATCCTCGCCGCCCGCTTCGAGGAACTCCTCGCGCCCTTCGATTGCCAGCTCTTCCAGCGTTTCCACGCAGTCGGCCGAAAAGCCCGGCGCGGCGACCACCAGCCGCTTGGTCCCCTTGCCGCCTTCCGCGATCAGAGTCGCATCGGTGGAAGGTTCAAGCCATGCGGCCGGGCCAAAGCGCGACTGGAAAGTGGTTTCGAACCGGACACCCTCGAATTCGGGCCGCGTCGCCAGTTCCTCGCGCAGCAGGCGCGCGGTCTTGGAACAGTGGCAGTAATAGGGATCGCCCTTTTCCAGCGTCTGCTGCGGCATCCCGTGGAAGCTCAGCAGCATGACCTCGGGCTTGAAGGCCAGCGCGCGCACCTGCCGGGTCAGATCATCGGCCAGCGCGTTCAGATAGGTCGGATCGTCATGATAGGGCGGCACGAAGCGCAGCGCCGGTTGCCAGCGCATCTTACCCAGCACGCGGGCGACCTCGTCAAACACGGTCGCCGTGGTGGCGGCGCAGTATTGCGGATACATCGGCGCGATCAGGATACGGTCGCAGCCGTCGGCCATCAGCGCGGAAAGGCGGCTTTCGATCGAGGGGTTGCCGTAACGCATCGCCCAGTCGACCTGCACCTGCTCGCCAAAACGGCCGACCATCGCTTCGGCCTGACGCGACGTGATGTCAGCCAGCGGCGATCCGCGCTCCGTCCAGATCTTCTGATAGGCCTTGGCGCTTTTCTGCGGGCGCGTGTTGAGAATGATGCCGCGCAGGATCGGCTGCCAGGCGATCGGCGGAATCTCGACCACGCGGGTGTCCGACAGGAACTGCTTGAGGTAACGCTTGACCGAAACCGGGTCCGGCCCGTCGGGCGTGCCGAGATTGATCAGCAACACGCCGATGCGGCCGCTGCGCACAGGAGGATGGTCGCCCGGAAGGCGCTGGGTCTGCCAGGTCATAGAGCGCCCAACGCGCACAGCGCGTTTCGTTCCCGCGCCAGAGCAAAACCCTGCGCCCGCTGTGACAAATTTGTCGGGGTCATATGCCGTCCGAAAGTAGGGGCAAGCGGCGCAGGCGCAAGCCCGTTGCCGAATAGAGCGCGTTGGCAATGGCAGGCGGGGCAACCACCGGGCCGAGTTCGCCGGGATCGGCGGGCGCGGTGTCGCTGGCCATGAATTCGATGCGCATTTCGGGGCAATCGGTCAGCCCCGGCAGGCCGAGCGCGCCGTCATCCACCATCTCGGGCAAGCCGCTGCGCAGCCGCACCGGGTTGCCGAGCGCGATGCCGATGCCGAAGACAAGGCCGCCTTCGATCTGCTGGCGGGCGATGTCGTGATTGACGATCCGCCCGATATCGACGGCTGCGGACAGCCGCACCACGCGCACGCCCCCTTCACCCTGCCGCGCCGTGGCGACGCAGGCGATGCGCGGGGCATCCGGCCCATCGCCAAGCCGCGCGCAGGCAAGGCCCTGGCCCGACTGGTCGGCGCCGCCGTCCCATTCAGCCAGCTGCGCCGCGCGTTGCAGGCAGGCGGCCAGCCGCACATCGCTGCCCAGCATCGACATGCGGAACGACAGAGGCTCGCGCTTGGCCTTGGCGGCGATTTCGTCGATGAAACTTTCGATGGCGAAGATGGTAGGGCCCCAGGCATTGCCGCGCACCCGCCCGACCGGCAGGCCGATTTCGGCCGGCACATGCTCCACCAGCAAAGCCGGAATCTGGTAAGGCGGCACTGCGCCCGCGCAGGCGAGGGGATCGGGCTCCCCTGCGGTTTCACGGATTGCCGCCATGCTGGTGAGATTGCCGAACAGCCGCTTGCCGAATTCGCGCGCGGCGGGCGGCGCGGCGATCCGCACCCGCATCGCATCGATCGCGCCGGCCTGCCCCTTGGAAAGCTGCGCGCCGAGCAGCATCCAGTAGGGTGCACGGGGCCGGGCACGGATCAGCTCGTCGCGGCGCGGCCAGACGAGCTGCACCGGGCGACCGAGTTCTCTGGCAAGCAATGCGATTTCGATGGCGTGATCATGCTCGAGCCGCGCATCGAAGCTGCCGCCGGCGGGCGTGGGGTAAAGCGCGACCTTCTCGGTGGCGATGCCGATCGCGCGGGCTGCGGCGATGCGCGCCTGCTCGGGGGCCTGCGTCGCGATCCACAGATCCAGCCGCCCGTCTTCGAAGCGGGCCGTGGCAGTCGCGGTTTCGGCGGGCGCGGCATAGGTCGGCTCGACCTCGTAGCGCCGTCCGATATCGACACGCTGCAAGGCATCGCCCCCAAAGCCGGTCTCGGCGATGACATGCGCCTCGCCCGAGGTCAGCAGGGTATCGAGCCGGGCCTCGATATCGGTGCTGTTGACCGGGCCGACCGTGCGGAACTTGGGCTTCATGGCGGCAAGCGCGGTCTCGGCGCTCCACCACGTATCGGCGGCCACCGCGAGCCAGCGCTTGCTCTCGACGATCCCGGCAAGCCCCCTGATCCCGGCGGCGGCGTCCTTGTCGTAGCCGGCGAGTTCGGCAGCGCCCGACGGGCCGTGGCGGATCGAGGCGAAGACCATGCCGGGCAGGCGCACATCGCCGGCAAAGCGGTGCGAACCATCGACCTTGGAGGGCGCATCGATGCGCGGAAAGGCGGGGGCGGCATCGACATCGGCGGGCAGCGGCTTTTCGCGCGGGGGCTCGGGCCGCAGGGGCGGGGGATCGGGCGGAGTCTCAGCGGCGGCTTCCTCGGCCAGTTCGCCGAAGCTGGCGCGGTTGGCGCCTTGCGTCACGAAGCCGTTTTCGACCTCGCATTCCTCCCATGCAACACCCCAACGCGAGGCGGCGGCCTGCGCGAGCATCGCGCGCGCGGCGGCAGCGGCCTCGCGGCAGGGCATCTCGTAGGCCTCCAGCGCGGTACCCGCGGCAGTCGCGTTGAACCGTGCCGATTGGGCGAAGCGCACTGCCAGCAGATCGTCGCTGGCCGGGGAGAGACCGCCAAACGCCGGGTCCCACAGCGCCATCCACTGTCTGGCCAGCGGGACATTGGCATAAGCGCCCGAGACCGGCGCAGGCTCGACCGCGATCTGCCGCCAGTCCGCCCCCAGTTCATAGGCGATGATCTGTGGCAGCAGCGTGGTGATCCCCTGCCCCATCTCCAGCTGCGGCACGGCAACGGTCACCACGCCATCAGCAGCAATCTTGAGCCACGCGCCGAACACCTGTTCGCCCCGCGCGGGCACCAGCGGCGAACGATAGCTGCGCGGCATCAGCCACCAGGCGATGACAAGGCCGCCCCCCGCCGCCGCGCCTGCCAGCAATCCGCGCCGGGTGACCTGCATTGCTCTAAAGCTTCCCCGTATCGAGCCAGCGCGCCAGCTGTTCGGCGATGACGCGGAACGGCTCTGCCGTCTCGTCATCACCCGCCGCGGGGGGCTCGCCCTTGTCGCCCGCAAGGCGCGTTGCGAGGGTAAGGGGCACGCGGCCAAGGAACGGGATTTCAAGCGCGGCGGCGAATTTCTCCACGCCCCCTTGCCCGAACGGATCACTGACCTCGCCGCAATGCGGGCAGGCATAGCCCGCCATGTTCTCGACCAGGCCGATGATCGGCACCTCGCCCTGTTCGAACAATTGGCCCGCGCGCGCGGCGTCAATCAGCGCGAGGTCCTGCGGGGTCGATACCAGCACCGCACCATCGGGCTTGTGGGCCGACAGCATCGACAATTGCACATCGCCCGTACCCGGCGGCAGATCGACCAGCAGCAGATCGGTCTCGCCCCAATCGGCGTCGACCAGCTGCGACAGGGCCTTGCCCGTCATCGGCCCGCGCCACGCCAGCGCCTTGCCGGGGGCGACGATGTGCCCCATCGACAGCACCTTGACGCCGTAGGGGCTGTCGATCGCGACCAGCTGCGCACCATCAGGCGTGGCGGCGGGCTTGATCCCTTCGGTCCTCAGCAGCTTGGGCTGGGAAGGGCCGTAGATGTCGCCATCGATCACGCCGACCTTGCGGCCCATCTTGGCCAGCGCGACCGCCAGATTGGTGGTCAACGTCGACTTGCCGACACCGCCCTTGCCGCTGCCCACCGCAATCAGCCGGCGGCGGCGGCGCTCACCAGTCAGCGCGATGCGCACCTCGTCCACTTCGGGCAGGGGCTTCAGCGCGGCGGTGATTGCGGCTTCCAGGTCAGCGCGGCCGAGATCGGACAGATCGCCCGCCTCGGCAACGATCACCGCCCGGCGCGAAACGATCCGCGCCGAACGCAAACGGTGGTTGATTTCGGGGGTCAGCGCAGCACGGATCAGCGCCTCTTCGGCTTCAGGCTGGCGGGGTGTATTCGCAGGGTTGTTCATTTCGCCACGCCTCTAACACCAAAATCACGCAGCGAACCCCTGTTTTTCACGGGAACCCGTGCCTATACATGGCTTATGCAGAGAATGGACGGCTGGAGAGAGCGTCTTGGCGCGGGCCTGAAAGGCCTTGCCATGGCAGGCAAGAACCCCTGGGGCGGCGGCGGAAGCGGGTCGGGCGACGATGGCGCATCGGGCGGCGCATCGGGCGGCGCATCGGGTGACGATGCCTCGGGTGGTGACGGCACCGGCGGCGGCCCGCGCAACCCGTGGCTTCCCGGCGGGGGCGAGCCGGGCAAGCGGCGGTCGGCCAGCATCGAGGACATCTTCAAGAACCGCGGCCCCGAAGGTCCGCGCCGTGCAGGCGGCGGGGGCGGCACGGGCGGCCCCGGCTTCCGCCTGCCCGAACGCAGTGACGGCAAGAGCTGGGTCCCGGTGATCCTCGGCGGGGTCGCGCTGGTGTGGGTGGCGGTGACGAGCTTCCACTTCATCCAGCCGGGCGAACAGGCCGTGGTCACGTGGCTCGGCGGCAAATATTACGGCACGCTCGATTCCGGCACCAACATCACCGCCCCTTGGCCGATCCACACGGTCGAAAAGGAAAACGTGACGCAGGTCCGCCTTGAGGAAGTGCCTGGCACGAAGACGGAAAAGCTGATCCTGACCGGCGACCAGAACCTCGTCGATCTCAGCTACCTGATCCGCTGGAACATTTCGGACCTGACGCTCTACAAGTACCAGCTCAACGATCCGCGCAACGCGCTGCTGGAAATCGGCGAGGCCGCGATGCGGGCCGCGGTAGCGCGGCAGGACCTTGATTCGGTGCTGACCGGCGCAGGCCGGGCCGAGATCGAGCAGGATGTGCGCACCGCCATGCAGGCGCGGCTTGATGCCTATCGTTCGGGCATTTCGGTGCAGGGGATCGAAATCAACAAGGTCGATCCGCCCAGCCGCGTGGAGGAAGCCTTCAAGGACGTCTCCAGCGCGCAGCAGGATGCGGACGCGAATATCAACCGCGCCCGGGCCGTGGCCCAGCAGCTGCTGGCCCGCGCGCAGGGCGATGCCAGCGAATTCAACGACATCTACGAGGAATACAAGCTCGCGCCCGAAGTGACGCGCCGCCGCCTCTATTACGAAACCATGGAAGCGATCCTGTCCAAGACCGACAAGACGATTGTCGAATCCGGCAACGTCACCCCGTACCTGCCGCTCCCTGAAATCAAGCGGCGCGCGCAGCAACAGCCGCCGCCGCCGCCGCCGCCGCAGCAGCAGCAGCAGCAGCAGGGACAGTAAGGCCATGAACAGCTTCATCCAGAACCCCCGCAACCTCCTCATCACCGCGATCGTGGTGGTGGTGGCGCTGCTCTCCAGCCTTGTGATCGTGCCCGAAACGCATCAGGCGGTGGTGATCCGCACCGGGGAACCGGTGCGCACCATCAATCAGTTCCGCCCCGAGGTTCCCTACGGCTCCACCGGCGCGGGGATCGCGCCGCGCATCCCGTTCATCGAGGAAGTGCGGATGATCGACCGCCGCGTGCTCGATATCGACATGGAGCGCACGCAGGTCCTCTCCAAGGACCAGCAGCGTCTTCAGGTCGATGCCTATGCCCGCTACCGGATCATCGACCCGATCAAGCTGGTCAAGCAGGCGGGTAACGAACGCCAGTTGGAAGCCCAGCTGCTGCCGATCCTCACCTCGGTGCTGCGGCAGGAGCTGGGGCGCATCCCGTTTTCGGCGCTGATCAACGCCGAACGCGGTACAGCGATGACCAACATCACCCGGACGCTCGACGCGCAGGCGCGCAATTATGGCGCACAGGTGCTCGACGTGCGGATCAAGGCGGCGGACCTTCCTGAGGGCAGCCCGCTCGATGCGGCCTTCACCCGGATGGAAACCGACCGTCAGGAACAGGCCGCCACGATCCGCGCCGCCGGTCAGCGTGATGCCCAGATCATCCAGGCCGAAGCCAGCGCGCAGGCCGCCAAGATCTACGCCGAGGCCTATGGCAAGGACCCGAAGTTCTACGATTTCTACCGCGCCATGCAGAGCTACCGGCAGACGTTCCTCGCGGGCGAAGGGCAGAGCACGATGGTGCTGTCGGAGGACAGCGAATACTTCCGCCAGTTCAAGGGCGAACGCTGAGGGCCATTCGACCAAGCGCCGACAGGCGGCGATGGGCGTGAGGCATGTTCAATCGGCGTTCGGCCGCCGGAGACGCATTTGGGGCCGCCGGTCACGCACCGGGCCGGTGCCCCGCACGAAGGTTTCAGGAACGGCGCGGGACACTCGCGCATTTCCAGACAGGATAAGGACCAAGAGGACGTGAACAAAGTGCGCTATGTATACGGACTTTCGAGCGCGCTGCTGGTGGGCGGCGCAGCCATCTCGCTGATCACGGGTTCGCCGCTCGGCGCGCAGGTGGCACAGAATGATGATACGGTGATGAACCGCGTCGTCCCCGTCGAAGGCGCACCGGCGAGCTTTGCCGATCTCACCGCGCAGCTCCAGCCGGCGGTGGTCAACATCGCTACCCGCCAGCGGGTCGAGGTGCAGAACAACCCCTTCGCCGGCACGCCCTTTGCCGAATTGTTCAACCGCCGCGGCGGCGGTCAGGGCGGCGCGCAGCCGCAGACCCGCGAGGCGCAGTCGCTGGGTTCGGGCTTCATCATCTCGGCTGACGGGATCGTGGTGACCAACAACCACGTGATCTCTCCGCCCGATACCCGCGCCAAGCTGGAAGCGATCACCGTGACGCTGGCCGATGGCACCGAATACGAAGCCGACGTGATCGGCGCGGATTCGGCATCGGACCTTGCGGTGCTAAAGATCCGTTCGAACAAGACCTTCCCCTTCGTCAAATTCGGGGATTCCGCAGCGACCCGCGTGGGTGACTGGGTGGTCGCGATCGGCAACCCCTTCGGCCT
>JAIEOM010000185.1 GCA_019750455.1 Sphingomonadales bacterium | reverse complement strand
TCCTCGGCGATGCCGCCGACCTTCTCCAGCGCCTGATAGATCGGCACGGTGCCGATGGGGACGGGGGAGTTGCGGATGATCCATTCGCGGGTGTCGTGGATGTTGCGGCCCGTCGAGAGGTCCATGATCGTGTCCGCGCCCCAGCGGGTCGCCCACACCATCTTGTCGACCTCGCTCGCCACGTCCGAGGCCACGGCGGAGTTGCCGATATTGGCGTTGATCTTGACGAGGAAATTGCGCCCGATCGCCATCGGCTCGCTTTCGGGGTGGTTGATGTTGCTGGGAATGATCGCCCGGCCGCGCGCCACTTCGCTTCGCACGAATTCGGGGGTGATGACATCGGGGATCTCCGCGCCCCAGCTTTCGCCGTCGCGGATGAGGTCAGCCGCGATCTCGCGCCCGAGGTTCTCGCGCTCGGCGACATATTCCATCTCGGGGGTGATGATCCCGCGCCGGGCGTAGTGCATCTGGCTAACGTTCATGCCGGCCTTGGCGCGCAAGGGCCGCTTGACCGCGTTGGGATATTGCGGGACGCCGCCCGAACGGTCGGGGCCGAGGCGGCCATTGTCCTCAGGCTTCACCTCGCGCCCCTGATAATCCTCCACGTCCCCGCGCGCCATGATCCAGTCGCGGCGCAGCTGCGGCAGGCCCGCGTTGATGTCGATGTGGGCGTTGGGGTCGGTGTAGGGGCCGGAGGTGTCGTAGACCCGCACGCTCGGCTCGCCGCCCTCAAGATCGATCTCGCGCATCGCCACGCGGATGCCGGAGCCGGTGCGCGCGCCGACATAGACCTTGCGGCTGCCGCGGATGGGCCCGGTGGTGACGCCGATCTCTACGGGGGAATTGATGTCGGCCATGTGCTTTCTCTCTCCAACGGGCGGAAAGGGGGCACGTGTGGCGACTGCCAGCCCACTCCCTCCGCCGATGCTAATCGGTTCAGGTTCGACGGGTCGTGGGGTGCTTACACCCACCTCTCAGCCTCAGCAGGCTCCCCGGGGATGGCGAGGGATTAGGCGATGGCGAGAGTCGAGTCCAGCATCGGGATTAAGCGACCCCGCCCGCCGCCTGCCACTGCGCAATGGCATCGAGCGGGTAAAGCAGCATGATGACGTTGAGCGTCAGATTGTCGCGCACCACGTAACCCGCCACCAGCTCGCCGATCACCGCCAGCGCCACGGTCACCCTGACCGGCAGACGCAGCGCCAGCCAGAAGCCGAAGCCCATCCACAGGATGTCCGCGCCCGAATTGAGCACGCTGTCGCCCGAATAGCCCCAATTGGCGGTGACCGAACGGAAGCGGTTGATGACGAAGGGCGTGTTCTCGGCCACTTCCCACGCGGCTTCCAGAAACACCGCCAGCGGCAGGCCCCAGCGAAAGCCCTGCGCCCCGCCGATGCGGCGCTTCACGAACAGCCACCAGCCGAAGGCGTAGAAGATCATGCCGTGGATGATGTGGCTGGGCGTGTACCAGTCGGCAATGTGCTGGCTGTTGCCGCCGTCGTTGATCTGGCCGTGCCACAGCTTCACATAGCCGCACTCGCAGATCGGGGCGCGGCCCATCGCCAGCAGGATGGCAATGGCGGCGATGGCGATGGCCAGCGAGACGACAAGCGTGCGCCGGTCGGGAATGAGGGTGCCCATGCCCGTCAAGCTGCCCGGCGCAAGGCATTTTGGCAAGCGCGCACAGCCGGTTGGGTGGGAGATGCGATCACCCGAGCAGGATCATCACCGCCACGCCGATCACCATCAGCGCGAAAATCCGGCGGCCCAGCGCCGCGCGCGAGGCGAGGCGGCGGGCGAGCGGAAGCGCCACGAGCGTGCCCGCCCCCCCGCCTGCCACCAACGCGCCGAACACCGGCCAGGCGAATTGCCCCGCGGCCAGATAGCTCGCGCTTGTCGCCCCGCCGAACAGCGCGACCGAGACCAGCGAGGATGCGCCCGCATTGGCCAGCGTCATGCCGGTCGAGGCCATCAGGCCGGGCACGATCAGGAAGCCACCGCCGATCCCGAAGAAGCCTGCGGCAAATCCTGCGGCAAGGCCCACCGGCACCAGCTTCAACACCATCGGCGGATTGAGCCGCACGGTCGGATCGCCTTCGTCCTTGCGCGGGATCAGCATCGACACGGCAATCGCGATCATCGCCCATGCGAACCAGAACAGCAGCGCCTTGCCATCGACCGATTGCGCCAGCGCCGCCCCCAGCAGCGATCCGGCCAGCCCCGAAACACCGAAGGCAATGGCGCAGGGCCATTTGACCTGCCCCGCACGCGCCTGTCCGAACAGCCCGCCCAGCGCATTGACCGCCACCGCCGCTGCCGAGGTGCCGATCGCGACATGGGTATCGGCCACACCCACGACATAGATCAGCCACGGTGTCGCCAGCACCGATCCGCCGCCACCGAACAGAGTCAGCAGCAGCCCGACCAGCGCCCCGCCCAGCGCGGCGAGCAGCAGCGCCTGCATCCCGATCTCCGCCACGCCCGCCATCAGGCGAACCGCGCCGGGATTTGCGGGTCGGCGGTATCGAGCAGCGGAATCTCGCCTTCCGGTAGGCCCGCATAGGCATCCGCCCAGTGGGACACCCAGGCCGGGTCGCGCACCCGCGCGGGGTGATAGCCCGGCAACAGGGATCGCAGCATGGCGGGCGAGGTGTGGATCAGGAAGCGGGCGACCATGATCCACAGCCGCAGGCGGCTCAGCGGATTGCACCACAGCCCGTCACGCCTCAGCATCGCGGCATATCCCTTGCGGCTGGCGAGCGCGACATGGGCGGTGCCGCACACCAGCCCCCACGCCCGCCCGCGCCAGTCGCCATAAAGGTGGTTGTAGAGATCCCAAGCGACATTCTTGTGTTCGGTTTCCTCGACCATGTGCCACAGCACTAGCGAGGCAATGGCACTGTCGGACCCGGCGAACAATTGCCCGCGCGAGCGGATCAGCCATTCGGTGATCCCCATCGTCATGGTCTCGAACCCGGCGGTGTAGGCCAGCCGCCATTTCAGGCTGCGCTTCTGGAAGCGGCGGTAATCGGCCTCCAGCCCGGCCTCGACCTGGCCAAGTTCGGGGTAGTGGCGCTTCAGGATCTCGTTGTAGCGGCGGTGGCTCTGGAAGTGCACGCCCTCCTGTCCGATGAAGCCGTGGACGTCGGCCTTCAGGGCGGGATCATCGACCTGTTTCAGCGCCTCGGTCACGGTCCTGATCAGGAAGGGTTCGAGGTAGGGCATGGCGAGCGACGCGCCGTTGACCATATGGCTCCATTCGGGTCGCGCGGGGTGCCAGACGGGGTTGATCGCCTCGTCGAAGGCAAAGGGAATGCGGCGCACGATGATCGGGGCATGGGCGTTCATGCGGCGTCGCCGTGGCGGTGGTGCTGCCATGCGCCCCACAGCAGCAGGGCAACGGCCAGATGCACGCCGATCATGGCGGGCCAGCCGGCCAGAAAGATGATGTTGTTGATGGTGACATCGCCGGGGAACGGCCCGCCGCCAAACTCCAGCCCGCGCGTGCCGAACAGGGCGTTGGCGATGGCGGGGAGCGTGAACAGCCAGCCGAAGGCCAGCGCCGCCCAGAACAGCACCCCCTGCGCGCGTTCGCCCAGCCGCAGATAGGCCCCGCCTGCCCCGATCGCGATCAGCAGCGTGCCGTTGGTGATGCCTTCAAGGTGCGCCATATTCCACGCCCGCCGGTCGCCCGGGATCGTCACCGGCACATCGGTGACGAACGGCCACAGGTCGATCGCGCCAAGCGTGAAGAAGAAATAGAGCCAACCGGACAAAACCGCCGTGGCGATCAGGCCGATCCCGTTGAATACCAGCAAGCCGCGCCTGCGATCGGTCAGCATATGCCCCTCCACCGGCCCGGTCGCGTCGCGCCGGGCTCTTGGTGAGGGAGCATATGCCGTAACCGGCCCGATGGCCAGCCGCGCTATTCGATCACGCGCCCGCGCACCATCACGAAGTCGACCTTCTCCAGCACGGTCACATCGGCGAGCGGATTGCCCGCAACCGCGATGATATCCGCCGAATAGCCGGGGGCGAGCTTGCCGATCTGGTTGTCCATGCCCAGCACTTTCGCGGCGACGGTGGTCGCGCTGGCGAGCACCTCGCGGTCGGTCATGCCCTGCTTCTTCATCAGCGCCAGTTCCTCGGCATTGCGGCCATGCTGGTAGACGCCGGCATCGGTGCCGAAAGCGACCGTGACGCCATATTGCCGGGCGCGGCTGACGAGGCTTGCCATCAGCGGCTGCACGGCGCGGATCTTGTCTTCGACCACGGGGGTGTAAACACCCTTGCCCAGCCCTTCGGATACGCCTTCCAGCGCCATAAGGGTCGGCACCAGCACCGTGCCATTGGCCTTCATCGCGCGTGCCGCCGCTTCATCGAGGTAGGTGCCGTGCTCGATCGAATCGATCCCCGCTTCCGCCGCCTGCTGGATGCCGCGCGCGCCGTGGGCGTGGGCCATGACCTTGAGCCCCAGCGAGTGCGCGGTATCGGCGATTGCCTTCATCTCCTCGGGCGTGAAGTGCGCTTCAAGCCCCCGGCCCTGCTGGCTGAGCACGCCGCCGGTCGCGGTGATCTTGATCACGTCGCTGCCGTTCTGGCTGGCGAGCCGAACCTTGGCGGCGCATTCGACCACGCCGGTGCAGGTGAAGCCGCTATCGAGCAGTTCGTTGACCTCGGGGGTGAAGCCGTTGACATCGCCATGCCCGCCGATGATCGCCAGCGCGGGGCCAGCGGCCACGATGCGCGGACCGGGCACGAGGCCTTCCGCCGTGCCGCGGCGCAGCGAAAAGGCGGTCTCCTTGCCGCTCCCCGCCTCGCGCACGGTGGTGAACCCGGCGAGCGCGGTGAGCCGCGCGTTCTTCGCGCCGACGACAACGCCCCATTCCTCGGGCTCCACGGCCTCCTTCCAGAAATCCCCGCCCGGATCGCCGGTGAGGTGGGTGTGGAGGTCGATCAGGCCGGGCAGCACGGTCTTGCCCGAAAGGTCGATCTCGCGATCGGCCTGCACCGCTCCGTGGCCGGGGGTGATGCTGGTGATCCTGCCATCGGTGACAAGGATCGTCGCCGGGCCGCTCGCTTCGCTGGCGGCATCGGTGATGACCGCGCCGGCGCGGATCGCGACGGTCTCGGCGGCCAGCGGCGCGGCGGCCGCCAGCAGGGCGAGGCCCGCGATCAGGGCGTTGCGGAAATGGTGCATGTGAGTCTCTCCCCTCGGGTCTTGCCCTCGCGTGATGGCGCGAGAGCGGACCCGAGGCAAGAGAGCGCACCATATCAGAAGGTGTAGGCGACCCCTGCCCCGAGGATGAACTGGTTCGCATCGCCGCGCACCGCCGTGTAGGGCGTGTCCGAGCCGTCACCCAGCAGGCGCGAATAGCCGCCGACGCCGGTCAGGCTCCACCCGCCGTTCAGCGGATTGCGGTCGAGATCGTAGCTGAGGATCGCGGTGGTGCCGATGCGGTTGACCCCGCCATCGGCGCGGTATTGCGCAAGGCCGGTCGCGGCGCTCTGGGCAGGGGTCACGGTGAAGTAGTAATCGGCGAAATCGTCGCTGATGATCTCCATGCTCGCCTGCGCCTGCATGGTGAAGGCCTTGCCCAGCAAGGCGCGGTAGCCGATCTGCGGTTCGACCACCCAGCCGCCATGCGCGCCCAGCACATCCCGGCGCACCTGCACGCCGATGCTGAGCTGGTCGAAGGGCTTGACCACATTGGGGAAGGCGACCGCAACGTTCCCGCCCACTTCCAGCGCCGCATCGAGCTTGCCGGCGCGGGCGACGACTTCGTCGGAAATGCGGTTGTTGCGATCATTGCGGAAGCGGAAGGCGGGGCCAAAGGCGACGCGCGGGCCCTTGCGGGGGGCAAGGCCGGGCTTGCCGGGGTTCAGATCGAGCACGAAGCCCGGCCCGTTCGGCGCGATGCCCACACCGCCCACGCGGCCCACGATCAGCGGCAGGGGGAAGGCGATGTAATCGTCCGATCCCGCATAGCTGGGCACCATGCCGATCCCGAGGCCGATGGTCGCCCATGTCTCGTCAAACACCGGGCGGGTGAAGGCGAAAGGCGCTGCGGGCCCGGCTGGCGGGGCCGGCTGCTCGGCTTCCGCCTCGGCCACGACAGCAGTCTCGGCCTCCGTCTCCGATGCCAGCACAGGGGAAGCAGCAAGGGCGATGGCAAGCGCCAGTGGGGCGAACGTGATGCGGGGGTTCATGGGTGCGATCCTCGGGAAAGGGGTTTTGGCGGTGCAACGCGGGCGCCCTCTAATGTTTCCGCGTGATGTTGCAACATGGCAATGATGGCATTCGATTGCCGTTCGCGCATCCCTGCCCTAGGGCTTCGGGCGATGGTCGATTCCTCGCACAGCACCGGCACGCCTGACACCGCCCCGCACGACGTGATCATCGTCGGCGGCGGGCTGGCGGGCGGGCTGATCGCGCTGGCGCTGCACCGTCATGCCCCCGGCTGCCGCTTTCTGGTGGTCGAGGCCGGGCGCACGCTCGGCGGGCACCACCGCTGGAGCTGGTTCGAAACCGATATCCCGGCGCAGGAACGCGCGCTGGTCGAAGGCTTCCACCTCAACGGCTGGGACGAAGGCTACGACATCACCTTCCCGCGCCTCACGCGCACCCTGCCGACCGCCTACCGATCGCTCGCCAGCGCCGAATTCCACCGCGCGCTGATGGCAGAGCTGCCGGCGGATCGCGTGCTGCTGGAGACGAAGGCCGCTGCCCTCGATGACGGCGGGGTGACGCTGGCCGATGGCACGCGGCTGGCGGCCAAGCGAGTGATCGATTGCCGCCCGTTCAAATCCTCCAAGGCGCTGGCGGGAGGCTGGCAGGTGTTCCTCGGCCAGCACTTCAAGTGCGAAAAGCCCCATGGCCTGACCCGCCCCGTCATCATGGATGCGAGCGTCGATCAGGTCGCGCCGCACGGCAATGGCGAGGCCTATCGCTTCGTCTATGTGCTGCCCCTTTCACCGGACGAGGTGTTCATCGAGGACACCTATTATGCCGATCAGCCCAAGATGGATGCCGATGTGCTCAAGGGCCGCGTTGCCGAATATGCGCATCGCAACGGCTGGAAGGGCGAAGTGATCGATCAGGAAGCAGGCATTCTGCCGGTGATTTCGGGCGGTGATTTCGCCGCCGCCACAGCCGAAGTCGCCATCCCCGGCGTGGCGCTGGCCGGTGCGCGCGGCGGCTTCTCGCACCCGCTGACGAGCTACACGATCCCCTTCGCAATCAGCAACGCGCTGGCCATCGCGCGTCTGATCGCGGCGCGGCCCGAACTGTCCGGCGCGGATCTCGCCGCCTTCTGCAAGCGCCGCGCGCGCCGCCATTGGCGCGGCACGGCCTATTACCGGATGCTCAGCCGCATGCTTTTCGAAGCCGCCGAACCGGGCAAGCGGGTGGTGGTTTTCGAACATTTCTATGCCCTGAAAGGCAATCTCGTCGAACGCTTCTACGCGGGCCGATCGACCTGGCCCGATCGCCTGCGCATCCTTACCGGCAAGCCGCCCGTAGCTATTCCCCGCGCCATCCGTGCGCTGTTTTCTTCCGGGAAACCCCTGGACACGAAACCGTTAGACACCAAGCCTTTCAACATGGAGACCCCGGCATGAACGCCGATGCGAAGCTCAATCTCTCGGGTGCGAAGGGCGTCAACCCGGCGCTGGCCGAACGCTATGCGGGCCGCACCGCCTGCGTGATCGGCGCAGGCTTCGGCGGCATGGCGCTCGCCATCCGCCTGCAATCGGCCGGCATCGCCACCACCGTGATCGAAAGTCGCGACAAGCCGGGCGGGCGCGCCTATTTCTGGGAAAAGGACGGCTTCACCTTCGACGCCGGCCCGACTGTGATCACCGATCCGCCCTGCCTTGAAGAACTGTGGCAGCTCACCGGCCACGACATTTCCGAAGATGTCGAGCTGATGAAGGTCATGCCCTTCTACCGCCTCAACTGGCCGGACGGCACCAACTTCGACTATTCGAACGATGAAGCCAGCCTCAACGCCGAAATCGCCAAACTGAACCCGGCGGATGTGGCGGGTTATGCACGGTTCCTCGAATATTCGGAACGGGTCTACAAGGAAGGCTATCTGAAGCTCGGCACCAAGCCGTTCCTCGATTTCAAGTCGATGCTGAAAGCCGCGCCCGCGCTGATCAAGGAACAGGCGTGGCGTTCGGTCTATTCGATGGTGTCGAGCTATGTCGAACACCCCAAGCTGCGCGAGGCGCTGAGCTTCCACACGCTGCTGGTGGGCGGCAACCCGATGAACACCTCGTCGATCTATGCCCTGATCCACAAGCTGGAAAAGGACGGCGGCGTGTGGTGGGCACGCGGCGGCACCAACCGCCTGATCGCAGGGATGGTGCGCCATTTCGAGCGGCTGGGCGGCACGATGCGCGTCGGCGATCCCGTGGTGCAGGTGCATACCCTCGGCACCAAGGCGACCGAAGTCGAGACGACAAGCGGCTTCCGCGCACGCTTCGACGCGGTCGCCTCGAACGCCGACATCATGCATTCCTACAAGGACCTGCTGTCGGGCAGCGAGCGCGGCAAGCAGATGGCCAAGAGCCTCAACCGCAAGAGCTTCTCGCCCAGCCTCTTTGTGGTGCATTTCGGGCTGGAGGGCACCTGGCCCGGCATCCCCCACCACATGATCCTGTTCGCCAGGCGCTACAAAGGCCTGCTTGACGACATCTACAAGAACGGCGTGGTGCCGGAAGATTTCGCGATCTACCTCCACCACCCGACCGTGACCGATCCGAGCATGGCGCCCGCAGGACAGAGCACCTTCTACGCGCTCGTCCCCGTCAGCCACATGGGCAAGATGCCGCTCGACTGGGACGAGGTCGGCCCGCGTCTGGAAAAGATGATCTTGGACGAGCTGGAACGCCGCCTGATCCCCGATATCCACTCGCGTATCGTCACCAAGTTCAGCTACGCGCCCAAGGACTTCAAGGCGGACCTCAACGCCCACATGGGCAGCGCCTTCAGCCTCGAACCCGTGCTGTGGCAAAGCGCCTGGCTGCGCGGCCACAACCGCGATGACGTGATCGACAATTACTACCTTGTCGGCGCGGGCACCCATCCGGGCGCGGGGATCCCCGGCGTGGTCGGCAGCGCCAAGGCGACCGCCGGGCTGATGCTGGAGGATCTGGCGAAGGTGCGCGCGTGAAACGTCTCGCTGTCTATTGCGGTTCGGCCTCGCCCGAGGATCCGCGTTATCTTGAGCTCGCCCATGAAGTCGGCGCGGAACTTGCGCGCCGGGGAATCGGGGTCGTCTATGGCGGGGGCAAGCTCGGCCTGATGGGCGCGGTGGCCAAGGGCGCGAAGGACAATGGCGGCGAGGTGATCGGCATCATCCCCGAGCATCTGGTGAAGGCCGAGGTCGCCAACCACGATTGCGACGAACTCGTCACCGTCAGCGGAATGCACGAGCGCAAGCAGCGCTTCACCGACCTGTCCGATGGTTTCGTCACCATCCCCGGCGGGGTGGGCACGATGGACGAGCTGTGGGAAGCGATGAGCTGGTCGCAGCTGGGCTATCACTCCAAGCCGGTGGGCCTGCTCAACGCTTTCGGCTTCTATGACCACCTGCTCGCCTTCAACGCCAAGATGGCAGAAGTCGGCTTCGTGCGGCCCGCGCACCAGAACATCCTGATCGCGGCGACCTCGATCCACGAACTCCTCGCCAAGATGGAAAGCTACCAGCCCCACACCCCGATCTTCCGCATGAAGGCCGAGGAGCTGTAGGCTTCGCGATGGGGGTCGATGCCGCAACCCGCGCCGCGCTGGTCGAGCATGCGCGGCTGACGATCAAGCACGGCTCGCAGAGCTTTTCGGCCGCCGCACGCCTGTTCGACCGCGAGACGCGCGAGCGGGCGTGGCTGCTCTATGCTTGGTGCCGCCGGGCGGATGACATTGCCGACAATCAGGAGCTGGGCGGGGAGTTGGGCGACCAGAGCGACCTCGCGGACCGCCTCGCCCATATCCGCCGCCTGACCGCGCTGGCCTTTGCAGGCGAGCCGACGGGCGATCCGGCCTTCGACGCGCTGGGCGTGGTCGCCGCGGAAGTCGGCCTCAC
>JAIEOM010000010.1 GCA_019750455.1 Sphingomonadales bacterium | reverse complement strand
AAGAATGAACGGATCGGCCGCAATCCCAAAACCGGGATCGAAGTGCCGATCACCCCGCGCCGGGTGATGACCTTCCGGGCCAGCCAGCTGCTCAAGGAACGCATTGCCAAGGGCTGATGCAACGAGGTGAGGCCAGATGACCGGTTTCGATGACGGCAAGGATCAGGGCGCACTGCGCACCATCGGCGAAGTCAGCGAGGCGCTGGGCATCCGGCCTCACGTGTTGCGTTACTGGGAAGCGCAATTCCCGCTGCTGAAACCGCTGAAGCGCAGCGGCGGGCGGCGCTATTACCGCCCGGCCGATGTCGAACTGGTTCAGACCATCGACCGGCTGGTCAACCGCGAAGGCTATACCCTCAAGGGTGCCGAAGCAGTGCTGCGCGCCGCCGCCAAATCCCCGCTTGATCGCCGCACCGACGAACGCCGCGCGGGAGATCGCCGGGCTGACGCCGAAAACGAAGGGCCGGGCGTGCGGCTGATGGTGTCCGAAGGTCCGGACATCGCCGATATCGTCGCGGGTCTGAAGTCCGTGCGCGCCAAACTGGCGGCGGCGCTGGAGGCTTGAGGCCTACTCCGCCGCCAGCAACGCGGCTTCTCCCAGATCGACACTGACGAGGCGCGAGACGCCTTTTTCCGCCATTGTCACTCCGAACAGCCGGTGCATCCGGCTCATCGTTACCGCGTTGTGGGTGACGATCAGGTAGCGCGTGGTGGTAGTGGCGACCATGGATTCGAGGAGGTCGCAGAACCGTTCGACGTTGGCATCGTCCAGCGGCGCGTCCACTTCGTCGAGCACGCAGATCGGCGCGGGGTTGGTGAGGAACAGCGCGAAGATCAGCGCGGTGGCGGTCAGCGCCTGCTCCCCGCCTGACAGAAGCGACAGGGATTGCAGCCGCTTGCCCGGCGGCTGGGCGTAGATTTCAAGGCCGGCCTCCAGCGGATCGCCCGAATCGACCAGCGCAAGGTGTGCCTGCCCTCCTTCGAACAACCGGGTGAAGAGCACCCGGAAATGCCCGTCGACCGCCTCGAAAGCCGCGCGCAGCCGCTCGCGGCCCTCGCGGTTCAGGTTGCCGATTGATCCGCGCAGGCGAGCGATGGCTTCGACCAGCTCGGCCTGTTCTTCTGCGGAGGAACCATGCTCGGCCTCGATCCGGGCGAGTTCGTCGGCAGCGACAAGGTTGACGGGGCCGATCCGTTCGCGCGCTGCGGTGAGCTTATCCAGCTCGGCGGATTCGTCGGCAGCCGGGGCGAGGTCGTTCTCGTCGAAGCCGAAGCGTTCGCCCAGCAGCGGCGGGGGGCACTGGAAGCGCTCGCCCGAGATGCGGGCCATTTCGGCGCGGCGCAGCTCCTCGTTTTCGGCGCGGGCGGCAAGGCTGGCGCGGGCTTCGCGGGCCTGGGCGAGGGTTTCGGTGACCTGCGACAAGGCGGCGTCTGCGGTGCGGCTGCGGGCATCGGCCTCGCGCATCACGGCATCGGCGGCGGCGAGTTCCTGCGCCAGCCGGGTGCGGGTCGCCTCGCCCGCCTCGATCTCGGCGGAGAGGGCGGCGGGCTTGGCAGCGTGGACGGCGTGTTCCTCGGCGATTTCCGCAAGCCGCCGGGTGGTCTCGGCCATGCGCCGCTCGGCATCGGAGGACCGCGCCTGCCAACCCGCATGGTCGGCCTGCTGTGCCGCCAACCGCTCGCGCGCGACGGCGAGGGCCTGATCCTGCGCGGCGAGTTCGGCAAGGGCGGCCTGCACCGCAGCGCGCGCGGCGGCGTTCTTCGCCTGCGCCGCCTCCAGCGCGGCGCGTCCGGCATCGCGGGCGGGCAGGCGTTCGCGCGCGGCTTCGGCAGCGGTGACCTCGCCCTTGGCGGCGGCGATCTGCGCGTCGATGTCGGAGGCGCTGGCGGCCAGCTCGGCGAGCCGCGCGGCGAGGCGCTCCTTGGCGGCTTCGGCCTGATCGAGCCGGCGCAGCGCCTGCCGCTCGGCCTCGATCGCTCCGGCAATGGCGCGTTCCTGCGCGACGAGGCCGGTCTGCAAGGCTGCGAGTTCTTCGCGCACCGCCTTGTCCTCGGCCTCGGCGGCAGCGGCGGCGGCGCGCAAGGGGGGCAGGGCGGCTTCAAGCTCGGCAAAGCGGTTGGCGGCTTCCAGCTGCGCGGCTTCGGCGGCCCCTTCGCCGCGGGCCACAAACCCGTCCCAGCGCCTGAGGTGCCCGGCGCGGGTGACCAGCCATTCGCCCGGCGCGAGCGGGCGGCCATCGTCCGCGTCTACGCAATGCACCAGCGCGAGGCGGGCGGCGAGTTCGTCGGGGCATTGCGGGAGGCGCTTGGCGAGGCTGTCAGCGACCGGCTTGGGTGCAGCGGCCCCCGTCCAGAAGCGTCCGTCCGGCGTGCCCGCAGGTGCGCCCAGCGGAGATTTCCCGTCGCGCCCCAGCACGGCGGCGAGCGCGCGTTCATAACCGGGGGCGACGCTCACCCGGTCGAGCGGGGTCGCCATGCCCTGCCGCCCGGCTTCACGCTTGGCGCGGGCTTCGCGGTCACGGGCGAGGGCGATGTGTTCGCGCTCCACTCCGGCGAGTTCGGCGCGCGCAGCGGCGAGGGCACTGGCGACATCGTCGCGCCGGGATTGCAGGTCGGCCTTGCGGGTCTGATCCTCGGCGAGCTTTGCGCGCAGGCGGGCGAGTTCCCCGGCGGCTTCCCCCGCAGCCTCGCGCGCGGCGATGACGTCGGCCTCCGGATCGCCGGCACCTTCAAGTTCAGCGCGGGTGCGGGCGATGCGGGCGGCTTCGCCTTCGATCCGGGCGAGACGGGCCTGAGCCTGTTCGACAGCGGCTTCCGCCACGCGCCATTCCGCCTCGACCCCGGCTTGGTCGGCGGTTGCCTTGGCCAGCGCGAGTTCGGCAGCGCGGCTGGCGCGTTCCTTGTCCTCGGCCTGTTCGGCGAGACGCGGACGGGCGGCTTCGGCAGCGGCGAGGGCTTGGCGGCTTGTCCCGAGTTCATCGGTCAGCCGGGCCAGCGCCTCGACCGCGGCGTTGGTGAGGCGGTCGGCATCGGAGCGATCTTCCTCCAGCCGCTTCCTCTGGCGCTCCAGATCGCGCAGCCGTGTTTCGGCGGCATCGAGCTTTTCCGCGAGCGCCGCCATGCGGTGTCCGTGGGCGGAGGCGTCGTCGCGCCGGTCAGCGAGTTCGTCGCGCGCATCGGAAAGGGCTTGTGCGGCTTTGGCCTGTTCGCGTTGCGCGATCTCGACGGCCTTCTGCGCCTCGGCCACCTTGGCCTCGGCAGCTTCGGCTGCGGCGCGCGCGGCCTTGGCGGCGGCGGCGGCTTCGCGCCAGCGGGCGAACAGCAGACGCGCTTCGGCGGCCTGTATCTTCGTGGTCAGCTCAGTGTAGCGTTCGGCCTGCTTGGCCTGCCGTTTCAGGGAGGCGATCTGCGCGTCGAGCCCCGCCATCAGGTCTTCAAGCCGCGCAAGGTTCGCCTCGGCCCCGCGCAGCTTGCTTTCGGCATCCTTGCGGCGCACGTGGAGGCCCGCGATCCCCGCCGCCTCTTCCAGCATGGCGCGGCGTTCAGCCGGCCTTGCAGCGATCACCTGCGCGATCTTGCCCTGGCTGACGAGCGCGGGGGAATGCGCGCCGGTCGCCGCATCGGCGAAGGTGAGAGCGACATCCTTGGCCCGCACATCGCGCCCGTTGACGCGGTAGGCGCTGCCCGCCCCGCGCTCGATCCGGCGGGTGACAACCAGTTCCTCCCCGACATCATCCTGCGCGTGCAGCACCACTTCGGCAAAGTCGCGCGGGGGGCGGGTGGAGGTGCCCGCGAAGATCACGTCCTCCATCCCCCCCGACCGCATCGACTTGGCCGAGGTTTCCCCCATCACCCAGCGGATGGCTTCGAGGAGGTTGGATTTGCCACAGCCGTTGGGGCCGACAACACCGGTCAGCCCAGGCTCGATGCGCAGTTCCGCCGGCTCGACGAAGCTCTTGAAACCGCTGAGCTTGAGCCGGTGGATCTGCATCGGCTGACCTGGCGCCCCCGCCTGTCAGCCTCAGCGCGCGCCGGCGCGCTGGAGTGCGGCTTCGACCACGTCCCAGGCCGTGCCCTCGATCCGCTTGCCATTCAGGAAGAAGGTCGGGGTGCCGGATACCTTGTCCTTGGCGTTGTTGGCTTCGACCTGCTTGACCATCGCCTCGATCTTCGCGGAATCGGCAAGGCAGGTGCGGGCCTGATCGGCGCTGACGCCGCGCGCGGCGAAGAATTCGATCAGCCCGGTCGCTTCGCCGGTGGCGACGAACCGTTGGCCCAGCGGCAGCTGGCTGGCGGCCTCGACGGCCTGCGGATTGCCCTGGAGACCCTGGAACACGGTGTCGAGGTTGCCCCACACCTGATCGGACAGCGGCTGGAACTGCTCCTTCGTGCCGCACTGGGCGATCGCGGCGATCACGAGATCGAAAGAATTGAGGAAGGTTTCGCGCTGCTCGAAGCTCACCACGCCGCTGGCGGCATACTTGTTCTTGAGCGGCTCCTTGCCGGTCTTGGAGAAGTTGGCGCAGGCCCCGCAGGTGTGTGAGGCATATTCGACCAGCTTCAGCGGGGCATCGGGGTTGCCGATCATGTAGCCGCCTTCGGGGGTGACGGTGACGGTGTCGGTCCAGCTGGTGCCCGCCGGTGCCGCAACCGCGGGCAGGGGCTCACCGGAAACCGGTGCCCCGTCCGAGGCGGCATCGCCGCCGCAGGCCACGAGCATCAGCGGCGCGAGCGCGATCAGGGGGAGCGAGAACAGGCGGGTCACGGTCATGTGGGGTAATCCTCGGGAAGTCAGAGGGGGAAAGGATAGCCCGCCGCGCGCCCTTGCAGCAAGCGGGCGGTAAGGCCTGTGAACAATTCGCGCGCGCCGTTTCAGTCGGCCTTGGGGGCAAAGCGGGCGGAGAGCACGGGGTAGAGCGTCTCCCACCCGTGCACATCGGCGAGCAGCTTGCCGTCCAGCGCAAAGCTCGGCGTGCTGCTGATGCCGAATTCGGCGGCGTCGGCTTCGTCATTGGCGAGCAGCGCCTTGGCGGCGGTATCGTTGGAAACGCAGGCGTCCAGCTCCGCGCGCGACTGGCCGCGCTGGGCGAGCAGTTCGGTGAGGCCGAGGGCGTTCACGGCATTCATCCGCGCCGCCTTGTCCGCGCGCTGCCAGATTTCCAGCTGGCTCTGCGGCGCATTGCGCGCCTTGCCGAGCCACACCGCCTGATTGAGCATCAGCGCCTGATGGCGGCTCTTGAACCCGGCGGGATCGCCGCAATTGGCGAGCAGGGTGACGGCCAGATCGATCCCGTTGCGGATCACCGGGCGCACCTCCAGCGTGACCTTGCCCGGCTGGAGCAGCACGATATCCAGCGGCGGTTCCCCGCGCGCGGTGAAATCGGCGCAGTGCGGGCAGGTGTAGCTGATGAATTCGATGAGCTTCGCGTCCGCATCGGGCTTGCCGATGGCATGGCCGCGCGCCGTGCGTTCGACCTTGGCGGACCAGTTCTCGCCGTTCTCGCTGGGGGCGAGGCTTTTCTGCGCCGGCTGTGCAGTCGCCGCGCCAGTGGCCAGCGCCAGCATGGCAGCAGCAGCGGTGAGGAGCAGGGGCTTCATCATCACAGATCGTCTTCCGTTGGGCCCGCGCTCTGGCTGCTGCCAAGGCTGCGGGCGAGCGATTCGAGCACGGTGCGCAGTTCCGGGTCGCCGATATCGCGCAAGCTGTCGCCCAATTCCAGCGGGATCGGCTTCAGCGACGGCGGCGGTTTGGCCGGGCGGTTATCCGCGGGCGGCTGAACCGCGCCTTGCCGCAGCTTGACCCGGGCAACGGCGCGGTAGCCGAAGAAGCGGTTCACCCGCTCGATGATTTCGGGGATCACCTGCTCGATCAGCGGGGCATGGGCGGGCACGACCACCAGTTGCAGGATGCCCTCGGCCTTCTCGCCGGGGGGGAAGCGGATCGCTTCGGGGCTGCACACGCGGGCGTGCTGGCTGCCGACGATCTCGGGCCAGCGGGTGACGACCGAGCTCTGCACGAAGCCGAAACGACGGAACGCGGTGCGGCCGATTTCGGGCATCAGGTCGCCGATCGCCTTCGCGCCTTGTCCGCGCGGGCGGGTATAGGGTTTGGGCGTGGAGGGTTTGCCGCTTTTCATGGTCGCGCCCGCCATGCCATAGGCGCTGCGTGACTGCCAGTATCTCCGCCAATCTCCTGACGTGGTATGACCGCAATGCCCGCGATCTGCCCTGGCGCTTGCCGCCCGGCGCGGCGCTGCCGGATGATCCGGCGTGGCCTTACCGCGTTTGGCTGTCCGAGGTGATGCTTCAGCAGACCACGGTGGCGGCGGTGAAGCCCTATTTCGCGAAGTTCCTTGCGGTCTGGCCCACGGTCGAGGCGCTGGCCGCCGCCAGCGATGACGCCGTCATGGCGGCATGGGCGGGGCTCGGCTATTACTCGCGCGCCCGCAACCTGCTCAAATGCGCGCGGGCGGTGGCGGAGCGCGGCGGGTTTCCCTCAACCGAGGCCGAGCTGCGCGCGCTTCCGGGCCTTGGCGATTACACGGCGGCGGCGGTGGCGGCGATTGCCTTCGGACAGCGCGCCGTGGTGGTCGATGCCAATGTCGAGCGGGTCGTGGCGCGGCTGTTTGCCATCGATGACCCGCTGCCCAAGGCGAGGAAGGCGATCCGCGCGGCGGCGGACAGGATCACGCCCGAGGCCCGCGCCGGAGATTTCGCGCAAGGCCTGATGGACCTCGGCAGCCACGTCTGCACCACCCGCGCCCCGCGCTGCCTGCTCTGCCCGCTGGCCGAGGCTTGCGAGGGCCGCGCGGCGGGCGAGCCTGAGCGCCTGCCGGTCAAGCCGCCGAAAAAGGCCGTGCCTGAAAGGCGCGGCACGGCCTTCTGGATCACGCGCGGCAAGGGAAGCGAGGTGTGGCTCGTCACCCGCCCCGGCACGGGCATGCTCGGGGGGATGCGGGCGCTGCCGGACGATGGCTGGAGCGCGCAGGCCGATGGTTCGGGCGATCCGCCTTTCGCAGGGGCGTGGCAAAGCATCGGCGCGGTGCGGCACGGGTTCACCCATGCCAGCCTCACGCTTGAGGTGCTCTCGGTCGAAACGGCGGAAAATCCGCCCGGCGAGGGTCAGTGGTGGCCGGTCGGCACGGTCGGCGAGGCGGGGCTGGCCACGCTTTTCGCCAAGGCCGCGCAGGTGGCGCTGGCCGGGGGTTAAAGCACCCCGCCGCCCAGCGACAGGCGCACGGCGGCGATCAGCAGCACCACCAGACAGAAATTGCGCCCGCCATCCTTCGATGACAGCGCGCCGAGCACGATACCGGTCACGATCAGCGGCAGGGCGACCCAGTTGGCCCAGCCGAGCAGCGGAATCTGCGCGGGGATGACGATCACGAGGCTGACAAGGCCGACGATATAGGCAAGAGCGTTGAGCATGTGTCTTATATGGGCAAGACACCGCGCATTTTCAACCCCTCCCAACCCGATTGACCCGCGCCGCTGCCTGCCGCAGACATGCGCGCCACGCCGTTTGGAGATTCTGCCCGATGCCGCTTCATGTCCCCGCCCAGCCTCAGCTGTCCCGCCGTTCGCTGCTGCGTTACAGCGCGCTGTTCGCAGGGGGCGCAGCGCTTTCGGGCCTGCCGTTCGGGCGCATGGCCTTTGCCCATGACACGGCGGAGGCCTGGCCCAATGTCGCCGCGCTTTCGGACAAGTATGTCGCCTCGCGCAAGCTGGCGAACCTCTATCTGACCTTCGGCTGGGGGCAGCAGCCCCACGCCCACACCGTCGGCGGCGGCACGCTGTCGCTCGCCAAGCCCGCGCCGGTTGACGAGAATTCGCTCTACCGCATCTATTCGATGTCCAAGCCGATCACCGGCATGGCGACGATGATCCTGATTTCGGAAGGCAAGCTCGGCCTCGACCAGCCGGTCCATGAAATCCTGCCCGCTTTCCGCGACATGCGCGTGCTGATCGACCCCGAAGGCCCGCTCGACGAGACGGTGCCTGCCAACCAGCCGATCACCATCCGCATGCTGCTGACCCATACCGCCGGGCTCGGCTACCAGATCGTCAGCAAGGGGCCGCTGCAAAAGGCTTTCAACGAACAGGGCCTTGTCGGCGGGCGGGTGAGCCGCATGCCGATCCCCGGGATCGAGCCGGTCACGCCTGCGCCAAACCTCGCCGTGTGGGCCGATCGCCTTGCGGAATTGCCGCTGATGTACCAGCCGGCGACCAAGTGGAGCTATTCCTGCTCGATCGACCTGCTCGGCCGGGTGATCGAGGTGGCGAGCGGGATGCCCTTCGAGGCGTTCCTGAAGGCGCGCATCTTCGATCCCTGCGGCATGACCAGCACGTGGATGCAGGTCCCCGCGAGCGAGGCGCATCGCCTGACCGACAATTACGGCATCGTCGGCGGCGTGCCGTTCCCGATCGATCCGGGCGTCAATTCGATCTATCTCGATGCGCCGGAGGTGCCTGCGGGCGGCGGGGGCCTCGTCTCCAGCCCCAAGGATTACGACCGTTTCCTGCGCATGCTGCTGGGTTACGGGCGGATCGACGGCAAGTTCGTGATGAGCGAGGAGGCGGTGCGCGTGGGCACCTCGAACCTGCTCCCCGCCAGCGTCGATACTGCGGGCAGCTGGATCGCGGGCGAAGGCCACGGCGCGGGCGGGCGCTCCAAGGGCGGGCAGTTCGGCTGGGGCGGGGCGGCGGGCACGCTCGGCGCGGTGGACTTCGATCTGGGCCTGCGGTCCTGCCTGTGGACGCAATATATGCCGTCCGAAGCCTATCCGATCCGCGATGAATTCATGGCCGCGCTGGAGAAGGACCTCACCGCCATGCGCACCGCCAAGGCCAAGGCCGCGTGATGCACGCCCCTGCGCCCACACCGGGTATGGCCTTTGCCGGATCGCCGCTCGACCGGGCGGACCACATCCGCGTCGATGACGCGGCGCTTGCCGGGCTGATGAACTGGCGCGCCAAGGTGCTGCTGATGGACGGGTTGCTCCCCGGCGTTGACGATCAGGGCGGCCTTGTATGGGGCAGCCTCGCCGATGTGGCCGAGGATGCCGAACTGGTGTTCCTCGGGATGCTCGATGGCAAGGCCCATTTCGCGCCGGTGCCGGGCGAGGGGGCTGATGGCCCGGCCTATGCCATGCCGCGGGCGTGGCAGCTGATGACCCAGCTTTCGCCCCCGGACCTCGCGGTCTATGGCGGCGCGCGCAGCCTTGTTGACTGGCACGCCCGCCACCGCTTCTGCGCGCGCTGCGGGGCGCCCACCAAGCTGGTCAAAGGCGGCTGGCAGCGGCATTGCGACGGTTGCGGCGCGGATCACTTCCCGCGCACCGATCCGGTGACGATCATGCTGGTCGAGCATGAGGACAAGCTGCTGCTGGGCCGCCAGCCGCGCTTTCCGCCCAAGATGTATTCCGCGCTCGCCGGCTTTGTCGAACCGGGCGAGACTATCGAGGAAGCGGTGGCGCGCGAGATCCACGAGGAAGCGGGCGTCCGCGTGCGCGATGTGCAGTATGTCGCCAGCCAGCCCTGGCCTTTCCCGAGCCAGTTGATGATCGGCTGCACCAGCGTGGCCGACGACCCCACGCTCACCATCGACACCACCGAACTCGAAGACGCGCGCTGGTTCACCCGCGCGGAGTTGCAGGCCGCACGCGCGGCGGGCGAGGCGGGGACGGACCTGCTCTATTTCCCGCGCCCCTTCGCCATCGCGCATCACCTCGTGTGCTGGTGGCTCGACCG
>JAIEOM010000051.1 GCA_019750455.1 Sphingomonadales bacterium | reverse complement strand
CCAGTCCCGTCCGCCGGTCGGCGCGGCGATGCTGGCGCAGATCGCCAGTCAGGCGCGCAACCTGCTGGAACGGTAAGCGCAGGTATCCAATCCACCAGCTTGACCCGTCCGGCGTTTGCGGCAAGTCAAAGGCCGCAATCAGCCGGAGGGGCATAGGCAGGTCATGGCATCCAATCACAGCCAAGCAGACGTCGTGATCGTCGGCACCGGGCACGGCGGGGCGCAGGCAGCGATCGCGCTGCGCCAGCACGGGTACGAAGGCTCGATCCTGATGATCGGGCGCGACGATGCTCCGCCCTATGAACGTCCCCCGCTGTCAAAGGAGTACCTCGCCGGCGACAAGGGGTTCGAGCGGATCATGATCCGGCCCGAGAAGTTCTGGGCGGACAAGGATATCACTCTGCGCCTTGGCGCGGCGGTTACCGCGATCGATCCGGTGCGCCACACCGTCACCCTCTCGGATGGCGGGCAGGTGACCTATCGCAAGCTGATCTGGTCGGGCGGCGGCGATCCGCGCCGGTTGCCGGTGCCGGGCGCGGTGCTGCCCGGCGTGTTCTACGTGCGCGACAAGGCCGATGCCGATGCGATGATGCGGGCGCTGGAAAGCGGGGCGAAGCGCGCGGTGGTGATCGGGGGCGGCTATATTGGCCTCGAAGCCGCCGCAGTGCTGCGCAAGCTCGGTTGCGAGGTGGTGCTGGTCGAGATGCTCGACCGCCTGCTCGCACGCGTGGCGGGCGCGGAGCTGTCGACCTTCTACGCCGAGGAGCACCGCCGGCAGGGCGTCGACGTGCGGCTTTCGACCGGCGTCCATTCGGTTTTGGGAGAAGGCAAGGTCACCGGCGTCCGGCTCGACACCGGCGAGGAGGTGCCCTGCGACATGGTGGTCGTCGGCATCGGGATCGTCCCCGCGGTCGCCCCGCTGATCGCGGCAGGCGCGGCCGGCTCCAACGGGGTCGATGTCGACTTCTGCTGCCGCACCACGCTGGATGATGTCTACGCCATCGGCGATTGCGCCGCCCACGCCAACGACTTTGCCGATGGCGCGGTGATCCGGCTGGAATCGGTGCAGAACGCGCATGACATGGCGAACACTGTCGCCAAGGCGATCATGGGCGAGAAGGAGCCCTATCACGCGCTTCCGTGGTTCTGGTCGAACCAGTATGACCTGAAGCTCCAGACGGCCGGCCTCAGCCTCGGTTTCGACCAGACCGTGCTGCGCGGCGATCCTGCGGAGCGAAAGTTCACCGTCATTTATCTCAAGGCCGGCAAGCCCATCGCCTTCGACTGTGTAGGGACGATGAAGGACTATGTGCAGGCGCGTAAACTGCTGGAAAGCGGCGTCGGCAAGATCGATCCCGCGCTACTGGCCGATCCGGATGTGGCGCTGAAGGACCTTATCTGAGCCGCGCCAAGGCCCACTCGGCTGCCTCCGCCACCACCGGGTCGGGGTCGGCGGACAAGGTCTGAACCTGCGGCACCAGCGCGCGGTTGCCGCTGTTGCCCGCCGCATAGAGGCAGTTTCGCACGAACCGGTCGCGCCCGATCCGCTTGATCGGGGAGCCCGAGAACAGCGACCGGAATCCGGCATCGTCCAGCGCCAGTAGCTCGGCGAGGCGCGGGGCGACCAGTTCGGCGCGGGGGAGGAACTCGCGCATGGCCTGCGCTTCGGAGGCGAACTTGTTCCACGGGCACACCGCAAGGCAATCGTCGCAGCCGTAGATGCGGTTGCCCAGCCCCTCGCGCAATTCCTCGGCAATCGGGCCCTTGTGCTCGATGGTGAGGTAGGAAATGCAGCGCCGCGCATCGAGCCGGTAGGGGGCGGGGAAGGCATTGGTGGGGCAGGCGTCAAGGCACGCGCGGCAGCTCCCGCACTGGTCGCGGTGCGGCTCTGCCGGGGCGAGATCGAGTGTGGTGTAGATCGCTCCCAGAAACAGCCAGCTGCCGTGGGTGGGGCTGACCATGTTGGTGTGCTTGCCCTGCCAGCCGATCCCCGCCGCCTCGCCCAAGGGCTTCTCCATCACCGGCGCGGTATCGACGAACACCTTCACCCCTGCCCCCGGCGCCGCCTCCACCAGCCATCGGGCGAGCGCCTTCAGGCGCTTCTTCACGACATCGTGGTAGTCCCGCCCTTGCGCATAGACCGAGATGCGGGCGTGTTCTTCCGAGCCTTCCAGCGCCAGCGGATCATGGGCGGGGGCGTAGCTCATGCCCAGCGCGATGACGCTGCGCGCCTCGGGCCACAGGCCTTGCGGAGAGCGGCGGTGATCGAGGCGCGCGGCCATCCACTCCATCGACCCGTGGTGCCCGTCGCCCAGCCATTGCTCGAGCCGCGCGGCGCGGACCGGGTCTTCCGTGGCCGAGGCAAACCCGCAAACGGCAAAGCCCAGCGCCTGCGCCTGCGCGGCAATGCGGTCCGCCAGGTCAGATGTCACCGGGGCATTTACCATATTCGGAAGGGCCTCCGTTTAATCCTGCCAGTTAACGGCCTAGGGTATGGACATGGCGGTAAGCGAACAGAACCTGTCGGGCAATCTGGCGGAAGGCTTCAACGCCATTCCCGCCGACGGGCGCCCGCTCGCAATCGAGGCGCGCGGGCTGGTCAAGAGCTTTGACGGCACCCGCGCCGTGGATGGCGTGGACATCTCTGTGCCCGAAGGCGCAATCTACGGCATTCTTGGCCCCAATGGTGCGGGCAAGACCACGACGCTGCGCATGCTGCTCGGCATCATCGATCCGGACGAGGGCGTGCGCCGTGTGTTCGGGCATGATCGCCCCCACGATATCGGCCGGCTGATCGGCTATCTTCCCGAGGAACGCGGGCTTTATCCGTCGATGAAGTGCGTCGAGGCGATCGCCTTCATGGGCGCGCTGCGAGGGCTGCCGCTGAAGGAAGGGCGCAAGCGCGCGGTCGAACTGCTCGAACGCCACGGGCTCGGCCATGCCATTGACCGCCAGATCCGCCAGCTTTCCAAGGGTATGGCCCAGACCGTCCAGCTGCTCGGCACGCTGGTGCACCAGCCCCGGCTCGTGGTGCTGGACGAGCCGTTTTCGGGCCTCGATGCGATCAATCAGGGCAAGCTGGAAATGATGATCCGCGCGCTCGCCGATGATGGCGTGACGGTGATCTTCTCCACCCACGTCATTCACCATGCCGAACGCCTGTGCGAAGGCGTGGCGATTATCGCCGGGGGCAAGGTGCCCTATGCCGGATCGGTCGAAGCGGCGCGGGATCGCATTCCGGCGCAGGTCCGGCTGGAAACGCGCGCGCGGGAAGGCGCGTGGCTTTCGTTCCTGCCGCCCGAAACCCGCCGCAATGGCGATTTCCTGCACTTCCCCCTGCCTGAAAGCGGGATCGAGCCGCTGCTGAAGGGCCTGATCGAGGGTGAGGCGGGGATCCTCTCGCTCTCCATCGAGCGGGCCGGGCTGCACGATGCCTTTGTCGCCATCGCGGGCGAGGCCGCTGCGCGCCAGCTTCAGGCCGATAGCGAAGGAGCCGCGGCATGACCCAGCAGACCCCCCGTTCGCGCCTGTCGGCCTTCGAGGCGGCATGGGTGATCGCCCGTCGCGATTTCGTCGCCGTGCTGTTTTCCCGCGCCTTCCTCTTCTTCCTGCTGGGGCCGCTGTTCCCGGTGATTGTCGGCGGATTGGCCGGCAGCATCGGCGGCGAGGTGCAACGCGAGGCGGTGAGCTTCGAGGTCGGCCTTGCCATGAGCCCGGATGACAACGCCGCGATGGTCGCCGCCGGCGAAGGCCTTGCCCCGCAGCTCGGCCAGGCGCTGCCGCTGCTGCGTCCCGTGCCCGAGGCGGCGGGCGATCCGGCCTTCGACGCGCGTGCTTTCATGGAAGCGCGGCGCGGCAATTACGCGGTGATCGTCACCGGTACGCTTCAGTCGCCTACGCTTGTCGGCACCGAGCCGCAGATCGCGCGCTGGCAGGGGCCAGTCGGGCTGGTCGCAGGCCACGCTCTGGCTGCCGAGCCGACTGCTTTCCCCAGCGTGGCGGGCGAGCCGGTCGCCATCAGCGCGGCATCGGAACGCACCACCCGCATCCAGACCGCGCAGATCGCGCAGATGCTGCTGTTCCTGCTGACGATGCTGTTGGCGGGCATGGTGCTGTCCAACCTCGTCGAGGAAAAGGGCAACAAGATCATCGAAATCCTCGCCGCCGCTATCCCGATGGACGCGGTGTTCATGGGCAAGCTGTTCGCCATGCTGGCGGTGTCCTTCGTCGGCATCGCGGTGTGGGGCCTGGCGGCCTTCGGGCTGTGGAGCGCAGGCGGAGACGCGATCACGCAGGTGACGGGGTTCGATCCCGCCAACCTCCCCGCGCCCGCTGTCGGCTGGCCGTTGTTCATTGCGCTGGGCATTGTCTATTTCGCGATGGCCTATTTGCTGCTCGGCGCGCTGTTCCTGACCATCGGTTCGATGGCGAGTTCGGTGCGCGAGGTGCAGACCCTGTCGATGCCGGTCACCATGCTGCAACTGATGGTGTTCTTCCTCGCTGCCTACACGATCAAGCAACCCGGATCGGCGCTGGAGATGGCGGCGATCGCCTTCCCGCTGTCATCGCCCTTTGCGATGCTGGCGCGGGCAGCGATGGAGCCGGAACTGTGGACCCACGCCCTTGCGCTCGCGTGGCAGGCCTTCGCGGTGCTGGTGCTGGTCAAGGGCGGATCGCTGCTGTTCCGCAAGCGGGTGATGAAATCGGGCGGCGCGGGGCGCGACAAGCGGCGCAAGGGCCTGAAGGCCGCGTGATCGGTCCCGAATCGCAACCCATATTGACATTGCTGTAAGTTGCGTCAGACTGCGATTCGGTCAGGAACGGCCCCATCAAGAGGCCGCCCGACGGGAGACAGACATGGCCACAATCGCCCCCCAGCCGCCCGGAATCCAGCGCCCGCAGGTCCGCCGCGAGCCTTCGTCCTACGATGCGCTCAAGGCCCACTTCGCCGCACACCCGGAAGAGCGCCTGAACCACACCCATCCGTGGGACGTGAGCCGGTCTGATATCTATTTCGAGGACCGCTGGCAGCCGATCTTTGCGGAAATGCGGAAGGCCGGCCAGCTCCACTGGATTCCGGAAAGCCCGTTCGGTCCCTATTGGGCGGTGGTCGGCCACAAGGCGATCCAGCATATCGAGGCCCTGCCCGAAACCTTCTCGTCAAGCTGGGAGCATGGCGGGATCACCATCCTCAACCGCCTGACCGAGGAAGAGGCCGCCGCCGCCGGGATCGATGCCCCGCGCGAATTGCCGATGTTCATCGCTATGGACCGGCCGCAGCACACCGGCCAGCGCCGCACCGTCGCGCCCAAGTTCACGCCCTCGGCGATGACCGACATGGAGGCGGAAATCCGCGCCCGCACCGGCGAGGTGCTCGACCGCCTGCCGCGCGGCGAAGTGTTCGACTGGGTCGATACCGTCTCGATCGAACTGACCACCGGTATGCTGGCGATCCTGTTCGGCTTCCCCTGGGAAGACCGCCGCCTGCTGACCTTCTGGTCCGACTGGTCGGGCGACACCGAACTCGCCACCGTGCGCGAACTTGACGAGATGCGCTGGGGCATCCTTCAGGAAATGGCGGCCTATTTCCAGTCGCTGTGGATCGAACGCACCATGGACAAGGAGCCGGGCAATGACCTGATCTCCATGATGATCCATTCCGAAGCCATGAACCAGATGCGGCCCGAGGAATTCATGGGCAATCTGGTGCTGCTGATCGTCGGCGGGAATGATACCACCCGCAACACCATGAGCGGCATCATCCATTCGCTCGACAAGTTCCCTGACCAGCGCAAGCTTTACGAGGAGCGGCCCGAACTCATCCCCAACGCGGTGCAGGAAATCCTGCGCATGCAGGTGCCACTGGCCCACATGCGCCGCACCTGCACCGAGGATACCGAGGTGTTCGGGCAGACCATCAAGAAGGGCGACAAGGTGGTGCTGTGGTACATCAGCGCCAACCGCGATGAAGAGGTGTTCGACAACGCCGACAAGCTCGACATCACCCGTGAAAACGCCCGCCGTCACCTCGCCTTCGGCTATGGCATCCACCGCTGTGTGGGCGCGCGTCTGGCAGAGCTGCAATTGCGCGTGCTGCTGGAGGAAATGCACAAGCGCCGGATGCGCGTGCATGTCGCCGGGGATGTTGAACGGGTGCGGGCGAACTTCGTCCACGGCTTCCGCAAGCTCGAGGTCGAGATCACGACGTTCTGATTCCCTGCGGCGGGGGTGAAACCTCAGCCGCGTTCCGGGCGTATTAAGGCGGTAATGCCGATATTGCCGGGATGAAACCGATGACCTTGCCCACCCTCGACCGCCGCTGCCTGCTGGCCGCCGCTGCGGCGCTGCCGTTCGTCAGCGCCTGCGGTGCGGCTCCTGCCGAGGCAAAGACCTTTCCCAAGGGCAAGTCCAATGCGGAATGGAAGAAGCTGCTGACCCGCCAGCAGTATTACGTTCTGCGCGAAGCAGGGACGGAACGCGCCTTCACCTCGCCGCTCGACAAGGAAAAGCGCAAGGGCACCTTCGTGTGCGCCGCCTGCGCCAACCCGGTCTACGCCTCGGCGCACAAGTTCGACAGCGGCACCGGCTGGCCGAGTTTCTGGCAGGCGATCGACAAGGGGGCGGTGGGCACCAGCACCGATTACCTGATCGGTTATGCCCGCACCGAAGTGCACTGCGCCGACTGCGGCGGGCATCTCGGGCACATCTTCGGCGATGGCCCCAAGCCCACCGGCAAGCGCCATTGCATCAACGGCGTGGCGCTGAAATTCGTGCCGGCCTAGGCGCCCGGCGCGGCTTCCTCCAGCAGGGCGGGCGCCTGAAGCAGCGCCGCGAGCCGCGCGAAATCGCCCAGAGTGAAGGTGTCGTCGAACACCACGCCATATTGCTGGTCACGCCGCCAGCGCACCTTGGCGCGCACCTCGCGCGGTTTGCCCGACAGGTCCGGCATCTCCATGCGCACCGTCTGGTCGATGGCCAGCAACCGGTCGCAGGTCAGGCGCGCGCCTTGCTGCGAGAGGTTCTCCACCATCGCTTCGACACTGCCCGACAGCATCTTGATCGTCACCGGGAAGCACAGGGCGAGCCGCAGGCCGCGCTTGGGATATTCGCCGGATTCGTTGACGAGCTTTTCCACCACAACCGGCGCATCGAAGGTGAAGCCCGCCTCGTTGTCGCGCTGCCACACCCGGGCGACCTCGTAGATCGCGCCCGCAGGCATGTGCAGGGCATATTGCTTGCACCCCGGCAAGGCGTGGAACAGGCGCACGCTCACTCCGGTTTCGGATACATCGCGGATAACGCAGACGAATTCGCCCTGCGCCGACACCAGTTTGGCCGCGCGGATCAGCAGCGTGAATCGCGGCGCGGCGCGTTGTTCGGCGCCGGATTGCTCCGGTACGGGCTCGAGACGTGTCGATTGCGTCGCTGGTTCCATCGCCTGTGTCCCAACCCGACAGCCCCTGGTCCTGGCACTGGCGAGACATGCCCGGGACAGACTTTCCCGCGCTCCATGTTTCGAGGTACGCAACAGGCGTTAAGAGGGAGATAATGCGGCCATAGCCTCGGCACGCAGGATGGTACGGGCGGCGGGACTCGAACCCGCACGAGCAAAGCTCAGGGGATTTTAAGTCCCCGGCGTCTACCATTCCGCCACGCCCGCAACAGCGCGCCCTTGCCACAGAATGGCGTGACAATGCCAGTGCCCGGGCGCGACGCTTGCCAGACTTCCTGCGAGGCCCCATCTGCCCCCTATTCCTTTTGAGCGGGGCGCATATGGCGGGCGAAGCATCAGACGCGCATTCGGTGGTGGCGACAATCCAGCCGGCGATCACGCTGCTCGGCCTTGGAATCGGTGCGGCGCTGGCCAGCCGTGCGCTGCGGCTGAACCCGATCGTCGGTTATCTCGGCCTTGGCCTTGCGCTTTCGGCGCTGGGGATGCGCGCCGATTTCAGCGGGCCGCTGGTCGCCGCGATGGCGGAAGCGGGGGTGATGTTCCTGCTGTTCAACCTCGGCCTGCATTTCTCGCTCGGGCGGATCCGGGCCGAGGCGGGGAATATCTTCGGCTTCGGCAGTTTGCAGATGCTGGTCGCGGGCGGGGGCTTTGCGGCGCTGTTCTGGACGCTGGGCCTGCCGCCGGCCTTCGCGGTGATTGCGGGGTTCGGCATGGGGCTTTCGTCCACCGCCGTGGTCATCGGCCTGATTCGCGAGCGGGGGCAGGAGGACTGCCCGGTGGGCCGCGCGGCGCAATCGATCCTGATCTTCCAGGATATCGCCGCGATCCTGCTGCTGGTCACCGCCGGCGCGCTGGCGAGCGGGGGCGCGCTCGCCCCGGCGCTGGGGCTGGCGGGGGCCAAGGCGCTGGCCGCCTTCGCCGTCGCGGTGCTGTTTGCCCGCTTCCTCACCGAGCCGCTGTTCGGCCTGATCGCCCGTGCCGGGACCACCGAGGTCTATACCGCCACCGCCCTGTTCATCGCGCTCGCGGCGGGGTGGGCCACCGGCATGGCAGGGCTTTCATTGACTCTGGGCGCGTTCCTCGGCGGCATGGCGGTGGCGGATTCGCGCTACCGCATTCTGGTGCAGACCGAGATCGACGCGTTTCGCGGGCTGTTTCTGAGCTTCTTCTTCATCTCCGTCGGTCTCAGCATCGATCCGGCGCTGCTGGTGAGTGACATCGGTCTGGTCGCGGCGATGACCGCCGGGGTGATCGCGCTCAAATGCGCCTTCAATGTCGCCGCGGCGTTGCTCAACCGCTGGTCGGTGCCGGGATCGATCCAGCTGGGCTTCCTGCTGGGTCAGGGGAGCGAGTTCACGCTGGTGCTGCTGGCGCTGCCTGCTGTCGCCGGGTTGGCCGAGCCGCGGCTGGTATCGGCCATGGTCACTGCCATCGCCATCAGTCTGGCGGTGACACCGTTCGTGTCGAACCTCGGGCGCAGGCTGGCCGGACGGCTGCGGCAGGGGCCACCCGACGCCAAGCTGGCGGGTGACGATGCGCCGGTGCTGATCATCGGGCTGACCCCGGCAGGGCGGGCGGTGGCCGATGCGCTGGCCTACAATGATGTCGCCTACCTCGCCCTGGAGGCGGACCATGACCGGTTCGAGCTGGCGCTCGCCGATGGCTATCAGGTCCACCGCGCCAACCCCGCCGACCCGCGCAGCTGGGATGCGATCGGTGTCGACAAGCGCCGGGTGCTGGTGGTGGCGACGGGCGCGACCGATGTCTCGCGCGAGGTGACGCCGCTGGCGCAGGCGCGCATGCCGGATGTGGCGCGGATCATCGCCGTGCCCGGGGCCGACGAGATCGAGGAGATTGCCGCGCTCGGCATGGTGCCGGTCGACATGAGCCAGAGCGGCGGCGGCGAACGTCTCGTTGACCTCGTGTTTGCCGCGCTGGACATGGAGCGGGCGGCCCCGCCCCGGACTTGCGGCCTAATTGGTTTTGCGCTCGCCCGTCCGGGCGAGCGTCCTCGGTGCGTTTCGATCCCTGCGGGACCGAGCACTTGCGG
>JAIEOM010000219.1 GCA_019750455.1 Sphingomonadales bacterium | reverse complement strand
GGTTCCGCCAGTGCGCGGGTCGCTTTCTCCGCCGGGCGTTGTTCCAGACCCAGCAGCCGCTTCACGCCTTCCTGCACGGCCAGATCGCCTGCGGGCCAGATGTCGGGGCGGCCTTCGGCGAACAGCAGGTAGATCTCCGCCGACCAGCGGCCGATTCCCTTGATGCGGGTGAGGAGGGCGATGGCTTCCTCGTCGTCGGCAGGCAGGCTTTCGAAATCGAGTTCGCCCGCCTCGACCAGTTCGCATAGCGACCGGGCATAGCCCTGCTTCTGCCGCGACAGGCCGCAGGCGCGCAGGGTGTCGAAATCGCGCTTCAAGAGGCAGCCGGGCGTGAAGGCCCCTCCCGATTCACTGCCCAGTTCCACCTCCAGCTTGCGCCACATCGAAGCGGCTGCCGCGACCGAGACCTGCTGGCCGACGATGGTGCGCAGCATGGTGACAAACCCGCGGTCGCGCAGGCGCGGTTCGGGATAGCCGATGCGGGCGATCTGCGCCGCCACCCTCGGGTCGCGCGCGGCGAGGGCATCGAGGTCTTCACGCAATTTTTCGGCTGACAGCCCCACTCACACTTTCCTTAACTTGCCTTGGCCCCAAGAGTATCTTAGCAGCCGCGGTGCACTCTCACAGCGCGAAACCTTGCGCCCAACCTTCATAAAGGAACATCCATCCATGCCCAGACTGGTCGTCACCAACCGCGAAGGCGCCACCAGCGAGATCGAGGTCGGCGATGGCCTGACCGTGATGGAAGCGATCCGCGACAATGGCTTTGACGAGCTGCTGGCGCTGTGCGGCGGGTGCTGTTCGTGTGCGACCTGCCACATCCATGTCGATGCTGCCTTCGCCGACAAGCTGCCGAAGATGAGCGAGGACGAGGACGACCTGCTCGAATCCTCCGATCACCGCGCCGCGACCTCGCGTCTGTCGTGCCAGATCCCCTTCACCGCCGAGCTGGATGGCCTGCACGTCACCATCGCTCCGGAAGATTGATTTTGTAATGAAGGGCGAGGCGCAGTCCAGTGGACGCTGACCTCGCCCGCTTCCTACGCGACGAGCTCGGCGTGGCGCCCGAGGGCTCGGCTGCCGGGCCGTGGCGTGTAAGCGGCCCCGTATGGCTGTGGCAGGGCAGCGACGGGGCACCCGCCAAGGGTTCGTGGTATTTCCTCACCATCGACGGCGAGACCGCACAGGCGATCCGTGCCTCTGCCGTCAACGCCGCCGCTTGGGGATCGGTCTATGTCGAGGCGACCATCGGCGTCACCACCTGGCGCACTTCGCTGTTCCCCTCCAAGCAGGCGGGCGGCTGGCTGCTTCCCTTGAAGGCCGCCGTGCGCAAGGCCGAAAAGATTGTCGAGGGCACGGTGGTCGAGGCGGTGCTGGCGCTGGCCTAGGGACTTCACCGTTGCGGCCCGGCCCCCGAACGCTTACCTCTGCCCCCATGAACATCACCCGACCCTTCGGCGATACGCTCGCCCTGATCGGCAATACTCCGCTGGTGCGCCTCGCCGGACCGAGTGACGCGGCAGGCTGCGACATTTACGGCAAGTGCGAATTCGCCAATCCCGGCTCCTCGGTAAAGGATCGCGCGGCGCTTTATATCATCCGCGATGCCGAGGCGCGCGGGGAGCTGCAACCGGGCGGCACGGTGGTCGAAGGCACGGCGGGCAACACCGGGATCGGCATCGCGCTGGTGGCGAACGCACGCGGCTACAAGACGATCATCGTCATGCCCGACAACCAGTCCAAGGAGAAGATGGACACGCTGCGGGCGCTCGGCGCAGAGCTGGTGCTGGTGCCGCCGACCAAGTTTGCCGACGCTGGCCACTTCGTCCACACCTCGCGCCGCATCGCGCAGGAGACGCCGGGCGCGGTATGGGCCAACCAGTTCGACAACATCGCCAACCGCCGCGCCCATATCGAAGGCACCGCGCCGGAAATCTGGGAGCAGTTGGGCGGCCGCGTCGATGGTTTCACCTGCGCGGCGGGCACCGGGGGCACGATCGCGGGGGTGGGCCTCGGCCTCAAGGCCTTTGACGAGAACATCCGCATCGCGCTCACCGACCCGCACGGCGCGGCGCTGTACAACTACTACGCGCATGGCGAGCTGAAGGCCGAAGGATCATCGGTCGCCGAAGGGATCGGGCAGGGCCGCATCACCGCCAATCTCGAAGGCGCGGTGATCGATACGCAATACCGCATCTCCGACGAGGAGGGCCTCGAATGGGTCGCCCGCCTGCTGCGCGAGGAGGGGCTGTGCCTCGGCCTGTCATCGGGCATCAACGTGGCAGGTGCGGTGGCGCTGGGGCGCGAACTGGTGGCCGAGGGGCGCGACAATCCGCAGGTGGTGACGATCCTGTGCGACACCGGCTTCCGCTATCTCTCGACACTCTACAACGCCGAGTGGCTGGCGGCCAAAGGCCTGCCGGTGTTCGACTGGCTGGACAAGGGAGCAGCAGCATGAGCGGGCTTTCATGGCGTGAACGGATGCGGCGTATGAACCAGCGCAGCCTGTTCACGGCGGTCGCCATGCCCGGCGCGGGCGAGGGCGAGGGCGGCGATGCGCTGCCACCCGCAAGCGAGCGGGCCGAGGCGATGCAGCGGCTTCAGGTCGGCGTATTCGGCATCGGCGCAATGGTGCTGCTGGTGGGGCTTGCCAGCATCATCGGCGGGCAGGCCGACCGCAATGACCAGATGGCCGTGCCCGAGGCCGCGCCGACGACCGAACCCAGCGCCGCGCCCGCCCAGGCCAATCCGCTGGCGGACGCGGGCGTGGTCCCCGATATCGCCGCCCAGCCTAGCCCTTCGCCGAGCCCCAAGCCGCTCGACCTGCCCCCGCCGGGCCAGCAGAGCGCCCCGGGCAATGCCGCGCCCGCACAGTAAGGCCTGTATTGCGGCGGCGCTGTTCGCGCTGCTGGCGGCGGGCTGCGACGGCATCTCCACTGCCCCGGCCGCGCAGGAAAGTGCGGCCCCGCGCGAAAGGCTCGGTCTGATGACCAGCCTGCCGCTCTACTGGCCGCTCGGCGCGGGGGTGGAGGACATTGCGTCAGGCCGTGCCGCGGTGCCGTGGCAGCGCGCCGCGCTGGAACGGGCCTTCGTGCTCGAACCGCTCGATACCCTCAGCCCGATCCCCGGCCTCACCCCCGATGCGCCCGAGACCGATCCCTTGGCGGGCCTCACCCGGCTGGCGGTGATCCAGCCGCGCGGGCTTTCGCCGGCCGACAATGTCGCGCTGGACGATTGGGTGCGGGGCGGCGGGCGGCTGCTTCTGGTGCTCGATCCTTTTCTGACGGGTGATTACGACCTGCCGCTCGGCGATCCGCGCCGCCCTGCCGATACCGCGCTGATCCCGCCGGTGGTGGCGCGCTGGGGGCTGGAAGTGAATTACGCCGCCGAGGGTGCCGAAGAGGGCGCGGCCGATCTGCCCGGCGGGATCGCGCTGCCTTTCGCGCAGGCAGGTCAGATCGCAATCCTGCCCGAAGGCACGGACGACTGCACCCTTGCGGGCAAGCACGCGCTGGTCGCCACCTGCCGGATCGAAAAGGGCACGGTCACCCTGATCGCCGATGCGGCGGTGTTCGAGCATCCCGAAAGCGCGGGCGAGGGCGGGGCGATCCTTCGCCAGCTGGTCGGGCAGATGCTGCCATGAAGGGTTTGGGGAAATCGCGGGATGCGCGGACTCGGAGTCGCCCGCAGACCGGGGAAATTGCGGGACGTGCACGATTTGTTCCGCCAAAAACAGCGATTTGGCAGGTTAGCGCCAGTGTCAAATGGCATAGGGGTTCTTATCAAAAACAAGGTAATTCAATAGAATACCAAGTTTTCCCGTAAATTCCCCGAAAAATCCCTTCCATCCCCGCGCCTTCCCCGATATGACCGGGGTCCATCAGACATGCCTGTATGTCGTGCTGTCAGCCGGTGGGGCTGGCGCAGACCGTGCCGCACGCGTGCGGCCGGGGCGGGGGAGGCGTGTCCGGGGGAATTCGAGCGTGTCATTTTGCGCGGCCGCCAGCAGGGCGCGCCGCGGGGGATAGAGGGGATCGCAGGCAAGTGTCTGCTTTTGGAGGATATAACGGCCAAGCTTACTCGCCCGCGGGCGAGAAGGGCCGTTTTGTGCTCCCGCCCGCCTTCCGCAAGGCCGTGAAGGAAAGCTCCGGCGGCAACCGCACCCTGTGCCTGGCCGCCCACGACCGCTTCGATTGCCTGATCGGCTTCGGCCTCTCGCGCACCGAAAAGCTCGACGCCCAGCTTGACCGCGAGGAAGAGCGCGCGATCCGCCTCGGCCTCCACGATTTCGACCGCGAAGTGCGCGCCGCCCAGCTGTTCGGTTTCGAGCAGCTGCCCTTCGACGATTCCGGCCGCTTCGTCATGCCCGAGCACCTCAAGGAACTCGGCAAGGTCGAGGACGGGCTCTATTTTCAGGCGGCGGGCGATTTCTTCTTCGTCTGGGCGCCCGAGCAGCTCAAGCTGATGGGCCCCGAATGGAAGAGCGCGCAGGCCGCCTGCGAAAAGCTGATCGCGGGCGCCAAGAAGGGGAGCGCGGCGTGATGACGCAGGACGCACCCCACATCCCCGTGCTGCTCGATGAGGTGGTGGCGGCTATCGCCCCGCGTCCGGGCATGACCATCGTCGATGCGACCTTCGGCGCGGGCGGTTACACCACTGCGCTGCTGGAAGCGGGGGCGAGCGTCCACGCCTTCGACCGCGATCCCGATGCGATCATCGCCGGACAGGCATTGGTCGCGCGCTTCGATGGCCGCCTTGCGCTGCACCCCGCGCGCTTTTCGGCGATGCGGGATGAACTCGCTGCCATCGGCGTCACCCGTGTCGATGCCGTCGTCATGGATATCGGCGTGTCCTCGATGCAGCTCGATCAGGGTGAGCGCGGCTTTGCCTTCATGCATGACGGCCCGCTCGACATGCGCATGAGCCAGCAGGGCGAAAGCGCTGCCGACTTCCTCAACACCGCCGACGAGGAAGCCATCGCGAACGTGCTCTACAACTACGGCGAGGAACGCCAGTCGCGCCGCGTGGCCCGCGCGATCGTTGCCGCGCGCCCGCTGACCACCACCGGCGAACTCGCCCGCGTCGTGCGCCGCGCGCTGGGCCACAAGCCCCACGACAAGAAAGACCCGGCGACCCGCACCTTCCAGGCCGTCCGCATTCACGTGAACGACGAGCTGGGCGAGCTGGAAGCCGGACTTGCCGCCGCCGAGGCACTGCTGGGCGAGGGCGGGGTGCTGGCCGTGGTCAGCTTCCACAGCCTCGAAGACCGCATCGTCAAGCAGTTCTTCAAGACCGCGAGCGGCGCGGGCCGTGCGGTCTCGCGCCATCTGCCCGGCGAAATTCCGGGCCCGCCGCCCACTTTCGCGCAGGTCTCCAAGGCGATCCGGCCCACCGAGGCCGAAATCGCCCGCAACCCGCGCGCCCGTTCGTCCACCTTGCGCCATGCCATCCGCACCGGCGCACCTGCGAGGAGTCTCGCCGCATGATGACCAGCCAACAGGCCCGTTCGCTCGGCTGGGCTGCGGTGCTCGCGATCTGCTTTGCGGCGGTGATCGTCCTCAGCTTCAAGGTGCACGCGGTGAAGAGCGAAGTGCTGCTGGCCGAACGCCAGCTGATTGCTCTGGAGCGCGAGACCCTGCTGCTCGAAACCGAATTCCAGACCCGCGCCAGCCAGCGCCAGCTGGCCGAGTGGAACACGGTGGAATTCGGTTATCAGGCCCCGCGTGCCGGGCAGTTCCTCGAAGGCGAACGCCAGCTGGCGAGCCTCGGGGAAGTGCGCCAGCCCGGTGCGCCCTCGCCGATCCGTCTTGCCAGTGCCGATGCTGCCGATACCGCCGCCGCCGCCGAAGCGCCGATGCGCTCGCCGGTGTCGGGCGCGAAGGTCACGCTGGCCTCGGCAGCGGCGGACAAGGACGCCGGATCGGTGTTTGCCGATGCCTTCGGTGATTTCCTGATCGAGGCTTCCCCGATCCGCCCCGCCCGCGCCGAAACACCAGCGCGCGGTGCCAAGGTCGCGGCTGCGCAGGGGGCCGGGGAATGAGCTCGCTGGCGGCCCGCATGGCTGCCCCGCTGACCTTCCACGGATCGACCCCTGTCATCCCCGCCGGTCGCCTGCCGGGCGCTGGGCTGCGTGCGCAATTGCTGTGGCTGGCGCGGGTGCGGGTGCTGTGGCTGCTGGCCGGCTTCGCGCTGGTCGCCCTTATCGCCCTGCTGCGGATTGCCACGCTCGGCTTCGGCGGGCAGGCCCCGCAGCGCACCAGCATGGAAGAGGCCCTGCTGCCCCCGCGCGGCGAGATCACCGACCGCAACGGTGCCCCGCTCGCCCGGGCCTTTCCCGCCTATGCCCTGTGGTTTGATCCCGCAGCGATGGGTGATAACGGCGCGCCGCTGGTCCGCACGCCGGCGGAAGTCTCGCGCGCGCTGAAGGAAATCTTCCCCGATATCGATGAAGCGCGCATGACCCGCCGCCTCGCCTCGGGCAAGTCGGGTTACCTGCGCCGCCGCATCCTGCCCGAAGAAGCCAACCGCGTCTTTGCGCTGGGCGAGATCGCACTGGAGATCCCGCGCGAGACCGATCGCTACTATCCGCAGGGCACGCTGGCCGCGCATGTGCTGGGCTATGTGGTCGAAGATCAGGGTGGCAAGCTGGGCATGGAGCAGGTGCTCGAAAAGCGTCTCAGCCACCCCGATAAGCGCACCGAGCCTGTGGCCCTGTCGATCGACCTGCGCGTGCAGGGCGCGCTGGAAGACGAACTGCGCAAGGGCATGCTGGCGACCAACGCGCTGGGCGCGGCGGGGATCGTGCTGGATGTCGACACCGGCGAGGTGATGGCGCTGGCCAGCCTGCCCGAATTCGATCCCAACACCGCCGGTGCGGCAGGGGCGGTCAATGTCTTCAACCGCGCCACCAACGGCGTCTACGAACTCGGCTCGACCTTCAAGCCGCTGACAGTCGCCGCGGCGATCGATGCGGGGGTGGTGCGCGATCTGGGGCGGCAGTGGAATGCCGCGCCGGTGCCGGTGGGCAGCCGTTCGATCAAGGATTCGCACCCGCTGGGCGCGAGCCTCAATGTGCCGCAGGCGCTGGTCCACTCCTCCAACACCGTCACCGCGCGGGTTGCCGATGAACTGGGGCCGGAACGGATGCGCCGCGCGATGATCGATCTGGGCATGGACCGCCGCCCGTTCATCGAACTGCCCGCCAAGGGCAAGCCGATCTGGCCGCAGGGCAACTGGAGTCGCGTCACCAACATGACCGTGGGCTTCGGGCATGGCCTTGCGGTGACCCCGCTGCACCTCGCCAGCGCCTATGCGGCGATGGTCAATGGCGGGATCTGGCGTCCGGCCACCCTGATGAAGCTTGCCCCTGCCGATGTGCCGCAGGGGCGCCGCGTGTTCAAGGAATCCACCTCCTCGCGGATGCGCCAGCTGCTGCGCATGATCTCGCTCTACGGCACCGGCAAGAGCGCCGATGCAGCCGGCTACCGCGTCGGCGGCAAGACCGGCTCGGCGGAAAAGGCCGGGGCGGGCGGGTACAACAAGACCTCGCTGGTATCCTCCTTTGCCGCCGCCTTCCCGATGGATGCGCCGCGGTATGTGGTGGTGGTTGTGGTCGATGAGCCCAAGGGCACCATCGCCAGCTCGTTCCAGCGCACCGCTGCCTTCACCTCCGCCCCAATCGTAGGCAAGCTGGTGCCGCGCATCGGCCCGATGCTGGGCGTGCAGCCCGATGACAGCCGCGATGTCGATATCTCCGACCTGCGCTATCTGGTGGGAGGCGACAAGGAATGAGGCTGGGCGAACTGCTGCGTATCGCGGGGATGGCAGGGGACGGTGACCAGACAATCACCGGCTTTGCCATCGACCATCGCAAGGTCGCCCCCGGAACCATTTTCGGCGCCTTTCAGGGCGCCTCCGTCAACGGGGAGGATTTCATCCCCGCCGCCATCGAGGCGGGTGCGATTGCCGTCGTTGCCCGCCCGGAAGCCCGCGTCGAGGGTGCGCTCCACCTTACCGACGTCAACCCCCGACGTGCTTTTGCGCGCCTCGCCGCGGGCTTTTTTTCTCCCTACCCGGCCACCATCGTTGCGGTGACGGGGACCAATGGCAAAACCTCCACCGTCGAAATGACGCGCCAGATTTGGCGCATGGCGGGGGAGCGTGCGGCGAGCATCGGTACGCTGGGCGTGACCACGCCCGATGGCAGCGTCTCGACCGGCCTCACCACCCCCGACATCGTTACCTTCCTTGCCAATATGGCGGGGCTGGCGCGCGAAGGGGTGAGCCATGTCGCCTATGAGGCATCGAGCCACGGGCTGGACCAGTACCGGGGCGAAGGGCCGGCCGTTTCGGCCAGTGCCTTCACCAATTTCAGCCGTGACCACCTCGATTACCACGGCACGATGGAGGCCTATTTCGCGGCCAAGATGCGGCTGTTCACCGAGGTCGTCGCGCCCGGCTCGCCTGCGGTGATCCATGACGCGGGCGATGGGTCGGACTGGACCGCCAAGGCCATTGCCGCCGCTTCGGCGCGCGGCCTCACAGTGCTGACCGTGGGCGAGGGCGGTAGCTTCCTCAAGCTGATCGCGCGTGAACCCGGACAGTTGGGGCAGCTTCTTCACATCGAACATGAAGGTGCGGTGCGCAAGGTCAACCTGCCGCTGATCGGGGCCTATCAGGCGGCCAATGCGCTGGTTTCCGCAGGGCTCGCGATGGCGACCGGCGTGTCTGCCGCGGCCACCTTCGACGCGCTCACCCGTCTGCAACCCGTGCGCGGGCGGCTGGAGCGGGCGGCAATCAACGCTGCTGGCGCGCCGGCCTATGTCGATTATGCGCATACGCCCGATGCGCTGGAAGCGGCCATTGCCGCGCTGCGACCCCATGTCGCACAAGGCGGCAAGCTGATCGTCGTTTTCGGCGCGGGCGGGGACCGCGATGCCGGGAAGCGTCCGCAGATGGGCGAAGTCGCCGCGCGCGCCGCCGATGTCGCGATCGTCACCGATGACAATCCCCGCAGCGAGGATCCCGCCGCCATCCGCGCCGCGATCATGGCGGGGGTGGGGAGCGCCGCTCGCGAAATCGCCAGAGAAATCGGGGGGCGCCGCGCAGCCATCGCTGCCGCAATTGGGCAAGCCGGCTCACGCGATATTGTGCTGATCGCGGGCAAGGGCCACGAGCAGGGTCAAATATTCGGGTCTGGAGATAACATGCGGATCGAAGCGTTCGACGATGTCGAAGTGGCGCGCCAATGCGCCGGGGGGCAATGCTGATGAACATGCCGCTCGCCCATCCGATGCTGCACCAGTGGCCGGTCACGACGCGTGACGCGCTGCCGCTTGCTCTCTGGACTGCCGCCGAGATCGAGGCCGCGACGGGCGGCATTGCCAGCCACGATTTTCAGGCATCGGGCGTCGAGATGGATTCGCGCGATGTGAAATCGGGCGATGTTTTCATCGCCTTGCAGGGCGAAGCGATGGACGG
>JAIEOM010000041.1 GCA_019750455.1 Sphingomonadales bacterium | reverse complement strand
TCGGTGCCCGCCCGGAACCGCGCCTCGCCCACCATGCTGCGCATCATGCGGATCACTTCCGCGCCCTTGTTGTAGACGGTCGCGGTGTAGAAGTTGCTGATCTCGCGGTAGCTGTCGGGCCGGATCGGGTGCGCCAGCGGTCCGGCATCCTCGGGGAACTGCGCGGCGCGCAAAATCCGCACATCCTCGATCCGCTTGACCGCCTCGCCCCGCATGTCCTGCGAGAACAGCTGGTCGCGCAGCACGGTGAAGCCTTCCTTCAGGCTCAGCTGGAACCAGTCGCGGCAGGTGATGCGGTTGCCTGACCAGTTGTGGAAATATTCGTGCGCGATCACGCCTTCGACCGCGTCGAAATCGGCGTCGGTCGCGGTATCGGGATCGGCCAGCACGTATTTGGTGTTGAAGACGTTGAGCCCCTTGTTCTCCATCGCCCCCATGTTAAAGTCGGAGACGGCGACGATGTTGTAGAGATCGAGGTCGTATTCGCGACCGAAGGTGTCCTCGTCCCACTTCATCGAGCGGTGCAGGCTTTCGAGCGCGTGATCGGTGCGTTCGAGGTCTTCCGCGCGCACCCACACGTTGCATTCGACTTGGCGGCCCGAGCGGGTGGTGAAGGGCTTGGAATTCGCCACCAGATCGCCCGCGACCAGCGCGAAGAGGTAGGAAGGCTTGGGCCAGGGATCGTGCCACTCGGCCCAGTGGGTGCCATCACCGTTATCACCCTCGGCCGTGCGGTTGCCATTGCACAGCAGGATCGGGAAGAGCGCCTTGTCGCCCTCCATCCGCACCGCATAGGTCGAGAGCACGTCGGGGCGGTCGGGGAAGAAGGTGATGCGGCGGAAGCCTTCCGATTCGCACTGGGTGCACAGCATCCCGTTCGAGGCGTAGAGGCCCATCAGCTGGGTATTGGCGCTGGGGTCGATCTGCGTGACCACCTCGACCGTGTGCTTCGCGCCCGGCAGAGTGACGATCAGGTCGGGGCCGTCCATCCGCCACTCGGCGGGGGCGCCGTCGACCGTCACGCTTTCGGCGGTCAGGCTGTCGCCGTTGAGGCGCAAATCGGGCGAGGGATCGGCGGCGGGGTTGCGCTCGACCGCGAGGGTCGCGGTGACGCGGGTCGCATCAAGCGCGAGCCGGAAATCGAGCGCCGTGGTCGGCACCAGCCACGGATACGGGGCATAATCCTCGCGCCGGATCACGGGCGGCTCGTGCGGGGTGGGCGCGGCATCCGCGAGCTCGGGGTTGCCTTCGGGGTTCTGGGGGGTGGTGGCGATATCCATGAGCGACTCTCTACCCGTTCGTGCCGAGCCTCGTCGAGACACAAACGCCTTGCTCCGTGCGTCTCGAGCGAGTTCGAGAGGCAGTCCCGCGGAGGCTCGACTTCGCTCGACACGAACGGCAATGTGAAGGCTATGTCACGTCTTCTGATCTTCGGCCTCGGCTACACCGCCGGGCGCATAGCCACCGCCATGCAGGCGCAGGGCTGGCAGGTCCGCGCGACGGGGAGCGCGGGCGACATCGCCTTTGCCGACCGTGATGCGGTGCTCGCAGCCGTGGACGAGGCCACGCACATCCTGTCGTCCGCGCCCCCCGAACGTGCCGGGGGCGATCCGGTGCTCGACGCCTATGGCGCGGCGCTAACAGGCAAGGCGCTGTTCTACCTCTCCTCGACCGGCGTCTATGGCGATCGGGCAGGCGCATGGGTGGACGAGGCGACGCCGACCATCGCGCAATCCGGAGAGGGTCGCCGCAACGCCCGCGCGGAGGCGGACCTCGCGTGGATGAACATGCGCGCGCGGGTGTTCCGGCTGCCGGGCATCTATGGCCCGGGCCGCTCTGCGCTCGAACGGGTGCGTGAGGGCAAGGCGCGGCGGATCGCCCTTCCGGGGCAGGTGTTCAGCCGGGTTCATGTCGACGACATCGCTAGCGGGGTGGTTGCCGCCCTGATGCAGGACGCGGCCTCCGGGGCCTATAATCTCGGCGACGACCTCCCGTGCAGCGGCAATGAAGTGACCGAACACGCCTGCCGCTTGCTCGGCCTGCCGCTGCCGCCGCTGGAGTCGCTGGAAGAGGCCAACCTCTCCGAAATGGCACGCGGGTTCTACATGGAGAACCGCCGCGTCGCGAACGGCAAGGCGAAGCGCATGCTGGGGTGGACGCCGAAGTATCCGACCTATGTGGAGGGGTTGGCGGCGCTGCTCTAATCGTCATTGCGAGCCGCAGGCGAAGCAATCCACGGACAGAGCGTGCACCAGACGCGCGGGCAGGCCATGGATTGCCGCGTCGCCTGCGGCTCCTCGCAATGACGAGGGTAGGCTACCTCCTCAGCGCCCCGCTCTGCTGCACTTGCACCGCCTTGACCCGCCGCGCCCGCAGCGCGAGGCCCATGCCCAGTAGCGCCAGCGCCATGCCGCCCGCCGACAAGGCATCCCACTTGAAACCCTCGAACAGGGTCGAGAGCAGCATCGCCACGCAGACGGTGACGATCGCGTTATAGGCGGTCTTCCCCGCCCCGATCTCGCGCACCAGATTGTAGTGCAGCGGGAAGGTGACAACCGAGCCGATGATCGCAAGGTAGGCTGTTCCCGCCCAGAACTGCCATCCCGTCGGCACCACCGGCGCGCCTTCGGTGGCGAGGGCATAGACGAGGTCGAAGGCGGTGCCGTAGAGCATCGCCCAGGACAGCAGGCTCACCATCGGCACCCCACGCCCGGTGGGGTTGGCCTGCACCACATTGGCGAGGCTGGCGGCGATCATCCCGCCGATCGCCAGCAGGATGCCGAGGCCCACGTTGCCCCCCAGCGGCGCGGCGTTCCATTCGTGCACCAGCAACAGCGCCACGCCGACGATGGCGACCAGGCTCCCGCCGATGAAGCCGCCCTGCACCTGCTCGCCGATGAACACCCGCGCGAAGATCGCATTGGGCACCATCAGGAGCGCGAACATCACTGCGACGATGCCGGAGGTGATGTGCTGTTCCGAGTGGTAGACGAACAGGAAGTTGCCGCTGAATTGCGCGATGCCGACACCCAGCGCCAGCAGATGCTCCGCGCGGTTCAGCTTCAGGCGGTTGCCCATCACCACCGCCAGCATGAACAGCGCCGGGGTCGCCAGCATGAAGCGGTAGAACACGCCCCATGCGGCCGGCACATCGGCGATCTGACCGGTGATGACGAACCAGGTCGAGCCCCAGATCGTCCCCGTCAGCATGAAGGGGATCAGCACGCGGGGGCTGAGCATTGACGGTGCTTCGGTCCCGCTCATAACGCGGCAATCGCCTTGCCGAGCGCCTGCGCATCCTCGGCACGGGTGTTCCATGCGGTGACGAACCGGGCGCTGTCCGTGCCCCAATCGTAGAAAGCGAAATCCTGCGCGCGCAATGCCTCTCGCTCTGCGGGGGTCAAGCGCACGAACAGCTCGTTTGCCTCGACGGGGTGGAGCAGCCGGTCGGCGCAACCCGCAGCCACTTCCTGCGCCGCCGCATTGGCGTGGGCGGCGTTGGCGAGCCACAGGTCGCCATCGAGCATCGCGATGATCTGCGCGGCGAGATAGCGGCCCTTGCATTGCAGGTGCCCCGCGCGCTTGCGGCGATAGCGGACTTCCATGGCACGATCGGGATCGAACAGCACCACCGCCTCTGCGCCCATGCCGCCGTTCTTGATGAACCCGAAGGCGAGGCTGTCGACCGGGCCGCTCGCAGCGCGTGCCGCAGCTGCCGCGCTGCCGCCTAGGAAGGCCGCCGCATTGGCGAAACGCGCCCCGTCCATGTGCAGGCCGAGGCGGCGTTCCCTGGCGAAAGTCCCCAGCACGGCGAGTTCTTTGGGCGAATAGGTGCGGCCATATTCGGAGGCCTGCGTGATCGCGATGGCGTGGGGCTGCACCTGATGCACATCGTTGCGGATCGGATCGATCAGCGCGGCGATATCGGCCGGCGTCAGCTTCGCGCCCTCGCCTTCGGCCAGCATCAGCTTGGCGCCGTGGAGGAAGAAGCCGGGCGCCCCGCCCTCGTCCACCTCGATATGCGCCTCGCGATGGCACACCACGCCGCCGTGGGGCTGCACCAGCGTGCCGAGCGCCAGACAGTTCGCCGCCGTCCCCGTTGCCACCCATAGCGCCGCGCACTCCCGCCCGAACAGCGCGGTGAAGCGGGCGTCCAGTTCGGCGGAGAGGCGGTCCCCGTCGTATGGATTGTCCGGCTGGTCGGCAGCGCGCATCGCCTCCCACAGCTTGGGGTGGACGGCGGCGGCGTTGTCGGACAGGAAGGGCTTGGACAAGGTCATCGGCTCACGCCATTAAAGCCGCTGGCTGGCGTGACAAGCGGGAGGAGCCACCGATGCACGAAGAAAGCGCGAAGCCGACCATCACGCACCATGTGCAAGGCACCGGCGGACGCTATGTCGCAGTGGTCGCCGATGCGCCGGAGCAGGGTTATCTCGACTGGGAGGCCGGCGGCGAGAAAGACGGCAAGGAAGTGCGCATCGCCGCGCACACCATCGTGCCGCGCGCGATCGGCGGGCGCGGAATCGCAGGCGCTCTGGTTGAACGGCTGGTGGAAGATGCGCAGCGGCAGGACTTCCTGATCCGCCCCGATTGCTCCTACGTGGCGAGGAAGTTTTCCGAAAACCCCGGCTGGGCCGAACTGAAGGCCTGATCGGGCGCAGGGTTGGCCGCCGGCGCATCGAGCCGCGAAAAATCGGTCGCGGTGATCGTCTCCATCACCGCCGCCCGCAGCGCGCGCGCCTCGGCAATCGGTACGCCGTGCATCGCGAAGCTGCCTCCGGCGAGCCCGAGATGCACCGTGGCATAGCCACGCAGCCGCGCCAGCGGGCCTTGCCTGATCTCGACCGAATGCAGGTTCAGCCGCGTGGCGATGGACTGCGTGGGGGAAAGGAACCCGTGGCTGGCATAGACCTGCCGGTCATCGATGGCATGGCGGCGGAATTCCCATGCATAAAGGTTCGCCCCCGCCGCCAGCACCGCAAGGCCCAGCGGGATCAGGAACAGGCCCGGCGGCGCAAAGATCGCGACCGGGATCGTCGCGGCCAGAAAGAACGCCGAATCCAGCACGGCCTTGTCGGTGCGGTGCCGCGTGCTGGCGCGGCGCCACGCGGTTGCATCGCCGGGCAGGCGGAACCCCGCGGCGCGGACGATGGGGGCAATCTCGTCCATCTGCGCGAAGGGGGCGACCACGTGGCTCTCGCTCTCGGCATCCTGCGCGAGGCTGACGAAGCTCAGGGACCGCCAGCCGAAACGGTAGCGCAGCAGGCCGGTGCCGATCACCAACCCCTGCACGCGGTGGACGGGCATCACCACATCGGTGCGGGTGAACAGGCCCCGCTGCCGCCGGAACCCGCGCGCCGAACGGGTCAGGGTGAAGCCCCAGTCGCGCAGGAAGGTGCGCACCACGCCGGTCGCCGATCCGACGACCAGCAGGCCCACCAGCCCCGCCACCGCCCCCAGCGCCTGCGCATAGGGGCCGAGCGTGGCGACCGTGCTGCCCTGTTCCTTCAGCCAGCCATACCACAGGTCGACATCCCAGATGTCCACCGAGGTGACATTGTCGACATATTGCAGCACGCCGCCCAGCACTGCGAAGACCGCGAGCGAGAATTCGAACAGGCCGAAGGTCAGAAGCCGACCCGGCCCCATGGCGAACAGAACGTCGCCTTCATCCTCTGCCGCCGGGCGTGCGGGCGTGGCGGGATCGGCGGCACTGGCTGCCGCAGCCTCGTCCTCGCGCCGCTCGCGCACCAGCTGGCGCAGCGCCTCGCCCTCGCCCTTGGTGAGATACTCGAGCGCCAGATCATCGGCCCCGCCCGCCCCGGTCTCGAATTTGACGGAAACAAGGCCGAGCAGGCGCGGCAGGGGTTTCGCCTCAAGGCTGACATCCTGGATCCGCTCGAACGGCACCGACCGCGCGGCGCGGCTCAACACCCCGCTTTCGACGCGGATGTCGGTTTCCGAAATGGTGTAGGTCAGCCGCCGCCAGTTGGCATAGCTGATCGCCACGCCGATCACCGTCGCCGCCACGCCGACGCCGATCGCGACGAGATAGCGCCCCTCCCCGCCGATCCCGGAAAAGGCGATGGCGATGGCGGGCAGCACCGCGCTGCGGATCGCCCCGAGCGCGCCGATGATGACGCTGAGGGGTGCGGTGTTGCGAGGATCGCTCATTGTGTCTCGCGGCGGATATGGGCGCGGATATCCTCGCGCATTGCGCGCGCCAGTTCCTCCCCCAGACCGGGCAGCGCGACCGAGGCATTGTGGTTGCCTGCGGTGTGCAGGGTCAGCGTGGCGATACCGAAGAAGCGGTCGAGCGGGCCCTGATGCACGTCGATATGCTGCACCCGGCCAAACGGCACGACAGTATCGGAACGGAACAGCAGCCCGCGCACCACGCGCAGCCGGTCCGCGCCCATCTGGTAGCCACGGGCGTTGTAGCGGGTCTGCGGGATGCGGATGATCAGCGCCAGCGCGATCAGCAGCACCGGACCGGCAATCACGCCGCTGGGAAACAGCCCCTCGCCCCGGAAAGCGCCCTCAAGCACCAGCGCCCCGACCAGAAAGGGGATCGCCGTGAGCGTCGCCCGCACGCGCAGGGCGTGGGAATAATTGGGGTGGAGCTTGGTCAGCGCGCCGTCTTCGTCGGCGGGCACGGGAACGGGGGTCTGGTCCATGGTGCCTTATGTGCGCAATACAGCCCGCCCGCGCAAGCGCATTTCGGCAACGACCTAGCGCATTTATGAGGGCGACGGGCACAGCCAAGGCCCCTAGAACCGCAGGTAAAATCCCAGCGGAGAGAGAACGCCCATGATCACGCTTCATTCCAGCCTCGGCCCCAACCCGCGCCTCGTGCGGATGTTCATGGTCGAGAAGGGGCTCGAGGAAGGCCGCGATTTCGCGCGGGTGCATTACGACATCATCACCGGGCAGAACCGGCAGGACGCAAGCTACATGGCGAGGAACCCGCAGGGCACCACGCCGACGCTGGAGCTGGAGGATGGCACCTGCCTCACCGAAAGCTGGCCGATCTGCGAATATGTCGAGGAGCTGCACCCCTCCCCCAACCTGTTCGGCGAAACCCCCGTGGAGCGGGCGACGGTGCGCAAATGGGCACGGCTGTTCGATCAGGAGGTGGTCGTCCCGATGACGATGGGCTTCCGCGCGGGCGCAGGCCGACCGATGTTCGAACCGCGCATGAGCGTAGTCTCGCCGGGTGCGGGGGCGGAACTCTCGGCCATGGCGGACGAAAAGTGGCGGCTGTTCGACAGCTACCTGGGCGCGAGCGACCACATTGCGCTCGGCCGCTTCACCTTTGCCGATCTGCTGATCTTCGCCTTCGCCAATTTCGGCTTCACCGTGGGCTGGAAACTTCCCGAAGGCGCCGATAACCTTGCTCGCTTCGTCGCCACGCACAACCAGCGCCCCTGTGCCGCGATCTGGCAGCAGGCGGAATAATGCCCGACCTTAGCGGCAAGGTCGCGATCGTCACCGGCTGCGCCTCCGGGATCGGCGCGGCGACGGTGCGGCGGCTGCGCGCGGACGGGGCTGCGGTGCTCGGCACCGACCTCGATGCGGCGCGCGGGCAAGCGCTCTGCGACGAAGTCGGCGCGCGCTTCGCGGTGCAGGACGTGTCCGACCGCGCGCTGTGGCCGCAGATCGTGGCGCAGGCGGTGGCAGCCTTCGGACGGCTCGACATTCTGGTGAACAATGCCGGGATGGTCTCGGGCGCGGGGATCGGCGACCATGACGATGAAGCGATGTTCGCCGCGTGGGACAAGGTGCTGGCCGTCAACCTCACCGGCACGATGGCGGGCTGCCGCGCCGCGATTGCCGCGATGCGGGACAACCCCGGCGGGGCGAAAGGCGCAATCGTCAACATCGCGTCCACCACCGCCATTGCCCCGCTGCCCACCGATGCCGGCTATTCGGCGAGCAAGGCAGGGGTCAAGGCGCTATCGAAGTCAGTGGCGACGTGGTGTGCGCAAGCGGGTCTCGCGATCCGCTGCAACACGGTGATCCCGGGCGCGACCCATACGGGCATTCTCGACGCGACCGAGCAGCAGATGCCGGGCTTTCTCGCGATGGTGGCGAAAACCTCGCCGTTGAACCGTCTGGCCGATCCATCGGAAACGGCGGCGGCCATCGCCTTCCTCGCCAGCGACGAATGCCCCTTCATGACCGGGGCGGAAATGCTGGTGGACGGCGCGGCGCTGTCGATCCACCCGGGGTTCTGAAGCAAGTTCCGTTCGTGTCGAGCGAAGTCGAGACACTTCGCGGACCTGCCTCTCGACTACGCTCGAGGCGAACGGGTATTGGGGCCTACCCCTCCCGCATCTTCTCCAGATAGCCGCTCGGCCCCATCTGGCGGGCGGTCCACACGAAGATCGCCATCGATGCAATGCCCGCCGCCAGACACACCGCGAAGACCGCAATGGCGAGCGCCTGCGGGCCTTGCGTGGGCGTCAGCGCATCGCTCAGCGCACCCGTCACGGCAAGGCCCAGCGCCTGCCCGATCAGGTTGTTGAAGAACAGCGCGATGGCGACTGCAAAACCCCGGCTCGCCGGTTCGACCGCCGCCTGTATCCCCGACATGATCCCCGCCTGCGAGGCGACATAGATCGCATAGGCAAACCCGAACCAGCCGAGAAAGACGCCGAAGCTGTCCGATGTCAGGCTCAAAGCCAGCGGCAGCACCGCGCCGAGGCTCGTCACGCCCGGCAGCCACGCGCGCCAGCGTTCGTCCTTGAGGCACAGCCAGTGGGTGACATAGCCCCCGAGGATCGGCCCCGGAATGCCGCCGAGAAAGAAGGTGAGGCCGAGATAGAGACCCACATCCCCGGTCGAGATGCTGAATTCGCGCAGCATGATCGGGGCCATCCAGAAGGCGAGGGCATAGCCGATCATGATCTGCACCGCCCAGCCCAGCGCCAGCCCCATGAACACGCGGTTGGTCACGAGGCTGCGGATCGTCTCACCCAGCGGCCGCTGGGTCATGTCGGTCCCCGCCGGGGCATAGCGCCCGCGCAGGGGTTCGCGGATGGTGAGATAGATGATCGCCCCCAGCACCACGCCGGGCAAGCCCATCAGCACAAAGGCCCAGCGCCAGTCGAAGATCTCCGCAAGCTGCCCGCCGATCAACAGGCCCCCGGCGGTCCCCATGCTCGCCCCGATGGTGAGGAAGCCCATCGCCTTGGCAAGCTCGGCGCGGGTGAAATAGTCGGCGACGAGGCTTTGCGAGGAGGGGCCCGAACAACCCTCCCCCACACCCACGCCGGTGCGCGCTAGGAACAGCGTCCAGAACCCCGTCGCCAGCCCGCAGGCGGCCGTCATCAGGCTCCAGAAGCTGATCGCGGCGGCGACGATGTTCTTGCGGGTGGACCGGTCAGCCAGCCGCGCGGCGGGGAAGCCTGCCAGCACATAGATCACCGAAAAGGCCGC
>JAIEOM010000213.1 GCA_019750455.1 Sphingomonadales bacterium | reverse complement strand
CGTAGCAAGGATTGAACTTGCGACCCCTACGATGTCAACATAGTGCTCTACCACTGAGCTATACGCCCGCACCATCGGACCGGCCCCAATACGGGGCGGAGCGGCCCTTTATCGCAGCCCTTCCCAAGGTGCAAGCGATTCGAGCCGCAGAAATTCTCACATTCTTGCCGCGTCCGCTTCCTCGAAGACGCGTTCTACTTCCAGCACCAGATCGCGCAGGTGGAAGGGCTTCGACAGCACCTTGGCCGCCGGCTGTTCGCGGCTGGCGCGCAGGGACACGGCGGCGAAGCCGGTAATGAACATCACCTTGGTGTGCGGCGAAATCTCGGCGCAACGCTGGGCAAGCTCGATTCCGTCCATTTCGGGCATGACGATGTCCGAAAGCAGCAGGTCGAATTCGCCGGTCTCCAGCAGCGGCACGGCATCGGTGCCGCGATCCACCGCGCTCACCGTGTATCCGGCATTGGTAAGCGCCCGTTCGAGATAGGCGCGCATTGCGTCTTCATCTTCGGCAAGCAGGATACGGGGGGGGCGTGTCGCTGTCATGCGCACGGCGTTAGCAGACCCGGCTTAAGAAATCTTTGTTCATTTGGCGCGGCGCATCCGAACCGGGGCGGAATGTGCCGGAGCCGCGGCGATGAGGCTTTGACAGCCCCGGGCAAACCCGTCAGCAAGGACATCCCATGTCATCATCTGCGACACCGTTCAGGCCTGCTGCGGCCGCCCAGCGAACCGCGGTCAGCGGGGGTGTGGTGCCGGGCACGGAGGCAGCTCCGGCCTTCACGCTGACCACGCCGCCGCGCCTGCACCTGCCGGTGCTGGTCGCGGTGCCCCATGCGGGCAGAGCCTATCCCCAAGCGGTAACGGCGCGGATGCGCGATGCGCCGCTCGCGCAGCTTCGGCTCGAGGATCGGCATGTCGACCGGCTGGGGATTGCCATCGCGCGCGAAACGGGGGCGGCGTTGTTGCTCGCCCATGCGCCGCGCGCGCTGATCGACCTCAACCGGGCGGAAGACGATATCGACTGGGACATGATCGAGGGCGGCCGCCCCGATGATGTCGTCCCGCCCGAACACGGCCAGCGCAGCAATGCGCGGGCGCGCAGCGGCCTCGGTCTGGTGCCGCGGCGGTTGCCGGGATCGGGCGAAATCTGGCGCGGAAGGCTTTGCCCGGCGGAGCTTGCAGCGCGGATCGAAGGCATTCACCGCTCCTATCACGCAGCTCTCGCTGCCGAGCTGGCGCGGATTCGTGCCGAATGGGGCGCGGCGCTGCTGGTCGATCTGCATTCCATGCCTCCGCTGCGAGCGGGCGATGGCGAGGTGCGGGCGCCGGTGGTGGTGCTGGGCGACCGGTTCGGCGCTTCGTGCCACAACGCGCTGGTCGGCCGCGCGCTGGCGCATCTGGAGGCGCGCGCCATTCCGGCGTCGCAGAACCGGCCCTATTCAGGCGGCTACGTCCTCGACCGCCACGGTGCCCCGCGCGAGGGCGTTCACGCATTACAGATCGAGGTGTGTCGCGGCACCTATCTCGACCGCCACCTTTCCGAGCCGGGCCCGGGCCTTGCGGCGATCGCAGCGATGCTGGCGGGGCTGGTGCGCGAACTTGGTGCGGAAGCCGCGCTGCTTGGCGGGGGCGAGGGGCTGCGTCAGGCGGCGGAATAGCGCCCAGATGCACAACGGGCAGGCGAACCGAAGTCCACCCGCCCGTCAATGTTCCGTAAGCGCCGGAGCCTGTCGCCCCCGCGCCTGACGCGACAATCAGTTCAGCGCGCCGGCCGGAGCGCCCTCGGCCGTCATCGGCACCTTGCCCTGCGCAAGCTGACGCTCGAAAATTCCGCGCATCAGGTTGAGCGAGAAGAGGTGCGCGTAGATCAGCATCAGCATGCCGTTCTTGGCCAGTTCTTCCAGCTTGGCGGCGGGAAGCTCGCGCAGCTTGTTCTCGTCCACCATGCGGAAACCGCGATAGATGAACGGCTTGTCGGGCATGTCGTTGCGGGTGATGGCGATTTCGCCGTCCATCAGCACATCGAGCTTGCCGAGCTCTTCCATGAACAGCTTGGTGCGCTGGCCGGCTTCCTCGAAGCGGCGGCAGAAGTCGAGCACGCCTTCGGTGTACTCGGTCGGCTTGCCTTCGCCATCGAACAGGGCAAGGCCATCGTCGAGATTGCCGATCAGGCCCGAGCTCGGATCGAAGCACAGCGACATGTCGTCGCTGTCCGGCTGAAGCTTGGCGAGGATGAAGGGATAGCGGCGCGCATAGGCGGGCAGGTAGATCGGCTCGTTGATCTTCATGTCCGGGCCGACGAAGGTGTTCACGCCTTCATTGAGGCCGAACAGCGCGATCGGCAGCGGGCTGTCACCGGCGGTGAACACGATCGGGAAGTGGCGCTGCGCGTCGACGAACTCGTCCGAAGTCACCGGGATCGCGTGGGTGACCGAGAGGTATTCGGCGCTCTCCAGCGTGCCGGCCTTCCAGTTGGCGTGATCGCGGCTGTTGAGCGGCAGAAGGTCCTTGTAGAACAGCGGAAGTTGCGGTTGCGGCGCGCTGGCCATGACGAAGTCTCCGACAAACGGTAGTGGATGATCCCCTCAGCGGAAAAACCTAGTCACCCCGCCGAAAGCGCGGCCCTTAAGGCTTTGCGTGCCCCTACGCAAGCCACGCGACTCAGGCGATTGGCGGGCTTTGCAGCAGTTTCCCCGGATTGAGCAGTCCCGCCGGATCGAGCGCCTGCTTGACCGCGGCCATCACTCCCAGCGCGACAGGATTGTGAAGGCGCGCGAGCTCTCCCACCTTCATCTGGCCGATCCCGTGTTCGGCGCTGATCGATCCGCCCCATGCGGTGACCAGATCGTGCACCTGCGCGCTGACCGCCTTGCCATCGGCCTCTTCCCAGACGCCGCGCACCGACCCCGCAGGGGCAAGGACGTGGAAATGGACGTTGCCATCGCCGAGATGCCCGAAGGCGACCGCGCGGGTGCCGGGATGGGCGCGCTCGATTTCGGGCACGGCGGCGAGAATGAATTCGGGCATCTTCTCGACGGGCACCGAGATATCGTGCTGCATTGCCGGACCGAGGGCACGCTCGGCCGCCGAGATCCCGTCGCGCAGGTGCCAGAAGGCTTCGGCCTGTGTGTCGTTGGCGGCAATCACCGCATCGGCGATCAGCCCCTCTTCCAACGCGGCGGCGAGCGCGCTCTCGAAGGTCTCGCGCAGCGCGGCGCTATCCTGCGAGGGCGAGACGCATTCGATGAGCGCGTTCCACGCATGACGCTCTGCCAGAGGTGCGCGGGCGGCAGGCTGGTGGGCCAGCACGGATTCGAGGCAGTGCGCGGGCACCACCTCGAACCCTTCGAGCGCCTCGCCCATCGCCCGTTCCATCTGCCGCAGCAGCGTGCGCGCCTCGATGATGCCGCCAAGCCCGACCCATGCCGTCACGCGGCCCACCGGTGCAGGGAGCAGCCGCAGGCAGGCGGCGGTGACGATCCCCAGCGTGCCTTCCGATCCGATCAGCAACTGCTTCAGATCGAAGCCGCGATTGTCCTTCTTGAGCGGGGTCATCAGGTCGAGCACGCGTCCATCGGCCAGCACCGCCTCCAGCCCCAGCACCTGCGCGCGCATCGTCCCGTGGCGCAGCACCTGTGTGCCGCCCGCATTGGTGGCGATCAGCCCGCCGATGGTCGCCGATCCCTTGCCGCCCAGCGTGAGCGGAAAGCGCAAACCCGCCGCCTCGGCGGCATCGTGGAGGCTCTGGAGGATCACCCCGGCCTCGCACACCGCCTGCCCCGCTTCGGGGGAGAGACTGCGGACGCGGTCCATGCGGCGCAGCGACAGGATGATCGCGGTACCTGTTTGGTCGGGCGTGGCGCCGCCCGCCATGCCGCTGTTTCCGCCCTGCGGCACGATCGGCACGCCATGCCGCGCGCAAAGCCTTACCAGGGCCGCGACCTCCTGCGTCGAGGCCGGCGAGGCGAGTGCGAGAGCCCGCCCGGTGTAGCGCCCGCGCCAGTCGGTCAACCAGGCATCCATCCGGTCGGGATCGGTGGTCAGCCCGCGCTCGCCGAGAAGCGAAAGCGCCTCTTCAAGGAAAGCGACTGATGCAGCGGATGGGCGAGGGGGCGGGGCAGAGTGATTCATTGTGGCCTCCATGCCACAGTGGCACGCAAAATTGCCAATGCTTTTGCCGAGCGGCTGACGCGCAGTTAAGCCATGGTTCAAGCGTGGGTGCTAGGTTTTGCGACCATCCGGTGTCGTCAGCCTGCCTGCCCGCCGTCGCCCGTCCGCCCCGAGGAGAGCGTCTTTCGCCGATGCACAGCCTGTTCGCCTTCGCAGCGCCGCTTGCGCTGATGCTGCCGCTGGTGGCCGAAACGGCTGACGGCGGTGATGCATCCGGCAAGGCCGCACCGGCGTCCGCGCCACAGTGCGAGGCGGCGTCCGCGCAAGGCGAGCCCCTGCTCGTCAACCCCTTGTCCGCATTGCGCAAGTCCTCGGTCGCCAATCAGGTGCGCATCGAACAGCGCGTGGTGGTGCGCATTGCGCCGGCCCCGCCAACAGCGCGCCGGAACATGATGGCCGACCTGCCCCAGCGCGCGCTCCCGCCCCGTTTCGAGGAACGCGGCAAGGAAAAGTGCGTGCCGCTCGATGACATCGCCGGAGTGCAGACCGGCAGCGGCAACCGGCTGGTGCTGTATCTGCGCGACCGGCGCATGATCTCGGTGAACCTCGAAAAAACGTGCCGCGCCCGTGATTTCTACGCCGGCTTCTATGTCGAGAAGAACCGGGACGGGCGCCTGTGCATCGAACGCGACCGGCTGCAATCGCGCACCGGCGCGCGCTGCGAGGTCGACATGATGCGCGAGCTGGTGGCCGTCAGCGGCTGATCGCGCGCGGCCTTCCTCGCGATTCCTTGACTTTTGCGCCCATTTGCGGGAAAGGCGCGGCGGCCTGACGCGGCGCTTGGATGCGCGGACGGGCCCCAATCCCGGCAGCAACCCTGCCCGCTATTCTCGGACAACACACAAAGCATGACCTTCGCCGATCTCGGCCTTTCGCCCGAATTGCTCAAAGCCGTGGAGGACGCGGGCTATACGACGCCGACCGCGATCCAGGCCCAGGCGATCCCCACGATCCTGATGATGAGGGATCTGATCGGCATCGCCCAGACCGGCACCGGCAAGACGGCGAGCTTCGTGCTCCCCATGATCGACGTGATGGCCGCCGGGCGCCGCCGCGCGCTGATGCCGCGCTCGCTGATCCTCGAACCCACCCGCGAACTCGCCGCGCAGGTTGCCGAGAACTTCGAGAAATACGGCAAGAACCACGATCTCAAGATGGCACTGCTGATCGGCGGCGTGCAGATGGGTGACCAGTTGAAGGCCCTGTCCGACGGGGTCGACGTGCTGATCGCCACGCCGGGCCGCCTGATGGACCTGTTCGAGCGCGGCAAGATCCTGCTCAACGGCTGCGAACTGCTGGTGATCGACGAAGCCGACCGCATGCTCGACATGGGGTTCATTCCCGATATCGAGTTCATCTGCTCCAAGCTTCCCGAAACCCGCCAGACGATGCTGTTTTCGGCGACCATGCCCGCGCCGATCGAGAAGCTCGCCAAGAAGTTCCTCAACAATCCCAAGCGTATCGAAACCGCCCGCGCGGCGACGACCAATGCCGATATCACCGCTTTCAAGGTGCCAGTGAAGTCGCGTTCGAAGCGCGAGACGCTGCGCTGGTTTCTGGAAAACGACCTGATCGAAACCGCGATCATCTTCGCCAACAAGAAGACCACGGTGCGCGAACTGAACCAGAGCCTCCAGCGCCACGGCTTCCGCTCGAGCGAAATCCACGGCGACATGGACCAGTCGAGCCGCCTCAAGGAGCTTGACCGTTTCAAGTCGGGCGAGGTCAATATTCTCGTCGCGTCCGACGTCGCGGCGCGCGGACTGGACATCAAGGGTGTGTCCCACGTCTTCAACTTCGACACGCCGTGGCACCCGGATGATTACGTCCACCGGATCGGCCGCACGGGCCGCGCGGGTGCCAAGGGGCGGGCCTTCACCTTCGTGTCCGAAGAGGATGCCGAGGCCATTTCCAATGTCGAAACGCTGACCGGCAGCCCGATCAAGGTGTTCGGCAAGGAAGACGTGCGCGTTGACCTTTCCGAAGTTATCGCCCGGGCCGAAGCGGCCAAGGCCGATCAGGCCCAGGTCGCTGAAGACGAGCCCCGCGAGGAGCGCAAGCCCCGCCGCGCCCGCGAAGACCGGACCGATGGCGAAGTGCGCGAAGAGCGTCCCCGCAAGGAACGGCGCCCCAGGGAAGAGCGGCACGAGGAACGTCCTGCTCGCGCCGCGCGTCCCGAACGTTCCGAACGGGCCCCCCGCCGGCACCGCGAGGACGACAAGCCCGTGCCGCCGGGCGAATGGAACGGCCCGCGCCCGAGCTTCCTCGATATCGGTTTCGGCTGATCACGCACGGCCCCGCGCACCGGCGCGGTGGGCTTAACGCTTTGTTCGCCGTTACTGGCGTAATTGCCGTGCGTGATCGAAACCACGCTCGCCCTGTTGCTGAATGAATTTGCCGAGCTGGCGCCGCTAGCGGTGGTGTTCGGCGTGCTCGCCTATGTGACCAAGCGCAGTGCGATCCTCGCCGCCCTGCGCCGTGCGCGCGGCGAGATTGTCACAAATATCGTGCTGGTGCTGGTCAACACGGCCGTGCTCGGACCGCTGGTGTTTCTGCCCGTCATCACCGGCCAATCGATGCTGCCGCGACCCGGGTGGCTGGTCGATTGGTGGAATGGCATCCCGGGAGCGGTCTCGCTGATCACCGCCCTGCTGGTGATTGAGTTCGCCGCCTATTGGCGACACCGGTTCGAACATGCGCGCGCGCTGTGGCCGATCCACGCCACCCATCACGCCGACGAGGCAATGACCTGGCTGAGCGTGCGCCGCAAGCATCCGCTGGGCGAACTGCTGAGTGTTCTTATCGACACCACGCCGGTGATCCTGCTCGGCCTGCCCGTCTGGGCGATTGCGGCGGCTGTGCTGATCCGCGGATGGTGGGCCTATTTCATCCATGCTGATGTGCCCTGGACGCTGGGGCTGCTTGGCAAGGTGTTCATCTCTCCCGCCGCGCACCGCCTGCACCACATCCGCGACGAGGAGCTGATGGGCACCAACTTCGGCAACATGCTGACGGTCTGGGACCTGCTGTTCGGCACGTATTGCGACCCCGCCCCGCACCTGAACTGCCAGACCGGCATCGCCGAGGGCACCCGCGACGCATGGGGCGAACTCTCCCGGCCGTTCGAGGCTCGTTACTGGCGCAAGCCTTCCGTTGAGGTGGCCGAGCAGCCTGCCGGCTAAGCCGGCCTAACCCACCACTGTCACGAAGCTGTCGAGCACCCGCTTCTCGCCCACATCCTCGAACAGGATGGTGAGCTTGTTGCCTTCCTGATCGATCACGCAGCCCGTGCCGAACTTCGTGTGGGTGACCATTGCGCCGATCGCCACGTCCGAACGGGCCGGAGCCGCGAAGCTGGCTGCCGAGCGGGTGTTCTCCCGAACGCGGGCGGGCTTGGTTTCGTAGCCGGAGGTCAGCGCGCGCTGCCAGCCGGGGCCGCGCATCTGCGCCTTGTCGGGGTAGTCACGCGCCACATGGGCGAACGGGTCTTCCTGTTCGCTCCAGTTCGCCCGCCACAAGGATGCACCGCCGGTCAGCGTGCTCTCGCTTTCGATGTGGTCGGTCGGCAGCTCCTCGATGAAGCGCGAAGGGATGGAGCTGGTCCACTGGCCGTAGATGCGGCGGTTGGCTGCGTGGAGGATCGTGCAATGCCGCCGCGCGCGGGTGATCGCGACATAGGCGAGGCGGCGCTCCTCCTCGAGGCTGGCCAGCCCGCCCTCGTCAATCGCGCGCTGCGAGGGGAAGACGCCTTCTTCCCACCCGACGCAGAAGACATTGTCGAATTCGAGCCCCTTGGCGGCATGGATCGTCATGATCGTCACCGTCTCGCCCTCGTTCGCGCGGTCATTGTCCATGACGAGGCTGACATGTTCGAGGAAATCGCCGAGGGTGACGTATTCCTCCATCGCTCGGGCGAGTTCGGAGAGGTTCTCCGCGCGGCCCGCGCTCTCGGGCGAACGGTCGGCGGCGAGCATCGCGTTATAGCCGCTCTCCTCCATTACCAACCGGAGGAGATCGGCAGGCGAGAGCGTCTCGGCCTGCTCGCGCCAGTGCAGGAACTGGCGCATCAACCCGCCGATGGTGATCGCCGACCGCTTGGGCAGCTCGTCGCTATCGGCCAGTTGCAACGCGGCGGCTGCCAGCGGCAGGCCGGTGCGGCGAGCGTGGGAGTGCATCGCCTCCAGCGCCTTCGCGCCGAGCCCGCGCTTGGGGACGTTGTGGATGCGCTCGAAAGCGAGATCGTCCTGCGGCTGAGCGATCAAGCGCAGATAGGCCAGCGCGTCGCGGATTTCGGCGCGTTCGTAGAAGCGGAAACCGCCGATGATGCGATAGGCGATGCCGATCTGGATGAAGCGGTCTTCGAATTCGCGGGTCTGGTACTGGGCGCGGACGAGGATCGCGACCTGGTCGAGCCCTGCGCCTTCGCGCTCCAGCCGCTCGATTGCCTCGCCCACCCGACGCGCTTCTTCTGGCGCGTCCCACACGCCGATGACCTTGACCTTTTCGCCGCCATTCACCTCGGTCCACAACGTCTTGTCGTGGCGCTGCGAATTCTCCGCGATCAGCCCCGAGGCGGCACCGAGAATGTGCGGGGTGGAGCGGTAATTCTGTTCCAGCCGGATGACTTCGGCGCCGGGGAAATCCTTTTCGAACCGGAGGATGTTGGCGACATCCGCGCCGCGCCAAGAATAGATCGACTGGTCGTCATCTCCGACAACGCAGATGTTCTTGTGCCCCTGCGCCAGCAGCCGCAGCCACAGGTACTGGACGGCGTTGGTGTCCTGATATTCGTCCACCATGATGTAGCGGAACCGGCGCTGGTAATCGCCGAGAATATCGTGGTGCTGCCGCAGGATGTTCACCATGTGCAGCATCAGATCGCCGAAATCGCAGGCGTTCAGCTGCCGCAGCCGCTCTTGATAGCGGGTGTAGAGCGCGGTGCCCTTGCCGTTGGCATAGGCTTCGTTCTCGACCGCATCGAGATCGGCAGGGTTGAGACCGCGGTTCTTCCAGCGGTCGATCAGCCCGGCGAGCTGGCGTGCGGGCCAACGCTTTTCATCAAGGTCAGC
>JAIEOM010000054.1 GCA_019750455.1 Sphingomonadales bacterium | reverse complement strand
CCCAGCCAGCAGCTTGAATCACAATCAGCACCCCTTGGGAATCCCACATCGATTCAGTCTAAACAGGACAGACTCTATTACCGCAGTCAGGTCGAAAGCGGGATCAAGCCCAACGGAAACGCCCGCGCCGCGCTGGAGCGCGCCTCGGTGCTGGCGCCGTTCGATCAGGGCTTGCAGGTCAATGCGGGGATCATGCTGATCGGGGAAGGCAAGCACGCCATAGCGCGCGAATTCCTTGCGCCGGTCGCGGCCAGCCCGCACGGGGGCGGCGCGGCGAAGCGGGCGCAGTTGCTGATGACGCTGATCGCCAAGGCCGAGGAAGGCCGAGGCATCTCGATCGCCGAAGCCGTGAACAAGGCCGGCGCCGGTGAAGGCGACGGGCAGGATGCCGCAGATGGCGGCAGCGGCGAAGGGAGCGACAGCCCGGCTGCGCCCCCTCCCCCGCAGTAGAGCAAGCTCAGCTCTTGCCGAACAGGCCCTTGGCGATGTCCATCACATCGTTGATCGGGTTGCCGTCCCCGTCCTTGTCGATCATCGAGGCAAAGTTGGAGAGCGATCCCTCGCCGCCGATGGCCGCCACGATCTGGCTGAGCGCGTCCTTGGGAAGGCCGGTCTTTTCCGCTGCCAGTTCGACCGTATCGCCATCGAGCTGATGGGTGTGGCCGAGCGTCGCGATCGCCTTTTCGACCATCGCGGGGTCAAGGCCCACCTGCTTGGCCAGATTGACCACATCATCCGGCGCGCCGCCGATGTTCTTCAGAATGCCGTCGAGAATGCTCATGTCAGACCCCTTGTCGAAATGATTCGCGGAGCATTGTGACGCAGTTTCGCGGCAGGACAAAGTAAAGGAAGGTAAAAGCCCCGCGCCGGTCTTACGCCGGGCGGGGCTTTCCTCTCCAACTCGTGATGCGATCAGGCGGCGACGGGTGCCGGGGCAGCCTGACGGACGCCTTCATCGACATGGGCTTCGAACTGGGCGAAGTTGTCGATGAACAGCTGCACCAGCTTCTTGGCGGTCGCGTCATATTCGGCCCCGTCAGCCCAGGTGCTGCGCGGATCGAGGATCGTCTGGTCGAGGCCCGCTTCGGCCAGCGCGGGCACAAATACCGGCACTTCGAAGCCGAAGTTCGGATCGCGGCGGAACTCCACCTCGTCCATCTTGCCATCGAGCACCGCGTTGAGCAGCGCGCGGGTCGCCTTGATGGGCATGCGGTGGCCGGTGCCGTACTTGCCACCGGTCCAGCCGGTGTTGACCAGCCAGCACTGCACATTGCCCTTGGCGATGCGCTCCTTGAGGAGGTTGCCGTAAACGCTCGGGTGGCGCGGCATGAAGGCAGCGCCGAAGCAGGTGCTGAAGGTCGCTTCCGGTTCGGTCACACCGATTTCGGTGCCGGCGACCTTGGCGGTGTAGCCGCTGAGGAAGTAATACATCGCCTGATCCGCGGTCAGTCGCGCGATCGGGGGCAGCACGCCGAAGGCATCGGCGGTCAGCATGATGACGTTCGACGGCGCCGGGCCGAGGTTCTTTTCGCTCGTGTTCGGGATGAACTCGATCGGATAGGCGCCGCGGGTGTTTTCCGTCTTGCTGCTGTCGGTGAAATCGAGCTCGCGGGTGTCCTCGTCCATGGCGACGTTTTCGAGGATCGTGCCGAACATCTTCGTCGTGGCGTAGATCTCGGGCTCGCCTTCGGCCGAGAGGTTGATCATCTTGGCGTAGCAGCCGCCTTCGAAGTTGAAGACCGCGGTGTCCGACCAGCCGTGCTCGTCATCGCCGATCAGGGTGCGGCTGGCGTCAGCCGACAGCGTGGTCTTGCCGGTGCCCGACAGGCCGAAGAAGATCGCGCTCTTGCCGTCCGCGCCGATATTGGCCGAGCAGTGCATCGGCATCACGCCCTGCGCAGGCAGCAGGTAGTTGAGCAGGCCGAACACGCCCTTCTTCATCTCGCCCGAATATTCGGTGTTGCCGATGAGGATGAGCTTTTCAGTGATGCTGACCGCGATCACCGTGTCGCTGCGGCAGCCGTGGCGTTCGGGGTTCGCCTTGAAGCTCGGCAGGTTGATGATGGTGTATTCGGGCGCGAAGCTGGCCAGTTCTTCAGCCGTCGGGCGCACCAGCAGGGTGCGGATGAACAGGTTGTGCCAGGCCATCTGCGTGATGACGCGCACGTTGAGGCGATATTCGGGCTGCGAACCGCCGAACAGATCAGCGACGTAGAGTTCGTCCTGCCCTTCGAGATGCGCGAGGAAATCGGCCTTCAGGTTGGCGAAGTGCGCCTCGCTCATCGGCTGGTTGATCGTGCCCCAGTTGATCGTGTTCTCGGTCTCGGCATCGCGGACGATATACTTGTCCTTGACGCTGCGGCCCGTGAACTTGCCGGTTTCGACCAGCAGCGCGCCGTGTTTGGTCAGCTTGCCCTCACCCTTCTTCAGGGCGTGTTCGACCAGCGCCGAAGTGCCGAGATTGGCGTGGATGATGGCGTTGGTCTTGAGGTTCTGGGCGGCCAGCGGGGTTGCGAGCGAGGTCAACTTACGTCTCCTGGGCGAGGCAGCGAGGGATAAAGTGCGCGAGAGGGAACAGGCTGGCCGCGACCAGCGAATCTCCCGCCACGTGTCGCTCCCCGTAGCACTTGCGCATACGTATGCAACATCAGGCGAAAGACCACAGCCGCGGCATGTCCGATCCCTTTCCCTGCGCCATAAAAGGCCAGCCGGGCTGCGTCAAACCGGGTGCGGCATAGCAATTCTGGCAGGCGCCGAAGCGCCGCTTTGCCACCTTCGGTCGCTGTCCGGGTGCAGGCGATTGCGGCGCGGGCGCGATGGCGCTACCGATGGGCCATGCCAAGGCGAACGGACGCATCAAGGGAAATCGGATGATGGCGAGCGAGGCTGGCAGCACGCCCGACCCCGCCGCTTTGCCGCCCGAAAGCGGCACGGACGAGGCGCGCGCGCTCCAGATCGCGCTGGTCGATGATGATCGCAACATCCTCACCACCGTGTCCATCGCATTGCAGGCCGAAGGCTTTGCCACGCGGCTGTATTCGGACGGGGAAACCGCGCTGAAGGCGCTGCTAGACAATCCGCCCGACCTTGCCGTCTTCGACATCAAGATGCCCAAGATGGACGGGATGGAGCTGCTGCGCCGCCTGCGCGAGAATTCCGCCCTGCCCGTCATCTTCCTCACCAGCAAGGATGACGAAAGCGACGAGGAAGCGGGCCTCGAACTGGGCGCGGACGATTATATCGCCAAGCCTTTCTCGCTGCGCCTGCTGGTCGCCCGCATCCGCGCGATCCTGCGCCGTGCCGAGCCGCTGGCGGCGGGCACCGCCCCCGCTTCCCCGCCCGATCCCGCACCGGCAACCCTGACCCGCGGGCGGCTGTTCATGGATCCGGCGCGCCATCAGGTGACCTGGCAGGGACAGGCGGTGAGCCTTACCGTGACCGAGTTCCTGATCCTCGAAGCGCTCGCCATCCGTCCGGGCGTGATCAAGAGCCGCAACCAGCTGATGGACGCGGCCTATCCCGACGATGTCTTCGTGGATGACCGGACGGTGGACAGCCACATCAAGCGGATGCGGCGCAAGTTCAAACTGGTCGATCCCTGCTTCGATGCCATCGATACGCTGTATGGCGCGGGCTACAGCTTCACCGATGGCTGAGAGCGAGCGCGCCGGCGCAGCGGGCGGCGGCGAACAACCGGTCGCGCAGGGCCGGCTGGGCCTGACGGCGCGAATCCTGGCGGTGAACATCCTGCCCTTGCTGGTGCTGGGCGGCGGGCTGTTCTACCTCGACAGCTACCGCACCCAGCTGATCAACGAACGCTTCAAGCTGGCCCGGATCGAGGCGCAGATCACTGCCGAGGCGCTGGCCGGGGCGACCCGCCAGCGGCAGGAGGCGCTGCTGGTGCAGATCGGCAAGGAGCAGCGGATGCGGCTGCGCACCTTCGACGCCAAGGGCCAGCTCACCGCGGACAGTTTCGCACTCGCTGACCCGGCGTTCCGTTTCAACGACATCGCCGATGACGACTGGGAACAGAACTTCGCCCGCTGGCTTGACCGCACAGTCGACACCATCGTCGCCGCCGAACCGGTGCAGGACTATGTCGAGCCCGAGGCGCAAGAAGCCGATGCCTGGCCCGAGCTTGCCCGGGCGCGCGAGCTGGGCCTGTCGCAGGTGCGGCTTTACGACTGGAGCGACGGGACACCGGTTATCACCGCGGCCGCCCCCGTCGGCCTTCAGGGCGCGACGCTGCTGACCGTTCGCAACGCGGTCGACATCACCGAAAGTGTGCGTGCGGCGCGTTCCACCCTGTTCGTGGCGATGCTGCTGGTGATGGCGGCCTCGGCGGCGCTCTCGCTGTTCTTCGCGCGGACCATCGTCACCCCGCTGCGCCTGCTCGCGCGCGCTGCCGTGCGGGTGAAGCAGGGGCGCGACCGCGAGGTGGAGGTGCCGCGCCTGCCCCAGCGCAGCGACGAGATCGGCCTGCTTGCCCGCGCCGTCTCGGACATGACCGGGGCGCTGCGCCAGCGCATCGACGCGGTTGACAGCTTCGCCGCGGATGTGGCGCATGAAATCAAGAACCCGCTGGCGTCCTTGCGCAACGCCATCGACACCCTGCCGCGGGTGGATGACCCGGACCTGCGCGCCCAGCTTGTCGGCATTGCCGCCCACGATGTGCGCCGCATTGATCGCCTCGTCACCGAAATCGCCGCCGCCAGCCGCGTCGATGCCGAAATCAGCCGCGCCACGCTGGAGCGGGTCGACCTTGCCGAACTCTTCGCCAACCTGATCCGCAGCCGCGAGGACCGGGGGATGAACGGCGGGCGGCGGATCGAGCTGGACCTGCCGGGCCGCGGCCCCTTGCAGGTGATGGGCGTGCCCACCCAGCTTGAACGCGTGGCCGAAAACCTCATCGACAACGCCGTGTCCTTCTCCCCGGAGGATGGCGCAGTGCGGGTCGCGATCCGGCAGGCGGGGCGAAAGATCGTCACCGAAGTCACCGATGAAGGCCCCGGCATCGCCCCCGACCGCCGCGAGGCGGTGTTCCGCCGCTTCCATTCCGACCGGCCCGAGGGGGAAAGCTTCGGCAACCACTCGGGCCTCGGCCTCGCCATCGGCCGCGCCATTGCCGAAGCGCATGATGGCGCACTGGTCGCCGATGCCCGCTCCGATGGCGCTGCGGGCGCGTGCCTGCGCCTGACACTGCCTGCCGCGCCATGACCCCGTTGGTGCTTCAGGCGAGCGCTGTGGCGATTGCGGGCCGCGCGCTGCTGATCGAAGGGCCGCCGGGCAGCGGCAAATCAAGCCTCGCGCTTGCGCTGATTGATCGCGGCGCAGAGCTGATCGGCGATGACGCGGTGACGCTGACACTATCGGAAGGCCGCCTGATCGCCTCGCCCCCGCCCAATATCGCCGGACTGCTGGAGGTGCGCGGCGTGGGCCTTGCGCAGCTTCCCGTCGCCGCGCCCGCACCGGTTGCACTGATCCTTGCGCTTGGCACCGCCGATCCGGAGCGGCTGCCCGAAGCGCCGCTACCGACCCGCCTGATCGCGGGTGTCGCGGTGCCCCTGCTCGCCTTCGCCCCCGGTCCGATCGCCCCCGCGCTGCGCGCCGAATGGGCGCTGCAAATGCACGGCCTGACCTTTGGGGCATCTTCCCTTCCTGCGGTGGACGCGCCACATAGGCGGGTATGACCCCGCCCGCCGCCCCTTCCCCGCCGACTGCCGGAAAGCGCCAGTTGCTGCTCGTCACCGGTCTGGCCGGCGCGGGCAAATCGACCGCGCTCGCTGTGCTGGAGGACCTTGGCTGGGAGACCATCGACAATTTCCCCGTCCGCATGCTGAAGCGCCTCGTCACCATGGCGGATGAAACGGGTGCGCCGCTGGCGATCGGCTTCGATTCGCGCACCCGCGGCTTCGTGCCTGCCGATATCATCGCACTGGTGAAGGACCTCGGCGCGCGGCCCGATCTGGCGCTTACCTCGCTGTTTCTCGATTGCGCGGGGGGCGAGCTTGAACGTCGCTTCAACGAAACCCGCCGCCGCCACCCGATGGCCGCCGGTCGCCCGGTGCTGGAAGGCATCGCCGCCGAACGCGAGCTGCTCGAACCGCTCCGCCGTTGGGCCGAGGTGCTGATCGACACCTCGTCGATGACAAGCAATGATCTCCAGACCCGGGTGCGCGAGCTTTTTGCCGTGCCGGAGGCCGAGGCCGCGCTGACCCTGACCATCTCCAGCTTCGGCTTTGCGCGCGGGATGCCGCCGCTGGCCGATCTGGTGTTCGACATGCGGTTCCTCGACAATCCGCACTGGGTGCCCGGCCTCAAGGAACAGACCGGGCAGGATGCCCCCGTCGGCGCGCATATCGAGAAGGATCCCGCCTTCGCCGAGGCTTTCGCGCGGATTCGCGATCTGCTGCTGCTGCTGCTGCCGCGCTATGCCGCTCAGGGCAAACCCTATGTCCATGTCGCCTTTGGCTGTACCGGCGGGAGACACCGGTCGGTCTACACCGCCGAGACCATGGCTGAGGCCTTGCGTGCCAGCGGTTTTTCCCCCACTGTCCGCCACCGCAACCTGGGTTCCCGCGCGACTGATGCGATCGAAGGTGATCGCCGCTAGCGCCCGGCCCGGCTAGGTGACCGGCAATGCCTGCCTCGCAAGATCAGGCACATTGTGGGTTAAGGTAGAAACGCGTAAGGCAGCCCTCTTGGCGGGCAGTTAACGGACCCCTATTCACACATGATCGGCTTGATCCTGGTAACCCACGGCCGCCTCGCGGACCAATTCGTCGAGGCCATGGAGCATGTGGTCGGCCCGCAGGACGGGATCGTCACGGTCTGCATCGGCCCCAATGACGACATGGAGCAGCGCCGCGCCGACATCGCCGGCGCGATCGCGGCGGTCGATGCCGGGACGGGCGTCATCATCCTCACCGACCTGTTCGGCGGCACGCCGTCCAACCTGGCAATCTCCCTGCTCGATGCGGGCCATGTCGAGGTGATCGCGGGCATCAACCTGCCGATGCTGATCCGCCTTGCCGGTGCGCGCAAATCGATGGACGTCACCGCCGCCGTTCACGCCGCGCAGACGGCGGGGCGCAATTACATCACCATCGCCAGCGAGCTGCTCGGCGCGGATTCTTCGCCGCCGGCGCGGGCAAAGGCCTAAGGGGGAGCCGCCGTGGGGGAGGCAAGGCAGAGCGTCACCATCGTCAACCGCCGCGGGCTGCACGCGCGGGCGAGCGCCAAGTTCGTCGGCGCGGTCGCCGCGCTGCCGGATGGCGTGAATGTCACCGTTTCCAAGGCACCGCACAGTGCGGCAGGCGGCTCGATCCTCGGCCTGATGATGCTCGGCGCGGCCAAGGGGGACACGGTCGAAGTCGCGGTCGAGGGCGAGAACGCCGATGCCGTGCTCGGCGGACTGATCGCATTGATCGCCGACGGCTTCGGCGAAGATTGAGGCTGCCGGCCTGACCGGCTAGCGGTAAACCCATGCGCAAGCACATCACCGGCTTTTCCAATCCGACGGTCAAGTACCTGCGGTCCTTGCGGGACAAGAAGCATCGCAAGCGCAGCGGACAGTTCCTCGTAGAGGGCCTGCGCCTGCTGGAGGACGCGCGGGCTTCGAGCCGCGTGCCGCAGACGCTGGTGATGGCCGAAGGGCGCGCACATCCACTGCTCGAACGGCTCGAAGCTGACGTCATGGCGGCTGGCGGCGATGTGATCGAGACCACGGCCGACATTCTTTCGAAAATCACGGGCAAGGAAAATGCCCAGGCGGTCGCCGGGGTGTTCGATGAATGGGACACGGGGCTGGCGCGGCTGGACCGCAGCGCCGCACCGATCTGGCTCGTCGCGCAGGCCCTGCGCGATCCGGGCAATCTCGGCACCATGCTGCGCACCTGCGACGCGGTGGGCGCAGGCGGCCTGATCCTGATCGACGACTGCGCCGACCCGTTCAGCGCCGAGGCGGTGCGTGCGAGCATGGGCGCATTGTTCACCGTGGGGCTGGCGCAGGCCCGGTGGGACGAATTTCTGCCGTGGCTGCGCGGCGGCGAGGGCCAGCTTGTGGCAGCGTCCTTGCGGGATGCGGTGCCGTATCGCGGGGCAGCCTATCAGGCACCCTGCTTCATTCTGGTCGGCAACGAGTCCCAGGGCTTGCCCGAGGGTTACGAGGCCGCATGCGACCTGCGGGTCACCATGCCGATGAAGGGCCGCGCGGATTCGCTCAACGCCGCCGTTGCCGGTGCGGTGCTTGCCTATGAAGTGCTGGCGGCGGTCGCGCCCTAGCTACTCCGCTGCGTCCTTGCGGTCTTCGATTGCGGGATATTCGACATCGACAGCATCACCATCGGCCGCGTTGTAGCGCGGCGCGGACTCGACGAGCGGAACATCCTCGATGGCGCGCTTGCCGATCTCGACACCCTTTTCCGCAAGCCGCCGGCCCGAGGACAGCACGTTGCGTTCGAATGACCCGACGAACTTGTTGTAATTGTTAACCGCGCTTTCGAGCCCGCCACCCACGCGCTTCAGGTGCTCTGCGGCGGTGGCAAGACGGTCGTACAATTCCGCCCCCATGCGGCCAATTTCCTGCGCTTCCTTGGCCAGCCCGTCCTGCCGCCAGACCTGCGCCACCGTGCGCGCGATGGCGACGAGGTTGGTGGGGGTTGCCAGCAGCACACGCTTGTCGAAGGCGAAGTTCCAGAGGTCCGGATCGGCCTCCAACGCGGCAGCCACGAAATGCTCGCCGGGGACGAACATCACCACGTAATCGGGCGCGTCCTCGAACTGCGACTGGTAGGACTTGGCCCCCAACGTCTGCACGTGATTGCGCATCGAGCGCACATGATCGGCCAGCGCCCGCGCGCGGGCCTCGTCATCGGTCGCCTCGAAGGCTTCCTGATAGGCGTTGAGCGAAACCTTGGAGTCGATCACCAGCACCTTGCCGCCGGGGATGCGCACGATCGCATCGGGGCGCAGGCGGCCATCCTCGGTGTCGATCGAATGCTCCATTACGAAGTCGGTGTGCTGGGCGAGGCCGCATTGTTCGAGCAGGTTTTGCAGCGCCCGCTCTCCCCAGCGCCCGCGCGCCTTGGGGGCGTTGGTGAGCGAATTGCCGAGCCGCTGCGCCTCACGCCGGACCTGTTCCTGCCCTTCCTTCATCGACTGGATCAGGCCCGCCAGCTGACCGAAAGCATCGGTGCGCTTGGCTTC
>JAIEOM010000133.1 GCA_019750455.1 Sphingomonadales bacterium | reverse complement strand
TTTGAGAGGAGACGCTTTTCCATGTTCAGTCACATCATGCTCGGCACGAGCGATTTCGACCGTGCCAAGGCATTCTACGATTCCGTGCTCGCCACGCTCGGCGCAGGCCCCGGTATGATCAACGTCGCCGCCACCGGCCACCGCCGCGCCTTCTGGATGCACAATGGCGGGATGTTCTCGATCAGCGAGCCGATCAACAACCAGCCCGCCACCTGTTCGAACGGATCGACCATCGGCTTTGCCTGCGACAGCCTGGAACAGGTGCAGGCCTTCCACGATGCCGCCGTTGCCGCTGGCGGCAAGTCGATCGAAGACCCGCCGGGCCCCCGCACCGGCGCGATGGGCACGCTGAACCTCGGTTACGTGCTGGATCTCGACGGCCACAAACTGTGCATGCTGCATAGGGTTTGATGTGAAGGGGTCACTGGCGTGACCCCTCAGACCACCCGCCCCACCGCCCCACCCGGCCACCAAGAATACCATTACGGTATGGTGGCCGGGTGGGGCGGGTGGTCTGCGCCGCGCCGTAGCGCGGCCGCAAATCAACGACTTAATTTAAACACCGCAAACTCGGCGCGCCAGTTCGCTGCTGGCGCGCCGATCTGTTTCTCGTTCGAGAAAAACCACGCGCGCTCAACCTTGGCGCCCTTCAGCCGCGCCAGTTCGCGGAAGTCCTCGACGGTCACGTGGTGGATATTCTGCGTCTCGTACCAGCTCACCGGCAATGCCCGCGTCACCGGCATCCGCCCGCCCAGCAGCAGCGCGAGGCGGGTGCGCCAGTGGGCGAAATTGGGGAAGGAGACGAAGGCGCGGCGGCCCACCCGCAGCAGTTCATCCAGCATCAGATCGGGCCGCGTCGCGGTCTGGAGCGTCTGGCTGAGGATCGCGTAATCGAAAGCCTTGTCGGGGTAATTCGCTAGGTCGAGGTTCGCGTCGCCCTGCACCACGCTGAGGCCCCGCGACACGCAGCGTTCCACCAACGCTCCGTCCAGCTCCATCCCGCGCGCATCGCAGCCGCTCTGGGCTTCCAGCACCGCCATCAGCGCCCCGTCACCGCAGCCGATATCGAGCACCCGGCTGCCGGGCGCGACATGGGCGGCGATCGCGGCGAGGTCGGGACGCAAGCCGGTCATGCGTAGGCCGCCGGGTTGTGGCGCTCCATCGCCAGTGAAGGATCGGCGAGCGGCGTCCAGCCGAATTGCGCATAAAGGCCGTGCGCATCACGCGTCATCAGCATCCAGCGGCGCAGGCCCTGCAAATCGGGATGGGCATGGAGCCACGCGACCATCGCCTTGGACAGACCCCTGCCGCGGTGCGCATCGAGCACATAGACGTCGGCCAGATAGGCGAAAGTCGCGCGGTCGGTAACCACGCGCGCCATCGCCACCTGCTCGCCCTGGTGCCGCACGGCAACGCACAGGCTGCCCGCCAGCGCGCGCCGCACCGTCTCCAGCGGAATGCCCGGCGACCAGTAGCTGGTCGACAGATAGGCGTGCGCGGCGACCGGATCGATCGCGGCCTGATCGCTCACCAGCTCATAGCCTTCGGCTAGCGCGCTCATTCGACGAACCCCTTCACCACACGGTCAAGCTGGTCGTGTTCCAGCAGAAAGCTGTCATGCCCGTGCGGGGCGGAGAGTTCGACGAAGCTCACCTTCGCGCCTGCAGCATTGAGCGCATGGACGATGTGGCGGCTTTCGGCCGTGGGGTAGAGCCAGTCGGTATCGAAGCTGACGAGGCAAAAGCGTGCCTGCGTGCCCCCAAAGGCATCGGCCAGCTTGCCGCCGTGCTCCTCGGCAATGTCGAAATAGTCCATCGCGCGCGTGATGTAGAGGTAGCTGTTGGCATCGAACCGGCGGGTGAAGCCGCTGCCCTGATAGCGCAGGTAGCTTTCCACTTGAAAATCGGCATCGAAGCCGAAGCTCTTGGCGTCCCGGTCCTGAAGCCGCCGCCCGAATTTCTCGGTCAGGCCCGCTTCGGACAGATAGGTGATGTGCGCGGCCATGCGCGCCACGGCGAGGCCGTTGTCGGGCTTGGCTTGCGCCGCGTAATAGTCGCCCTCGGCCCACGCCGGGTCGGCCATGATCGCCTGCCGGCCGACCTCGTGGAAGGCGATGTTCTGTGCGGAATGGCGCGCGGTCGAGGCGATGACCAGCACCCGCGCGGCGCGGTCGGGCCAGTTGGCGGCAAGACTCAGCGCCTGCATCCCGCCCATCGATCCGCCGACCACGGCGTGGAGGCGTTCGATCCCCAGCCCGTCAAGCAGCGCGACAAGCCCCCGCACCATGTCGCGGATCGTGATGACCGGGAAGCGCATGGCGTAAGGCTGCCCGTCGGGGGCAAGGCTCGCAGGGCCGCTTGATCCCATGCAGCTGCCGATGACATTGGCGCAGATCACGAAATGGCGGTTCGTGTCGATCGGCTTGCCCGGGCCGACCATCCGTTCCCACCAGCCGGGCTTGCCGGTGATCGGGTGCGGGCTGGCGAGATACTGGTCGCCGGTCAGCGCATGGCACACCAGCACCGCGTTCGATGCGTCGGGCGCGAGCGTGCCATAGGTCTCGTAGGCGATCTCGCAATTCTCCAGCACCTGCCCGCTATCGAGCGGCAGGGGTTGGGAGATGCGGTAGACCGGAGAGGCTGGCGGTGCGGCGTTCATGGGCGGCATGCGAATTGGGCGAGCCCCCTGCCCATGTCAATCGCGCGCCATGGCGGCCCCGCGTTTTCACGCTGTATTCGGCACGGCAAACTGGCTATCGCGCACGTCCGATGTCGAGACCCGAACCCAAACCCTGGATCGCGCAGATCCACGCCTATGTTCCCGGCAAGTCCAAGTCGGCGAGCGGCAAGCCGCTGGTCAAACTGTCGGCCAACGAGAACCCGCTCGGCTCCAGCCCGACGGCGCTGGCGGCTCTGGCCGAGGGGCACGTGGCGGCAGACTACCCCGATCCCGACGCCCGCGCCCTGCGCGAGGCGATTGCCGCGGTCCACGGCTTGGATCCGGCGCTGATCGTGTGCGGCACCGGCTCGGGCGAGCTGCTGCACTGCGCGGTGCAGGCTCTGTGCGGGCCGGGAGACGAGGTGCTGGCATCCCGCTATTCATTCTCGCTCTACCCGCTGCTCGCACAGAAGGTCGGCGCGACCCCTGTGTTTGCCGAGCCCGAGGGCTACGGCGCAAATGTCGACAACCTCCTCGCCGCAGTGACGGACCGCACACGGGTGGTGCTGCTCGACAATCCGAACAACCCCGTCGGCACCTTCCTGCCGCCGTCCGAGGTCGCACGCCTGCACGCCGGATTGCCTTCCGACGTGCTGCTGGTGGTGGACGAAGCCTATGGCGAATATGTCGATCCGGCCTTCCAGAGCGACGCCTTCGCTCTCGCCGCCGCGCACGAGAACGTGCTGGTCAGCCGCACCTTTTCCAAGGCCTATGGCCTCGCGTCGGAACGGGTCGGCTGGGTCACCGGCTCGGCCCACCTGATCGATCTCGTCAATCGTCTGCGCGGGGCGTTCAACGTTTCGGTGAGCGGGCAGAAAGCCGCCATCGCCGCGCTGGGCGACCAGGCCTTCGTCGCCGCCTCGCGCGAACACAACACCCGCGAGCGCGCCCGGCTGGCCGACTCCATCGCGATGCTCGGCAATCACGGCATTTCAGCCGTGCCGAGCGAGGCGAACTTCCTGCTCGTCCGGTTCGAGGGAGCGGTAACCGCAACGCAGGCATTGGAGGCGCTGTCCGATGCCGGCTACGCGGTGCGCCACCTGCCCTCCCAAGGTCTGCCCGATGCCTTGCGCATCACCATCGGCACGACCGAGGCCGTCACCGATGTCATCGCCACGCTCCGCCAGCTGTGCGGAGAGGCGGCATGACCATTCGCTCGGTCGCGATCATCGGCCTTGGCCTGCTCGGCGGATCGATCGGGCTCGCGGTCAAGGCGCGGGGTCTGCCCGTCGCCACTACCGGCTGGGACCGCGATGCATCGGTGCGGGAACGCGCCGCGGCGCGCGGACTGGTGGGCACGGTGTGCGAGACTGCCGATGAAGCCGTGACCAACGCCGATCTCGTCATCCTGTGCGTCCCCGTCGGCGCCATGGCCGACGCCGCGCGCGCCATCGCCCCCGGCCTTGCCCCCCACGCCATCATCAGCGATGTCGGCTCGTCCAAGGCCGCCGTCGCCGAGGCGCTGGCCGAGGCCCTTCCGCAGGCCACCATCATCCCCGCCCACCCTGTAGCGGGCACCGAGCAGAGCGGGCCGGACGCGGGCTTTGCCACCCTTTTCGCAGGGCGCTGGTGCATCATCACCCCGCCCGAGGGCTGCGACCCCGCCGCGCTCGAAGCGCTCTCCGCCTTCTGGAGCCAGCTCGGCTCCAAGGTCGAGCTGATGGACGCCGCCCACCACGACCTCGTGCTCGCAGTTACCAGCCACATCCCGCACCTCATCGCCTACACCATCGTCGGCACCGCCAGCGATCTGGAGGACGTGACGCAGAGCGAAGTCATCAAGTACTCGGCAGGCGGCTTCCGCGATTTCACGCGCATCGCTGCTTCCGACCCCGTCATGTGGCGCGATGTGTTCCTGACCAACAGGCAAGCAGTGCTGGAGATGCTCGGCCGCTTCACCGAGGATCTGACGGCGCTCCAGCGGGCGATCCGTTCGGGCGACGGGGACACCCTGTTCGACCTTTTCACCCGGACCCGCGCGATCCGCCGGGCGGTGATCGAGCAGGGCCAGGACGACGAACGCCCCGATTTCGGCCGCGAACACGGGGCATAGCCCGCCCTCCATTGTTTCACGTGAAACCCTGCCGGTTGGCGGCATGTGGAGGGGGTCTGGAGGGGGTCTAATCGGGGTCTAGAGGGGGTCTGGCGGCACTCTGGCCGGGGCAAGCCTCAGACCGCCGGGTTCAGCGCGTTGATCGCCGCATGGACCCGCGCCTCGATCTCGTCGCGCGGGAGGCCGGCGGGGATGGTCTCGCCGACCTTGTACGTGATCCGCCCCGGGCGCTTCACCACGTGGTGATAGGTCGCCCCGCTATCCACCGCGATCGGCACCACCGGCAGGCGCAGCAGCTTGTAGAGCCCGGCGAACCCCGCCTGAAGCGGCGGACGCGCGCCGTGGGCGACACGGGTGCCTTCGGGGAAGATCACGAGCGGCCGTCCCGCCTCGACCCGTTCCTTCGCGGTCGCCAGCATCTGCCGCAGGGTCTTGGCCCCCTCCTCGCGCGCGACCGGGATCAGCCCATAGACCAGCGCTGAATGGCCCCAGCCGGGGATGCGGAACAGCTCCTGCTTGGCGAAGACAGCGGGGAAGGCAAACAGGCGCGGGGTATCGATCGCCTCGAAGAACGCCTCGTGCTTGACCGCGATCAGCACCGGACCTTGCGGCAGCGCGCCATCGAGCACCACTTCGATCCCCAGCAGGCGGCGCACGCACCACAGGTGCCAGTCCCCCCACCGCGCCACCACACCGCGCAAGGCATGAGGCCGCGCCACCACCGCCGCCACCGAGGCAATCACCAGCAGGGCCGATCCGCCATAGAACAGCACATAGAACGCAAGGCTGCGCAGCGCCGCGACAAGCCAGCTCACAGGTCGATCAGCCCCGCCGCCCGGCTTGCGATCAGCTTGTGATATTCGAGGAACAGCGTGCCCAGCTGCGGCTGCGACGGCACCGCATCGCGCACCACGGTGACATGGTCGGGCAGCATCCGGTCAAGTTCGCCCGCAGCGCGGCGCATGTGCCAGTCGGTCGTCACCAGCCGCAGCGAGCGGACCTCGTTCTGCGCCACCCACTTGGCAGTCTCGGTCGCGTTGGAGCGCGTATCGACCGCCGCAAAGCCCAGCGTCACGCAGCACGCCATGGTCCGCGGCGACACGCCGAACTGGGCGGCGAATTCCTGCGGGCGGACTTCCTTGTCCACCCCGCTCACCAGCATCTTCCTGGCCAGCCCCCGGTCCAGCACCGCCAGCCCGCGCGCGATCCGCCCCGGCCCGCCGGTGGGCACGATCACGGCATCGGTCCGCGCGCCATCCGAAGGCTTGGGCAGGGCGACGACGAACCACAGGAAGCCGATCGCCCAGACGAGAAACAGGAGAGAGAGGGCACGCCGGATCATCGCGTTGCGCCTAAAGCATGTCCTTGAGGGCCAGCGCAATGGTGATGCGCGCCGTGACCAGCGCCAGCAGCACGCCGGCAAGGGGAACGGTGGCAATAACCAGCCAGTCGGCCAGCATCAGGCCCCCGCCGCTCACCATGCCGCTGCCCAGCGCGGCGAATTGCTGGCCGAGCAGCCACACCGCCGCCAGCCCCAGCCCCGCGCCCAGCAGCGCGCCGGCTGCCGCCTCGCGCAGCACATCGCGCAGGAACACGGCGGCGATCTGCCGCCCGCTCGCGCCGAGCAGGTGCATGATCTCCACCGTCTCGCGCGCTGCGGCAAAGGCGTTGCGCGCCGCCAGCCACACCGCTGCCGCCGTCGCCAGCGCGACCAGCAGGACCAGCCCCAGCGCCAGCCATTGCAGCGCGGCGAGAGCATCATTGACCGGCCGCAGGAAATCGCCCTGCGCATCCACCCGCGCGCCGGGCACCTTGGCCGCCAGAGCCGCCTCGATCCGGGCGATCTCGGGCGGGCCGGCGCTGCCGGCCAGCTCGACATCGATCAGCGCCGGGATCGGCACGTCACCGCTTCGCGCGCCTTCGCCCAGCCAGGGTTCGAGCATCGCGACCAGCTCCGCCTCGGGCACCACGCGCACGGCGCTGACGCCCGGGATTGCGGTGAGGGTCCTGACCGCCTCGGCGCTGCGGGCCCCGCGCAGATCGGGGTTGGGCTCGATCACCTGCACGCTCACCGCGCTGGACAGTCCGGTGCTGGCTGCCGTGGCGAGATTGCGCAGGGCAAGGCCGCCTGCGGTGGCGATCACCACCAGCGCGATCAGAATCGCGATCACCCACGGGATCGGCCCGGTCAGCCGCGTGGGCGGCAGCAGCCGCGCCGCGGCCCGGCCCTGCGGGCGTTCGGGCGGAGTATCGTCCGGCTCGGCCTCGGCGGGGAGCGGCGGCAGCGTGCTCATGCCCCGCCTCCTCCGGCCCCGCCCCCGCCGATGCTCCCGCCCGGTCGGGGCGGATAGCGCAACGCGCCGGTGGGATCGGACAGCTGGCCCTTGTGCAGCCGCATGATCAGCGAATCCGGCACCTTCTTCAGCAGATGCACATCGTGGGTCGCCACCACCACCGTCGTGCCGACGCGGTTGTTCAATGCCTCGAACAGGCGCAGCAGCTTCAGCGCCATGTCGGGATCGACGTTGCCGGTCGGCTCGTCGGCAATCAGCATCTTGGGCCGGGCGATCACCGCGCGGGCGATGGCGACACGCTGCTGTTCGCCCCCCGACATGGTCGGCGGCACGGCATGGGCGCGGTGCGCAAGGCCGACCCAGTCGAGCATGTCGCTGACCGCGCGCTGGACCTTCTTCTCGTCAGCCCCGGCCAGCCGCAGCGGCAGGGCGACATTGTCGAAGGCGGTGAGATAGGGGACCAGCCGGAAGTTCTGGAACACCACGCCCAGCCGGCGGCGCAGTTCCGGCAGGCGGCTGCGCGGCATGGTGACCAGATCCTGCCCGAACATCCGGATCGCCCCGCGCGAAGGGGCCTGTGCGAGGTAGAGCATCTTCAGCAGGCTGGTCTTGCCCGCGCCGCTCGCTCCGGTGAGGAAATAGAAGCTGCCGGGGTAAAGGGTGAAGCTGAGATTGCTCAGCACCTCGGGATCGGTGCCGTAGCGCAGCCCGACATTGTCGAATTTGACGATCTCGGCGGGGGTCTCACTCATCACGCGGCACGTAACAGCGCAGCCCGTATCGGGAAAGCCGCAACCCGCCTGAAGGACGGGGAAAGGCCGATTTACGCCCCGCAATGTGGAAAACAGCGGGTAAATGGGGTCCCGAGGCGTGCTGCCTCTTGTGTGCGCAGGCCTGAAGACTATTGCAAATTGTGGTATGATTATCGCCTGTCCAGCCTGCGGCACCCGCTATGCGGTGCCCGATGCTGCCATCGGTAGCGAAGGGCGGACCGTGCGTTGCGCCAAGTGCAAGCACAGCTGGTTCCAGGATCCCCCCGAACTCGATCTGTCGACAATGCCGACAGCGCCGGCCCCGCAAGCGGCTCCGCAGCCCGCGATGGAGCGTCCTGCGCCTGCACCCGCTTCCGAACCGGCCCCCGCGCCTGAACCGCGCACCCAGGGCCCCTCGGTCAGCCACTGGCGCACGCCCGATGCGGCCCCACCCCCCCCCACGTCCGAAGACGACGCGGCAGTCGCCATGCGTGCCCTGCGCCGCGGCCTCTCGGCGGCGGGCGAAGCGGCGACCCCGCCTCCGCCCGAACGCGCCACGCCGCCGGTCACGGCAGACGATTTCTCCGACCCGCCCTTCGCCGAGGATGACGATGGCTATGCCGGGGACGATGACGGCAATGGCGGATCGCAGTTCGATTACCGCGCGCCCTTCACCCGCCGCCGCAATCCGCTCAGGATGTGGACGCTGGCGGTGGTGATCTTTGCAGTGCTGGCTGGCGGCACGGCTTTCGCGGTCAACCAGTACGGCCTGCCCGAATGGCTGCCGATCCAGCGGCCGACCTTCGGGATCGGCCAGCCCGGCCTCAAGCTCGATTTCCCCGCCGCAGAGAATCGCCCCGAAACGCTCGAGACCGGGGAAACGATCTTCCGGGTGCGCGGGACGATCAGCAATACCGCGAGCGAAAGCCTCGATGTGCCCGATGTGCTGGTGGTGTTCAGCGACAGCCGCGACCGCAATGTCGGCGACTGGGTGGTGCCCCCCTCGAAGCGTCGCCTCGCCCCGGGCGAGACCGTGACCGTGACCGAAGCGATCACCAATATCCCCGCCGGTGCCGCCGGCGCCGCGATCGGCTGGGCACCGCGCTAACCGCCAGTCACACGCCGTGCCGGGCCTCCTGTTCACAGGCCTGCGTCAAAGTGCTTGCGCGACGCCGGACCCCTTGCTAGGGGCGCCCTCCTACCGCGGGGTCAGCGCTCTGGCTGCCCCGACAATCCCGAGTGCGGTCGTGGCGGAACTGGTAGACGCGCAACGTTGAGGTCGTTGTGGGCGAAAGCCCGTGGAAGTTCGAGTCTT
>JAIEOM010000270.1 GCA_019750455.1 Sphingomonadales bacterium | reverse complement strand
GCGCCGAACATGTTCTCGTTGACGATATCGATGATCCCGCGCGCGGCCTCCATCAGCGTCACGCCAAGCGCATCAGCGATGGTCTGCACCGCCGCCTTGGCACCCTCGCGGTCGAGCTTGAAGCTGCCGCCGAGGAGGTCTTCGGGCAGGTAGCCGAGCACCACGTTGGCGTCGGTAACAGTGGGCAGCTGGCCGCCCTTGTTGTAGGCGACCGGCCCGGGCACCGCACCCGCGCTCTCCGGCCCCACACGCAGCGCGCCGGTCAATTGCGGCACGTGGGCGATCGAGCCACCGCCCGCGCCCACGGTCTTCACGTCGAGCGCCGAGGCGCGGACCGAGAGGTGGCCGACTTCGGTGGTGCGCTGGCGGCGCGGTTCCAAGCCCTGGATCAGCGCCACATCGGTCGAGGTGCCGCCGACGTCGAGGGTGAGGATGTTCTCGAAACCCGCATTCTTCGCCACCCACAGCGCGCCGGTCACCCCGCCCGCGGGGCCGGACATGAGGATGTTGACGGGATGTTCTTCGGCCTTCTGGCTGGACATCAGCCCGCCATCGGAACGCAGCAGCGAGAGGCGGCCTGCAAAGCCCTCATCGGCCAGCTTGGTGCGCAGGTTGGAGACATACTTGCTCACCACGGGGCGCACCGCCGCGTTGGCGACGGTCGAGAGGGTGCGCTCGTATTCCTGCATTTCGGGCAGCACTTCGTGGGAGAGGGAGACAGGGATGCCGGGCAGTTCCTCGGCGGCGATTTCGCCGATCCGGGCCTCGTGCGCGCCGTTCAAATAGGCGTTCATCAGCGAGACGGTCAGCGCCTCGATCCCGTCACCCTTGAGCTTGCGCAGGGCGACCCGAACCGCCGCTTCGTCCAGCGGGGCGACCTCGCGCCCTTGCGCATCCATGCGCCCCGGCACTTCGACCGTATGTTCGAGCCGCGCCAAGGGCTGGGGCTTGGGCCACACGATCCACGCGGCAAGCCCGCCGGGCACGAAGCTGCGCGCGATCTGCATGATGTCGCGGTAACCCTGCGTGGTGACGAGGCCGACCTTCGCGCCCTTGCCCTCAAGCACGGCATTGGTCGCCACAGTCGTGCCGTGGAGGAAGTAGGTGATGTCGGCGGCGGTGATCCCCGCCTTCTCGGTGATCGCCTTCACCCCGTTGAGGATGCCCTCGGAGGAATCATGCGGCGTGGACGGCGTCTTGTGCCGCCAGAACGCGCCGCTCGCCTCGTCGAACAGCAGCAGGTCGGTGAAAGTCCCGCCCACATCCACACCCAACCTGTACGTCATGCCGTTTCCTCTAGCTTATGCTGCACGCGCGACCGCCGAGGGGAGTTCCCGCCCCAGCACCTGCGCAAACCACTTGTTGGCGGCGATGGCCGCGTCGAGATCGATGCGGCTCGCCACGCCCGAACGCTGCATCATGTAGACTAGGTCCTCGGTGGCGATGTTGCCTGTCGCGCGCGGGGCGAAGGGGCAGCCGCCCAATCCGCCGAGCGAGGCGTCGAACATCCGCACGCCTGCCTTGAAGGCCTCCCACGTATTGGCGATGCCGGTGCCGCGGGTGTTATGGAAGTGCGCGCGCATCGGGATTGTGTCGCCGAGCAGCGCGCCCAGCTTGCCGAACAATTCGCCCGCTTCCCACGGCGTGCCGACGCCGATGGTGTCGGCCAGTGCGATTTCCTCAGGGAATTCGGCGGCTATCGCTTCGGCAATCCTCAGCACGGTTTCGTGCTTCACTGCGCCCTCGAACGGGCAACCGAAGGCGGCGCTGATGGTGACCTGTGCGCGCATCCCTTCGGCGCGGGCGAAGCGCAGCATCTCGCGGGTTTCGGCGATGCCTTCTTCGATGGTCTGGCCCTGGTTCTTCTGGCCGAAAGTGTCACTGGCGACCACCACGCAGCCGACCTGATCGACGCCCCTTTTGCCGCCCTCCCGGGTGGCCAGCGCGCGCAGCACGCCCCGCTTGTTGAGGACGAGACCGACATAGGTGCAGTCGCTGCGGTCCGGCAGGCCGGCGATGACCGCTTCCGCATCGGCCATCTGCGGGACGCGCGCGGGGTGGACGAAGCTGGCCACCTCCAGCCGCCGCGCACCGTAGCCGATCATCCGGGCGATCAGTTCGAGCTTCGTTTCGGTCGCGACGATATCCGGCTCGTTCTGCAAACCGTCACGCGGGCCGACCTCCACCAGTTCGATCGCGCCTTGGCAATGTGGGGCTGACATCGTGAATCGCCTGTTGTCGCTGGAAGGGGGCTCGCGACGTGAATTACCGAGTTTGTATACAATTGCAATGATGCTTGGCGTTTCGTGATGCGCCGGAACCGTTGCTGCGGACCAGCGTTGTTATGCGTCTTTTGCATCAATCTCCTGCGTCGAGCCGGACCCTGCCGGGCCGACTGCGCGGGCAAAGGTATGGAAGGCGCGGCGCAGGTGGCTGCCCATCACCGCCCGCGCCCAATCGGGATCGCGTGCGGCGAAAGCGGCGACCAGTTCGTCATGGTCGCGGGCCGACTGGCGCAGATCTTCCTGCGAGTAAGTGCGCGCGGTGCGCAGCACCACTGGCGCTTCGACAAGGCGGCCGAGCAACTGCCCGAGCCGCGGCGAATCCGCGGCCTCGATGATGACTTCGTGAAAGACGCGGTTGGCATCAAGGAAGCGCGCCACATCGGGGGCGGGCAGTTCGACCGCTGCCTTCAACTCGCGGTTGATCTGCTCGAGTGCCGCGATCTGTTCTCGCGACAGTCGCTCTGCCGCCCGTTCCGCCGCATGGCATTCGAGCATCTGGCGGAGCGTGAACATCTCCTCGATATCGTCGCGGCTCCAGTCGGCGACGAACAGCCGTTTGGTGTCCGACCGGACCAGGAGCAATTCGTCCTCCAGCCGGCGAACGGCCTCGCGCACCGGTGTGCGGCTGACGCCGGTGATCTGGGCGAGCTGGTCTTCGGTGAGCTGTTCGCCGGCCTTCACCGCTCCGCTCAGCAGGTGCGCCCGGATCGCTCCATAGGCACGGTCTGATGCGCGGCTCATGGGTGGAGGCCGGGGCCGGCGGGGAAGAAACGGGGCACTCTCATGGGCTTCCTTGTGTGCCTTCCGGGGCCGGGCTGCAAGCGGGGTGAGGTGACAAAAACACACCCGAGCAGCCCTTGGTGTCGCTTTTGTGTAAAGTGCTTGACGGGAGCGTTTTGTATACAATAACCACGCGGGCCGAGGCAACAGGGGAGTGCCCGTGAAGCGCATCAAGGTTATCGTGCCGATTGCGATGGATGAAGCCGGGGTCGCCAACCGCGCCCAGCAGCTTCCCGCCGATTTCGTGCGTCCCGGCTTCGCGCCCACTTTCGAGGCGGTGCGCTGGGGCGCGGCACTGGGTGATTCCTACCATGATACGCTGCTGATGGACTGGACCGTGTTCCAGGCCGGGGTGACGGCAGAAGAAGAAGGCTTTGCCGGCGTGCTGATCGACACCGTCAGCGATTCCGGGCTGTGGCCGCTGCGTTCGGTGCTGAACATCCCCGTCGTCGGCCCGGGCGAGGCGAGCTTTGCCGCCGCGATGATGCTCGGCAAGAAGTTCAGCGTCATCACCATGTGGCCGCAGTGGTTCACGCTCTACGAGAAGGTGCTGAACCAGCACGGTTGGGAGCATCGCTGCGCTTCGGTGCGCTCGATCGACACGCGGCCCGATGTCACCGAACTGCTCGAAGGCAAGGAGGAAGTCGTCTTCGCCAAGCTCAAGGCCGAGGCGATGAAAGCGATCGATGAAGACGGCGCGGACGTGATCGTCCTCGGTTCGACCACCATGCATCAGTCCGCGGCCTACCTTCAGAGCGAGCTGCCGGTGCCGGTGCTGAACCCCGGGCAGGTCGCCTACAAGCAATTGGAAACGCTGATCGAGCTGGGCCTCACCCACTCGAAGAAGGCTTTCCCCGCACCCGAAGTGCCCAAGCACGCCGATATCCGAAAGGGCTGGTACTGATGAGTGAATGGCAAGAGGGCGGGCCGGGTCAGGCCCCGCTGCCCTATCCCTTCTACGTCGATATCGTCACCAAGCGGTATTTCGACGGGGTGGACAACAAGTGTCTCGATAAGGTCCTCGATTGCTTCACGCCCGATGCCGTGCTGACCGAGGTGACCAGCAACACCGTCCATGACGGGCGCGAGGCGATCCGGGCGATGTTCGTCAAGCTGTTCGCCGATTTCGAAAGCATCTGGCACGGCAATTTCGTCCACACCGCCGATCCGGAGACGAACGCGATCTGCTCGCAGTTCACTGTGCTGATCACCCCCAATGGGGGCGAGGAACTGCGGTACGAGAACTGCAACCGCTTCTACCTGAAGGACCGGCTGTTCCACCGCGTCTATGTCTACATGTCGGGTGACAACCTGCTGAAGGAAGGGGACGCCTGATGCAGTACGAACCCACCCTGTCGCGCGCCGATCTGATCGATTTCGCGCTGAACAAGTATTTCGCGCGGGTCGATGCCAAGGATCTCGAAGGCGCGCTGTCGTGCTTCCACGATACCGCGCTGTTCTGCGTGCAGACCGCCTTCACCCGCCATGCGGGCAAGGGCGAGATCCGCCGCATGTTCGAGGATTTCTTCGCCGCCTACGCGACGATCATCCACCGCGATTTCACCTGCACCGTCGATGAAGCCAACGGGCGGATCACGGCCTGCTTCACGGCCGAGCTGCACGATCACGAGGGCAACGTCACGCTGCTCTACAACACCAATTTCTGGCGCCTGCGTCCCGGCGAGGGCGGCGCGAAGTTCCAGGAAGTCTACGTCTACATGAGCGGCGCCAACCCGCTCGTCTGATCCCGTCCGCTCTTCCCTCTCGATCCCACTTCAGGAGAGACCTCCCATGAATTTCCGTCTCGTTCTTGCCTCCGGCGCGGCGCTTGGCGCCATTGCCCTGTCCGCGCCCGCGATGGCGCAGGATGCCCCCGATACGGCGCAGGCCGAAGAGGAAGGGGGCATCATCGTCACCGCCCGCCGCCAGTCGGAAACGCTGGCCGAAGTGCCCGCGTCGGTCACGGTCTTCACCGCCGAAAGCCTCGCCAAGAGCGGCGTGCAGCGCGCGGACGACTTCATCCAGCTGACCCCGGGCGTGACCATCGTCACCGGCACCGCCGAGGCGGGTGACACCCAGATCAACATCCGCGGCATCAACGGCGCGCGCGACGCGGAAAGCTCGGTCGCGCTGGTGGTTGACGGTATCCTCAAGACCAACACCGCGCAGCTGAACCAGAACCAGGGCACGCTGCGGCAGGTCGAAATCCTCAAGGGTCCGCAGGGTGCGCTTTATGGCCGCAACGCTGCCGCGGGCGCGATTGTGCTCCAGACGCTGAAGCCCGGCGATGCGCTGGAAGGCGGAATGCTGGTCCGCGCCGCGCAGGACAACACCTATACCGCCAACGGCTATATCTCGACCCCGGTGGGCGAGACCGCAGGGCTTGTGTTCGGGGCCAACTACTACCGCACCGACGGTTTCTTCCGGAACAGCTTCCTCGGCAATTCCAAGACGATCGACGATCAGGAAATCTTCGGGGTCGACGCGCGCTTTGTCACCGAGCTGGGGCCGAACACCGAACTCGACGTGAAGGCCCGCTATTCGGACCTCAAGGGCGCCTCGATCAACTTCAACGCCAGCTTCCACCTGCCGAACTTCGCGGCGGTGAATCCGGCCTTCTTCGAGGATGTGAACGAGCACCCGTTCGGCTTCTATTCGAACATCCGCCCCACCAACGACCAGACCACCTTCGAAACCTCGGCCAAGATCGAGCACGAGTTCGAAAGCACGGTGCTGACCGCGTGGCTGCTGTACAGCGATGTCGACCAGTCGCTGGTTGCCGACAGCACCTCGGCGGACTTCGCGCGCTTCACCTTCCCGGGCGCGACCCCGGCATCGGTCGCCGCCTCCAACGCCTGCTTCGCCAGCACCGCCGCGCTGACCGGCTTCCCGCTCAACCAGCCGACCTTCATCGGCAACAATCCGGTGCCGTTCATCTTCGACCCCGTCAACGGATCGACCTTCGGTCCGTATAGCCCGACCACCTGCGACGGTACGCAGTTCCAGATCCGCAACCAGGAAGACATCAGCGGCGAAATCCGCCTCGCTTCCAACGGTGACGGGGCCGTGAACTGGCAGGTTGGCGCCTATTACCTGCACATCAACCGCGAAGTCGGCGTCAGCCTTGGTGCCGACCTCGGGCAGGGGGTGATCCGCCAGCTCTACAACGCGCCGGGCACCAGCAACCCGACCACGCAGCTGTATCACGATGCCTTCAAGACCGATGTCTACGCTCTGTTCGCATCGATCGATGCCGACGTTTCGGACCGCTTCAATGTGAGCGTCGCCGGCCGTTACGACATCGAGGACCGGCAGGTGCGCAGCCTCGTTCCGGCGGTGCGCGACCCGATCACCGGCGGGCCGATCAACCCCGGCCAGACGGTGGTGGGCGGCAATGTCCAGCCGATCGGGCCGCAGTCGGAAAGCTTCAAGCAGTTCCAGCCCAAGATCTCGCTGCGTTACGAGCTGACAGATGACGTCAACCTCTATGGCAACTGGGGCATCGGCTTCAAATCGGGCGGGTTCAACAACCAGGGCTCGGCGGCGATCGTCGATCAGGCGTTCAACCAGTTTATCGGCACCAACGTCCAGATTGACGACCAGTATCGCAAGGAAGTCTCCAGCGCCTTCGAAGCCGGGGTCAAGGGCACGCTGCTCGATGGCTCGGTGACCTTCGATCTGGCCGGTTACTACACCAAGATCGACGACATGCAGTTCTTCGAGTTCTTCGTCGGCGGCTTCGGCCTGCTGCGCGTGGTCTCGAACATCGACGAGGTGGAAGTCTACGGCGCCGAGATCAACCTCAGCGTCGAGCCGGTCAAAGGCTGGACCCTGTTCGGTTCGGCCAACGTCACCGAAAGCGAGATTCTGGCCAATGCCTCGCGTCCGGTAACGGTCGGCAACAAATCGCCGCACACTGCCGACTACACGATCAACCTCGGCACACAGGTCGATCTGCCGATTTCCGACAGCATCGATTTCGTCACCCGCGCCGATTACCGCATCACCGGGCCGACGTGGTTCCACACGCTGCAGGACGATCCCAATCCGACGCTGTTCAGCGGCTTGCTGCCGATCTCGGCGCTGGCGCTGCCGGGCTTCGTGGGCGATGCCGATTATTCGGTGTCGCGCCGCGATACCTTCGGCGTGATGGACCTGCGCATCGGGATCGAAAGCCAGAGCTGGTCGATCACCGCCTATGCGGAAAACCTGTTCAACGAGAAGTATCTGAACGAGGTCATCACCGCGGTGGAATTCGGCGGTTCGTTCATCTCGCCGGGCGGCCGCCAGCGGTTCGGGGTGGAGCTGGGCTACAAGTTCTGATTTCCGGGCCCTTCGGGTCAACGACACGGAAACAGATGACGGAAAAGCGCGCGGGGTCTTGCGACCCGCCCCGCGCGCTTTTTTGTGCCCGCTATTTGGCTGCGGGCGCGCTCCACCACGACAGTGTCTGGTTGTCGTGGGCCGAGGTCCACACGCCCTCGGGCGTCCAGCGCAGCGCGCCGCTGCCGACCGCAGCCCCCATGCGGGCGCGGATTTTCAGGCTGGCAGCATCGATCACCACCATCGTCTGATCATCGGTGGTGCGCAGCCACACCGCGCCGTCACCGGTATCGATATCGCCCCACTTGAGATTGTCGCCCACCTGCGTGCGTCCCGCGACCGCGAGCGATACGGGATCGACTTTCGCCACCGAACCATCGCCCTGTTCCTGCACCCACACCGCGCCTTCGCCTGCGGCAAGGAAGCCGGGCGTGTCGCCGAGGGCGGTGGTGCCGGTGACTTTGGCCGTTGCCGGGTCGATCTTCTGGAGCAGCTTGCCCTCGCTCGATACCGCCCACAGCGCATCGAAGCCCCAGGCGAGATACCATGTCTCGGGAACCACGGTGACGGTGGCGGTGACGGCGTTGGTGGCCGGATCGATCCGCGCGACCTTGCCCGCGGGGTCCGAAGGCACCCAAACCGCGCCTGCGCCTGCGACCACGTTGGTCTCCCCCTTGGGGTTGGCGAGGCCGGTGGCGATCTTCGCCTCGACCTGCGCGGTGGCAAGGTTGATCCGCCACACCTCGCCGCCCTTGCAATTGGCGACCCACAGCGATCCCGCCGCAATCGCCATGGTCCCGCAGGGGCGCGGCACATCGGCCTTGGCCTGCAATCCGGCGGGGCTCCACTTCTCGACCCGCCCGTCATTGGTGACCCAAACGGCATCGCCATCGACCACAAGGAAATCGGCAAAACCGGGCACCTTCATGGCGTTTTCGGCGAGGTTCGGCACGGGCCCCACGGCATCGCCGGGCGGCGGGCTGTCCTGCGCGCAGGCTGATGTGGCGAGCGCAGCGGCAAGAGCTGTGACAAGCGGGCGGACGGCGTCTTTGGTCATGGGTCTTCGATCTCCATGCGGCGGCAGGGGGAGAGAAGAGGGCGCACCTTGAAGGGGGCGCAGTCCCTGCCAGCGTGGAACAATCTCACCCATATTACGTTTGCAATCAATCGTAATAATTCTTGGTGGACAAACGCCCCGACAACGCGGATGTTCGCAGGCGCAACATAGGGGACGAATCATGCTCCACCACCTCTCCCGGGCAGCCCGCTTCCTCCTCCTCGGCCTTGCCGCGCTGCTGGTGACAGCATGCTCTGGCGGGGAAGAAGAGGCCGCCGCGCCCAAGACCGAATTCGCCATCGGTTGGTCGATCTATGCCGGGTGGATGCCCTGGCCCTATGCCGAGCAGGCCGGGATCGTGAAGAAGTGGGGCGACAAGTACGGCATCACCATCAAGTTCGTCCAAGTGAACGACTATATCGAGAGCGTGAACCAGTACACCGCGGGCAAGCTGGACGGGGTGACGGTCGCCAACATGGATGCGCTGACCATCCCCGCGGCGGGCGGCAAGGATACCAGTGCGATCATCCTCGGGGACTATTCCAACGGTAACGACGCGGTTCTCCTGAAGGGCGCGGACAATGTCGCCGGGATCAAGGGCCGCCAGGTCTACCTC
>JAIEOM010000072.1 GCA_019750455.1 Sphingomonadales bacterium | reverse complement strand
AGGCCATCGCGCTGCTGCTCGCAACCGACGAGGACTGAACGAAAAAGGGCGCCCCGTTGCCGGAGCGCCCCCTTTTGTTTCGGTTGTTCGGCTCTCTTAGAATTCGAACAGGGCTTCGATACCCACGTTCCGGCCGCGCATCAGCGGCGAGAAGGTGCCGGCACCCGGACGCTGCTGGAACGGCTGCTGGACGCCGTCCGACAGCGGGCCGGCGAAGGGAACCTGCGTGTCGCCGCCTTCCTGCACCTGATCGAGCAGGTTGCGACCGTAGATCGACAGCGAGAAGCCGTCGATCGGCGTGTTCCAGGTGATGTTGGCTTCCAGGTTCTGCAGTTCGTTCAGCCAGCCGAAGTTGTCGTCGGTGTAGGCCGCACGGTCGCGGTACTGGTAGTTCACGCGGGTCAGAATGTTGCTGCTGCCCAGATCCCAGTCGTGGATCAGGCCCGCGCCCACAGTGATCGGGGGAACGCGCGGCAGGCTCAGGTCGAGGTCGGCATCGGTGATGCGGCCATCGCCCGAAATGTCGAACAGAACCTTGTCGTACTGCGCATCGGTGATGCCGAGGTTGGCGGTGAAGGCCAGCGATTCCGACACGCGCATGCGCGCTTCGGCCTCGAAACCGACGATGGTGGCATCGGCGGTGTTGAGGATGTTCTGCACCACGCCCGCGCCCGGATCGGCGAGGTTCACTTCGCGCTGCATGTTGCCGACCTTGGTGACATAGCCCGCCACGTTCAGGGTCAGCGAACCGTCAGCCGTCTGGAACTTGCCGCCGATTTCGTAATTGTCGACCTGCTCTTCATCGAAGCCGAGCGCACCGGTGGCCGCAAACGCGCGGTTGAACACCGGCGCGTTGGTGATGCGGAAGTTGTAGCCGCCCGAACGGAAGCCGCGGCTCCAGTGACCATAGACCTGGCTGTCGGCGAATTCGTACTGGAGGCCCAGCTTCGGCGAAACGTTGCGGAACCGCACGTCATCGGTGAAGCCGGCAGTTTCGGTCGCCGGGTTGAACGGCTGGGTGCCGGTCGGGCAGGTGCCCGCAACCACCGAACAGGGCGCGCGCGGGGTGATGTAGGTCACCGCGGCGTCCTTGGTTTCCTGGTTCCAGCGGACACCGGCGATCACCGAGAGGTTTTCGACGATTTCCCACTGTGCATTCGCGAACAGGCCGATCACTTCGTGATCCTGACGGCCACCGCCGAAGAACACCGGCGGACGCAGGTTCACCGGCAGGTCGCGGCGCAGCTCGCGGCTCTCGTCATAGGCGAGGTCCTGCTGGAAGTAGAAACCGCCGACGGTCAGGTCGAGGTTGTCGAACGACATCGCGTAACGCAGTTCGTTCGAGATCTGGTCCTGCTGGGTCTCGGTGCTCGAGTGGAACAGGAAGCGCGGGGTCGCGTCGATGTCGCCGCGCGTGCGGGCCTGATAGTCGCGGTAGCCGAACACGTTGGTCAGCGTGCCGGGGCCGATATCGATCGTCGCGGTCAGCGAGCCGGTCCAGATTTCGTTGGCGTAGAAGCCCGGCTCGTCGATCGAGAAATCATACGAGTTGCGATCGAAGAACGCGCGGTTCTGGGCCGAGGGGCCATCGCCGTCGCTTTCGAAGTAGTCGAGCTTGCCGAGCAGGGTCAGGCCGCCCAGACGGGCTTCCAGCGCGCCGCGCAGGATCTTGGTTTCCGCCCCGCCGTGGTTCGAACCGTCGAACAGGTTGGTGAAGTAGCCTTCGTCCTTGTTGTAATAGGCGCCGACCTTGAACAGCAGCACGTCTTCGACGATCGGGCCGGAGATCACACCGCTGACGGTGTAGTTCGCGCCGCCGCGGCCGCCATCGAGCGCCGGGCCGTCAACCGCTGCGCGGAACTTGCCACGGAAGTCTTCGGTGGGGTTGCCGGTGTTGAGCACCACGGCGCCGCCGGTCACGTTGCGGCCGAACAGCACGCCCTGCGGGCCGCGCAGGATTTCGACGCTTTCGAGGTCGAACAGGTCGAACACCACGCCGCCGTTGATGCCGAGGTACACGCCGTCAACGAACACGCCCACGGTCGGGTCGATCGAGGGGATCGACGAGTTGATGCCGAGGCCGCGCACGGTGAAGTTGGCGGTGCCGCGGCTGGTGCCGACCTGGTCGAGGCTGACGGTCGGTGCCTGGAACGACAGGCCCGAAATGTCACGGATCTTGAACGCTTCGAGCGTACCGGCGTTGAACGCGGTCACCGCCAGCGGCACGTCCTGCACGTTTTCGGCATCCTTGGTCTTGGTGCCGGTGACGAGGATTTCGTTGATGGCGTCGAGAGAATTGGTGCTCTCTTCCTCGGCGGGGGCCTCAGCGTCCTGCGCCAGCGCGGCGGCGGGGGTGAGGGCAGCAGCCGAGAGCAGCAGCGCCAGCTTGCCGAGCCGCAGGCGGCCCGACACGGGGGTTGCGATTTTCATGTTGTAACTCTCCCTGAGTTGAGGCGCGCCCTATAGCAATACGTTCAGCCAATGCAACCTATCTTGCGCCGGGTCGGAGCACCTTCGAACCGCGTTACCTGCAAAGAATGGAAGTTATGCCTTCTCAAGCTGTTGCTGGCGCTGGTCGCTTGCGGCGGCGAGCAGTGCAGCCTCGATCTCGGCCAGCCGTTCGCTGGTCTTGATCTTGGCGGAGGTCAGGTCCGTCACGTAGAAGGTGTCCGCCGCCGCCTCGCCGTAAGCCGTGATGTGTGCGGAATGGACGATCAGGTTCGCCTTGTAGAGTGCGTGGGCCAGCCGGTTGAGCAGCGCCGGGCGATCACGCGCGGTGACTTCGATCACGGTGAAGTGGTTGGACGCGTCATTGTCGAAGCCGACCCGGGGCGCGACGTCGAAAGCCTTTGCGCGCGAATGGGCCAGTGGCCGCGCGGCCAGCTTGGGCACCAGTTCGACCTTGGCGAGCAGCGCGTCGCGGATGCCCTTTTCGATGCGCGCCATCTGCGCCGCCTCGCGGAACGGCTGGGCGTTGTGGTCCTGCACCAGAAAATTGTCGACCGCATAGCCGCTGCGCGCAGTGTGGATGCGCGCGTCGATGATGTTCGCACCGGCGAGGTGGATGCCACCGGCCATGCGGTAGAACAGCCCGGGGTGGTCCTGCGCGATTACGCTGACGCGGGTTGCGCCGCGCGTTTCGTCGACCTCGCACTGGATCGACAGCTGATCCTTCGTCGCAACGGCGGCATCATATTGCACCAGATTGCTGGCGATGATGTCTTCGGGCTCGGCGATCCAGTAGGCATCGCCGAGCAGCGCGCCGATGGAATCCACGAGGTGATCGGCCTCGCCCAGCAGCCGCTGCACGGCATCCTTCTTCGCCGTGACCCGCGCCTTGCGCCCTGTCCCCTTGTGGCCGAGCCGCAGACGTTCCTGCGAGGCATCATAGAGCTCGCCCAGCAGCTGGCCCTTCCAGCTGTTCCAGGTGCCCGGCCCGACCGCGCGGATATCGACCGCGGTAAGGATCGCAAGGTTGCGCAGGCGTTCGAGGCTCTGCACCTCGGCCACGAAATCCTCTATCGTCTTGGGGTCGGTCAGGTCGCGCTTTTGCGCGGTGCGGCTCATGAGAAGGTGTTGAAGCACCAGCCATGCGACCAGATCGGTTTCCTTCTCGTCCAGCCCGAAGCGCGGGCACAGGCGGTGGGCCACATCCGCGCCCAGCACCGAGTGATCGCCCCCGCGCCCCTTGGCGATATCGTGGAGCAGCACCGCGACATACAGCGCCCGGCGCGAGGCGAGCTTGGGGAACTCGCGGGTGGCGCGCGGGTGATCGGCCTCCAGCAGCCCGCGCTCGATCTGGCTGAGCAGACCGATGGCGCGGATGGTGTGCTCGTCGACCGTGTAGTGGTGATACATGTCGAACTGCATCTGCGCATTGACCCGGCCGAAATCCGGCACGAAGCGGCCGAACACGCCGGTTTCGTTCATCCAGCGCAGCGCGGTTTCCGGGTCCTTGCGGCCCGATAGCAGATCGACGAACAGCGCATTGGCGCGCTTGTCGCGGCGCAGCTTGCCATCGATCAGCTTCGCATCCCGCCCGGCCTGCCGCATGGTTTCGGGGTGGATTTCCAGCCCCTCGGCCTCGGCCAGCTGGAACACCTCGATCAGGCGAACCGGATCCTGCCGGAACCATTCATCCCCCGGCGCACGCAGGCGTCCGGCTTCGACGGTGTAGCCCTTGAACTGGCGCGGTCGCTGCGTCCATCCGGCGAAGAACCCGGTGCGCGGTCGCTTCTTCGCCATTTCCTCGTCGAGGTGGGAAAGGAACACGCCGGTCAGGCTGCCGACGCGCTTCACCTGAAGGAAATAGTACTGCATGAACCGCTCGACCGCGCTCTTGCCCGGGCGGTCGGCGAACAGCATGCGCTCGGCCACCTGCCGTTGCAGGTCGAAGGTCAGCCGGTCCTCGGCGCGGTCCGTGATGAGATGCATGTGGCAGCGCGCGGCGAGCAGAAAGCCCTCGGCGCGGCGGAAACTGCGGTATTCGCTCGCGGTCAGCAGGCCCACATCCACAAGCTGCGCGGCGCTATCGACGCGGTGGACGTACTTGCCGATCCAGTAGAGCGTCTGGAGATCGCGCAAGCCGCCCTTGCCCTCCTTGATGTTGGGCTCGACGACATAGCGGCTGTCGCCCATCCGCTTGTGCCGGGCATCGCGCTCGGCGAGCTTCTGCGTGAGGAACTGGCGCTCCGATCCCTTGGCAACCTCGCTCCAGAACCGCGCGCGCAGCTCTTCGTAGAGTGCCTGTTCGCCCCACACCAACCGGCTTTCGAGCAGCGCGGTGCGGATCGTCAGATCTTCCTTGGCCATTCGGATCGCATCGCCCACGGTGCGGCTGGAATGGCCGACCTTGAGGCCCAGATCCCACAGCAGGTAGAGCATCGTCTCGATCACCTGCTCGCACCATGGCGCGCGTTTGTGCGGGGTAATGAAGGCGACATCGACATCGGAATGCGGCGCCATCTCGGCGCGGCCATAGCCCCCCACCGCAAGGATCGCGAGGCGTTCGGCCTGCGTGCGGTTGGGGACGGGGTAGAGATGCGTGGTGACGTGATCGTGGATCACCCGCAGCAGCTGGTCCATCAGGAAGCTGAAGCCTCCGGTGACCTCGTGCCCGGCGGAAGGGGTTTCTTCCAGCCGGCGCGCGAGTTCGTGGCGGCCTTCTTCAAAGGCCATACGCAGCGCGGCCACGATGGCCGGGCGCGCCTTGGCCCCGCCGCCGGCGAACAGCGCGTCGATCTCCTCGGCCAGCGCGCGCCGGTCGATGATCGCGCGCTGGCCGGGGACGCGGATAGAGTTCACGCCAGCCTGCTCACGCGGCGACCGCCTGATCGAGATAGCGGGCCTTGACCGTGCGCTTGTCGATCTTCTGCGTGCCGAGGCGCGGTAGGGCTTCGTGGCTGATCCAGATCTGGTGTTCCAGCGGCACCTTGAACGGCGCGATCCGTTCCAGCAGGAAGGCGCGCAGTTCGCCCGGGGTGATCGCGGGGCGGCCTTCCTTCATCGCATAGACCGCTGCGGGGACTTCGCCGAAACGCTCGTCGGGCAGGCCGAAGACCGAGCATTCGCCGATATCGTCATGGGCGTAGATCGCATCTTCCACCTCGATGCACGAGATGTTTTCGCCGCCGCGGATGATGATGTCCTTCTTGCGGTCGACGATGAACAGGTAGTCGTCTTCATCGAGATAGCCGAGATCGCCGGTGCGGAAGTATCCGTCGGCGGTGAAGGCGGCCTTCGTGGCTTCCTCGTTCTTCCAGTAGCCGCGGAAATTGGCGACCGAGCGGATGCAGACCTCGCCGGTCTGGCCCTGCGGCAGCGGCTTTCCGGCATCGTCGAGGATCGCCATGTCGACCATCGGCTTGCTCGGCCGCCCGGTCGAGCCCGGCTTGGCGAGGTAGTTTTCGTTGAAGTTGCCGCAGCCGACCGCGTTGGTTTCGGTGAGGCCGTAGCCGAGCAGCGGGAAGCCGCCGGGGAAGGCTTCCTTGATGCGCGTCACATGCTCCACCGGACGCGGCGCACCGCCTGCGGCAAAGCTCTTGCAGGCCGACAGGTCATATTTGTCGCGGTCGGGATGGTTGGCGATTTCGTAGCTCATCAGCGGCACGCCGACGAAATAGCTGACCTTTTCCTCCGCCATCAGCCGGATCGCGAGGCCGGCGTCCCACTTGGGCATCAGCACCAGCTTGCGCGCGATGGCGAAGCTCTGGAGGAACAGCGGCACCTCGCCCGTCACGTGGAACAGCGGCACGGCGACCAGCGCGCAGGGCTGATCGGTGATCACCTCGCCGCCGCTTTCCAGATGGACCTTGGCCATCGCCGACTGCGCGACATAGTTCATCACGCCGCTCACCACGCCGCGGTGATCGGACCATGCGCCCTTGGATTTGCCGGTCGAACCCGAGGTGTAGAGGATCGTGGCGAGATCGTCCGGCCCCAGCTGTCCGAGCATCGCCATGGCGGTGCTGGTGCCGCTCGGCACGGCCCAGGTCGCAGCGAGGCCTTCGGACGGTGGGTTGCCGTGCGTGAACAGCACGATCTTCGAAGGGTGGGCGTGGCCTTCAAGCCGCGCGGCGCGGCCTTCATCGGCGAGCAGCACCTTGCATTCGGCCAGATCCAGCCCGTAGGCCAGTTCCTCGCCGCTGGAAAAACCGTTGAGCAGCGTCGCGCAGCCGCCCGCCATCAGAATGCCCATATAGGCGATCATCCAGTTGGCCGAATTGCGCGCGGCGATCCCGACGCGGTCGCCCTTTTCGATCCCGTGGAGGGTGGCAAGCCCTTCGGCCACGCAGGTCGCGGCAGCATAGGCATCGCCGAAGGTCAGGCGGACATCGCCATCGACAAGGAAGGGCAGGTCCTTGTTCTGGTTGCAGAAATGCGCGAAAAAATGGGCAAGGCTAGGGGGCGCGGCAGCGAAGGCGGGCATGGTGATCCCGTCACGGGTGAAGGGCACCGTGGCGAAGGGCTGGCCTTCGGCGGTGAGGCCGGTGATGATCGCTTCAAGCGCATTGTCCAGCTGGGTGGGCATGCGGATATTTCCTCTCTCTTGTTGCGGCGCCCGGCCGGGTGCGACCCGCGCCTGTTGCCTGTCCCATTCCGCCCGGCGGGTTCCGTGCCCCTTCCCCTGCCCCGTCCGCTGTGCCAGAAGCGCCAGCGCGACCGGGGCCATTTCGGGCCCGCCGATACGGCATATCATTGTCAATAAGAGGTTCGCTCCGTGTTGTCACTACTTGCCGCAAGCGGCGCTGCCGATCCGATTCAGTGGACCTCGCTGGGATTGAAACCGGGGATCGAACTGGGGTTCTTCACCCTGCGCTTCTACTCGCTGGCCTATCTGCTGGGTGTGATCTTTGCCTATTGGCACACCTCGAAGATGCTGAAGGCCCCGGGTGCGCCAATGGCGCAGCGCCACGCGGACGATCTGTTCTTCTACTGCACGCTGGGCGTCATCCTCGGCGGGCGGCTGGGTTACGCGCTGTTCTACACCGGCGGCGATACCGGCATTCCCAGCGCCTTCACCGATTTCTCGGGCGAAGGCTTCGTCTCGTGGAAACTGCTGCGCCTGTGGGATGGCGGGATGAGCTTCCACGGCGGGCTGATGGGCGTGACGGCGGCGATGGCGTGGGTGTCCTGGCAGGGCAAGCTCAACTTCATCCGCGTGGTTGACTACGTTTCCGTCGGTGTGCCGATGGGCATGCTGCTCGGCCGGCTGGCGAATTTCGTCAACGGCGAGCTGTGGGGGCGGGTCACCGATGTGCCCTGGGCGATGGTCTTCCCCGCCGCCGACGATCTGCCGCGCCACCCCAGCCAGCTTTATCAGGCGGGGCTCGAAGGGCTGGCGATGCTGGTGATCATGCTGTGTCTGTTCTGGTTCACTCGGGCGCGCTACAGGCCCGGATTGCTGGCCGGGGTGTTCACGCTCGGCATGGGCATATCGCGTTTCGTGAACGAATATTTCCGCGAGCCGGATCAACAACTGGCTGACCTGGTGGTGCGAACCGGACTATCGATGGGGCAATGGCTGACAATACCGCTTATCCTGACTGGATTGATTGTCGTGATCTACGCGCTGCGGAAGAAGCCGCTGGCGTCGGGCGCGACGGCGCCGGCCTGAGGGAAGAGCCGGGGGTCTGGCGCAGCCGGCTGCGGCTGATCGACCCCTCCCCCGAACCCGAGGTCACGGCGGTCAATGCGCGCGAAGCGGTGCGGGCCGAGGCCAAGGCCCGTGCCGAGGCTGCCGCGCGCGAAAAAGCGGAGGCGCTCGCCCGGGTCAAGGCCGAGGCCGAAGAACGCGCCCGTGCGCTGAAGGAAGCCCGCGCTCGCGAAAAGGCCGAGGCTGAAGCGCGCGCGAGGGCCGAGCGCGAGGCGCGCGAGAAAGCCGCCGCCGAAGCCCGTGCCCGCAAGCTCGCCGAAGCAGAAGCCCGCGCCCGTGCGGAAGCGGAAGCGCGGGCGAAGGCGGCTGCCGAGGCGCAGGCGAGGAAGGAAGCCAAGGCCCGCGCGGAGGCCGAAGCCAAGGCCAAGGCGGAAGCCGAGGAACGCGCCCGCCACGAGGCCGAGGCCGCTGCTGCTGCCGCCAAGGCCGCCGCTGAAGCCGAAGCGCGCCGGATCGCCGAGGAAAAAGCCCGCGCCGAGGCCGAGGCCCGCGCCCGCGCCGCCGAGGAAGCGCGTCTCAGGAAGGAAGCAGAAGCCCGCGCCCGCGCCGAGGCCAAGGCCCGCGCCAAGGCCCAAGCCGAAGCCCGCGCCAAGGCCGCTGCCGAGGAAAAGGCACGGCTGGCTGCCGAAGAGAAAGCTCGCCGCGAAGCCGAAGCCAAGGCCAAGGCCGAAGCAGAAGAGAAAGCCCGGCGCGAGGCTGAGGAAGCCGCGCGGAAGGCCGCCGAGGAGCAGGCCCGCCGAGAGGCCGAAGCCGCCGCCGAAGCCGCGCGTCTCGCCGCCGAGGAAG
>JAIEOM010000285.1 GCA_019750455.1 Sphingomonadales bacterium | reverse complement strand
ACAAACCCTTTCCGTCGCAGAATAAGAACGCGCTCTATCCCGATGCCCGTCATCTGAATGTCTGCATCGGGGTCGCTAGCAGAATGTCCGCTTATGGCTAAGGCAAGGCTGAAGCCGCCATCACCTTGACCGTCGCCCCAGCCTGCGCCGGGACAGGCAAGCACGGGGTGCGAGCGGAGGACGGGTCGCGCCGTTTTCCTACTCCAGCGCCGTCTGATAACCCTGCGCGCAGCTCTTTTGGCATTGTGATCGGCGCGGCATCGGGGCCGCATGTGCGGGGCGGCGCGCATTTTCTCTCCCGGAATATTTGTTCGTCCGCACCGAAGATTCGGCATAATATTCTGTCATTGTTGAAGAATAGGACAAGTTGGGAAAGTGACACAGTGTCACCTTTGTCCGCTTCATGGCAAAAGCCCGCCCCCTTGCGGGGACGGGCCTCCTCATTTTCGTAGCGTGTGCCGGATCAGCCGCGCGCGCTGGTCGGTCCGGTGCCGGTGACCTTCTGCATGGCGCGCAGGATGTTGCCCGACTGCTCGCTGCCCGACTGCGGGGCGATCAGGTTGGTGAAGGAGTTGATCTCCTCCCACCGCGCGGCGAAGCCTTCGAGGGTGCGCTCGCCTTCGGGGAGCCACACGGCATCGTTCATCACCGTCCACGAGGAATGGTAGCCGCCCGCACCCGCGCCGACGATGGCGTTGGTGGGCGCGTCTTCCGATACGAGGAACAGCGCCGCCGGGACCACGTTCTCGGGTGCGAACAGCTTGAAGGCTTCTTCAGGGAAGAGGTCTTCGGTCATGCGGGTGCCCGCGACCGGCGACAGGGTGTTGCAGCGCACGTTGTACTTCGCGCCTTCCAGAGCCAGCGTCTTGGTCAGACCCGCCAGACCCAGCTTGGCCGCGCCGTAGTTGGCCTGGCCGAAGTTGCCGAACAGGCCGGTCGACGACGCGGTCATCAGGATGCGGCCATAGCCCTGCTCGCGCATCAGTTCCCAGCACGCCTTGGTGGCAAAGGCCGAGCCGGTGAGGTGGACCTTGACGACGAACTCGAAGTCCGCCGGCTCCATCTTGGCGAAGGTCTTGTCGCGCAGCACGCCAGCGTTGTTGATCAGCACGTGGACGCCGCCCCACTTCTGCTTGGCGTCGGCGACCATCTTTTCCATCTGGTCGTATTCGGTGACCGAAGCGCCGTTGGCGATGGCTTCACCGCCCATTGCCTCGATCTCGGCGACGACCTGTGCGGCGGCGTCCGAGGTGCCGGTGCCATCGCGCGATCCGCCCAGGTCGTTGACAACAACCTTCGCGCCGCGACGGGCGAGTTCCAGCGCATAGGCCTTGCCGAGCCCGCCGCCGGCACCCGTGACGATGGCGACCTTGTCCTTGAAGCTGATGGTCATGTCTTCGCTCTCCTGTTGTGTGAGAGGGCCAAGCGCCTGTGGCACTTTACGCCCGCGTAAACCAATATGCGGCGCGCTGCGTGGCACTTTCGCAGCCGTGTTGCAATAACCGAACTGACAGGGGGCGATGCCGTAGGGTCAGGCGGCGGCCCGAAGGCGCGCGAGGGCGGGAATCAGGTCGCCAAACGAATCGATCACCCCGTCCGCGCCCAGTTCATGCGGGGGCCGGTCGCAATAGCCATAGGACGCCGCGATCACCGGCACGCCCGCCGCCTTGGCCGCGCGCACATCGTAAGTGGAGTCGCCGAGGAAGACGAAACTCCCCCCTCCCAGCACTTCGCGCGCCTTGAGCACCGGGGCAGGGTGGGGCTTGGCGAGGAACTGCCCGTCATCGCCCCGCCCCATCGAATCTCCGCCGATCACGGTTTCGAAAGCATCGATGAGGTCGAGCTGGGTCAGAACCTGCCTCGCAAAGGCCTCGAACTTGTTGGTGACCACCGCCATCCGCACACCCTGCGCGGCCAGCTGCGCCAGCACTTCGCGCACCTGCGGGTAGGGGACGGTGTGGACTGCGTTGTTGTCCTCGTAGAAGGCCAGCATCGCCTTGTAGAGCCGCTTGAACTCGTCTTCGGGCAGGCCGCCCTGTGCCTCGACCGCGCGGGCTAGCATGATCTTGGCACCGCCGCCGATCAGGTCCTTGCTGCTCTCCACCGACACGGCCTCGAAACCGCCCAGCACCAGCGCATGGTTCACCGCCGCGCCGAGATCGCGGAAGGTGTCGAGCAGGGTGCCGTCGAGGTCGAAGCCGATCGCGCCGAAGGGAATGTCAGTCATGGCCCGCGGGTGGCCCAACCTACATCAAACCGCAAGCATTTGCTGGCAGGCGCACCTTTGCTTACAGGGGCATTCATGACGACCACCACCACACATTCCTCCGGTTTGGCTTTCGCCGCCATCATCCTCGCCGCGGGCAAGGGCACCCGCATGAAGAGCGACACCCACAAGGTGCTGCACAAGATCGCGGGGCTCGCGATGCTCGATCACCTGATGGCGAGCGTGGAAGAGCTCGGTCCGGAGCGCACGGCGGTGGTTGTCGGCGCGGGGCGCGAGCAGATCGAGAAGGCGGTAGGGACGCGCGCGACAACCTGCCTGCAGGAGCCGCAGCTTGGCACTGGCCATGCAGTGCAGCAGGCCGAGGGCGTATTGACCGGTTTCACGGGCGATGTGCTGGTGCTTTATGGCGACGTGCCCTTCGTCAAGGCGAGCACGATGCGCGCGATGCTCGAACGGCTGCATGGCGACGACAGCCCGGCGGTGGTGGTGCTCGGTTTCGAGCCGGCCGATCCGCTCGCCTACGGGCGCGTGATTGCCGATGATGCGGGCGGCATTCTCAAGATGGTGGAATTCAAGGACGCCGACGAGGGCGAGCGAGCCTGTCACCTGTGCAATTCCGGGCTGCTGGCCGCCCGCGCCGAAGACCTGTTCGCGCTGCTGGCGCGGGTCGGCAACGACAATGCGCAGGGCGAATACTACCTGCCCGACATCGTCAACATCGCGATTGCTGACGGGCGCGCCTGTGCAGTGATTGTCGCCGACAGCGCCGACGAGGTCGCCGGCATCAACAGCCGCGCCGAACTTGCCGGGGCCGAAGCCCGCTGGCAGGCCGCCCGGCGGCTCAAAGCGATGGACGAAGGCGCAACCCTGATCGCGCCCGAAACTGTGTTTTTCGCCCATGACACGGTGCTGGGCCGCGATGTCACCATTGAACCCAACGTGTTCTTCGGCCCCGGCGTGCGCGTGGCGGACAATGTGCTGATCCGCGCCAACAGCCACATCGAGGGTGCGCGCCTCGCCAGCGGGGTCAAGATCGGCCCCTTCGCGCGCCTGCGCCCGGGCACCGTGCTGGAGGAGGACAGTTTCATCGGCAATTTCGTCGAGGTGAAGAACGCGGTGATGCACAAGGGCGCCAAGGCGAGCCACCTCACCTATCTCGGCGATGCCACCATCGGCGCGGGGGCCAACATCGGGGCAGGAACCATCACCTGCAATTATGACGGCTATTTCAAGTACAAGACCGTGATCGGGGAGCGGGCCTTCATCGGCTCCAACTCGTCGTTGATCGCGCCCGTCACCATCGGTGCGGATGCGATTGTCGCGGCAGGCTCGGCGGTCAGCCGCGATGTGGCTCCCGGAGAACTGCGCATGGTCCGCGCCGAACAGCTGGTGAAGGATGGCTGGGCCGACCGCTTCCACGATGCGATGAAGAAGAAGAAGGCGGCGGAGAAGAAGGGGTGAGGGCGCGGGCGCTCGTCCTCGTGGCCTGCGGCATGATCGCGGCATGCCAGGGGCAGGGCGGCGAGACAGGCGCTGCCGCCCCGCAAGACCCTGTGCCGACCGCAGCGGCCGCCGCCGCCTCCCCCGAGGTTGCCGCGCGGGTCGAAAAGCAGCAGCGCATCCTTGCCGCCGCCTGCAAGGCGGGGGAAACACCGGTCTTCACCTGCAAGTTTGCCGACGGCAAGCGCGTCTCGGTATACGGGACGGCGCCGGGCAAGGCCGAATACCGCTTCGGCGGCGAAGGCAAGCCCGAGCTGGTCCTGAGCGGCGGGCGCAACGCCTACGCGATGTATTCGGGCGGCGGGGAGAGCCAGCTCGCCTTCGACAATGGCGATACCCGCTACATCGTGTTCAGCCGCATTGTGCGCACCGGCTTCGACGAGAACGGCAATGCACCCGCGATCAGCGACGGCGTGGTGGTGGAGCGTGAAGGCAGATTCGCCGCAATCCGCATCTGCGAGGATTCCGATCTCCTCCCGGTCGATGTCTATGCGGCGGAAAAGCACTTCCCGGCTAGCGATGCGAGCGGCGGCGCTGACCTGTTCACTGAAGAAACCATCCGCGCGGACCCCCAGGCCAATGAGTGACGATCCCCAAACCCTCACCTGCTGGCTGTGCCAGCGTCCGCTGGGCGATATCGTCCAGTGGCATCACCCCGTGCCCAAGGCCAAGAAGGGCAAGGTCAAGGTGCCGATCCACCCGATCTGTCACAAGACGATCCACGCGAACTTCACCAACAACGAACTGGCGCGCATCGGCGAGGACGCGGAGACCATCCGTGCGAACCCCGCGATTGCCAAATTCGTTGCGTGGATCGCCAACAAGCCCGCCGATTTCGACGCGCCTACGCGCTAGGCTGCCGCATCGGCAGGGCGGGTACGGGAACGCTTGGGCGTCTCGCTCCTTGATGAGGTCAATGCTTCAGCAGGAGATACCCCGATGAAAACCGCCCGATGGATCGCTGCCGGTGCCGGTCTTGCCGTTGTCGGCGCGGCGGCCGCCTATGCGCAGTATCGCCAGACCGAAGAGCCTGACTTCGCGGTCGTGCGCGAAGACGGCGATTTCGAGCTGCGCGATTACCCCGCGCTCGTGGTCGCCGAAGTCAGCCACGCCGGCAGCCGTGAACGCGCCAGCGGGGCGAGCTTCCGTCGCCTTGCCGCCTATATCTTCGCGCAGGACCGGCCCGAGGGCGGCGAGCGGATCGCCATGACCGCGCCGGTGCTTCAGGACGAGACGCGGCCCGGCCAGTGGCGGATGCGCTTCGTGATGCCGGCCAAGTACACGCTCGACACCCTGCCGCCCGCGCCTGCCGACATCACCCTGGCCGAAACGCCGCCGCGGCGCATGGCGGCGGTGCGCTTCTCCGGGAACGGCGGGGGACGCGATCTGGCGCTGATGGAGGCGCGGCTGCGCGACTGGCTGGCTACGCAGGGCCTGATGCCTGCGGGCGAAGCGGAGTTCGCCTTCTACGATGCGCCGATGGTTCCCGGCCCGCTGCGGCGCAACGAGGTGCTGATCCCCGTCGCGCCGTAATGCTCAGGCATCCTGCATCCGCTCCGCATCACCGCCGCTGGCGAGATAATCGGCCTCCCACTGCTCGAACTCGCTGCGGCTCAGCAGATAGCGGGTCCGCGCCTCGTGGAAGGAGATCGCCTGGCTGCGCACGGCGCGCACGACTTCGTCCTTGCGCGCCTTGGACCAGTGGACGCGGTGATTGCGGGGCAGGGCGTAATAGCTCTTGATCGCGTCGGCGATCGAGATGTGTCGGTCATAGGCCATCGGTGATGCTCCTCGTCGCTGTGCTCATCGCCCCCGATGGCCAGACTGTTGACGAGGGCGCTTAACGAGGTCTTGCCCGACATGGTTAAGCCGGCGTTGATGAAGCACACCGTGCCGTGCGCGCGACGAACCGATGGCGCGCTGTCGGCCTGCTTTACAAGTAGCTGGATTATATACCGAAACTAACACGAAAAAGGGGCGCCCCCGCGTGAGGGGCGCCCCTTTCCATGCCTGCCGATGCGACGGGTTACTGGCCCGAAGGCGCGCCCATCAGGCGCTTCATCAGGTAGATGAACTGCAACGCCTGAAGCTTTGCCCGCTGGTCGTTGTCGACCCCGCCGGAGTGCCCGCCGGTGGTGTCCTCGAAGTAGTAATAGGGCTGGCCCAGCGCCTTGAGCTTGGCCGCGCCTTTCCGCGCGTGGGCGGGGTGGGTGCGGTCGTCAGCGGTGGAGGCCCACAGGAACGGTTCGGGGTATTCCACGCCCGGCACGATCTTCTGGTAGGGGGAATAGCCCTCGATCCAGGCGCGCTGTTCGGGGATGCGCGGATCGCCATATTCGCCGATCCACGATGCCCCGCGCCCGATCAGGTGATAGCGCAGCATGTCGAACAGCGGGATCTGCACGATCGCCGCGCCGAACAGGTCGGGCCGCTGGGTGAAGGCGGTGCCCACCAGCAGGCCGCCCTGCGAGCCGCCCTGGATGCCGAGGTGTTCCGGCTTGGTGAAACCGCGCTTCACCAGATCCTCGGCCACGGCGATGAAATCGTCCCAGGTGCGCTGCTTGTTCTCGCGGATCGCGGTCTGGTGCCACATCGGCCCGAATTCGCCGCCCCCGCGCATGTTGGCGAGCACATAGGCACCGCCCTTCTCGACCCACAGCTTGCCGGTGGAGCCGAGATAGGCGGGCAGGCGCGGCACCTGGAAACCGCCGTAGCCGGTCAGCAGCGTAGCCGTGGAGCCGTCGGCCTTCATGCCCTTGGGCTTGACGATGAAGTAGGGGATCTTGGTCCCGTCCTTGCTGGTCGCCTCGTGCTGCTCGACCGTCGCGCCCGCCGGATCGAAATAGGCGGGGCTGGTCTTCAGCACCGTCGGCGGCGCCGTGCCATCGGTGTAGTAGAGCGTGGTCGGTTCGAGGAACCCGCTCACGGTGTACATGATCTGGTCGGTCTCGTCCGAGGAAGCGGCGATGCCCAGTGTCGCGTTATCGGGCAGGGCCACGGGCTTGCTGACCCACTGCCCGTTCTCGAAGTTGAACTGGAGCACCTTGCCCACGACATTGTCGAGCAGCGTCACGAACAGCGAGGAGCCGGTGATCGCGCCGCCCTGCTTTGTCTGGCGCGGGCCGGGCGCCCAGACGAGCGTCTTCTTCGCACCGTTGGGGTCGGCCTTCCACGCCTCCAACTCGACCGCGACCAGCGAGTCTGCGGGGAAGGTCTGCCCGTCAACCGTCCAGTCCTCGTCGGTCGAAATCAGGATGTGTCCATCGACGATGCCGTAAAGCCCGCCCTTCTTGGGCAGGTCCAGCAGCACCCATTCGCTGCCCTTTTCGACATAGTTCAGGCTTTCATGGAAGCTGATCCCGCGGAAGGCGGTGCGGGCGTGGATCGTGCCCTTGTTGTCGCGCAGCAGGGTCGCGCCGGCCCAGACATCGGTGGGCTCGCCGCGGAAGATTTCCTCTGCCTCGGCCACCGGCGTGCCGCGCTTCCAGACGCGGCTGGTGAAGGGATAGGCGCTTTCGGTCAGCGTGCCTTCGCCAAAGCCGCGGCCGACCAGCAGAGTGTCCTCGTCGATCCACTGGATGCCGCCCTGGCTCTTGGCATCGAGCACGAAGCCGCCTTCGACGAAGGACTTCGTCGTCATATCGAATTCGCGCATGATGGTGGCATCCTCGCCCCCGTCGCTCAGTGCGATCATGCACTTGTTCATCGCCGGAGGCAGGCAGGTCGAGCCCTGATAGACCCACTCCTTGCCCTCGGCCTTGGCGAGGGCATCAATGTCGAGCACGACTTCCCATTCAGGCTTGTCCGTGCGGTAGCTTTCCAGCGTGGTGCGGCGCAGCACCCCCTTGGGGTTCGCCTTGTCCTGCCAGAAATTGTAGAGGCCATCGGGGCGGAAACTGACGAAGGGGATGCGGTCGTTGCTGTCGAAAATCGCCAGCGCTTCGGCCTTCAGCTGCGCGTAACGCGGGTCGGCTTCGAAGGCGGCCAGCGTGCGGGCGTTTTCCTTCGCGACCCAGTCCAACGCCTCGGGGCTCCGGGCTTCCTCGAGGAAGATGTAGGGGTCCTGCTCCGGCCCGGGAACGCCGGGGACAGGGGTTTCGTCGGCGGCCTGCGCGCCGGTGGTGCTAGCGATGCTCATTGCGAGAGCCAGTGCGAAAGTGGAGACAAGTTTCAAGCGTCCTCTCCTCGGGGAATGCAGGCGCATGTTGTGGCGGGAGAGGCGCGCGATGTGAAGGGGATAGAAACAAAAAGGGCGAGCCATTGGCCCGCCCTGATTGGTTATTCGTCGATAGGAGCGCGTGTCAGCCCTCGACATGCTCCGCGAGCACGGTGAGGCCCTTCTCGTTGACCTCGGCAAAGCCGCCGCGCACCTGAATCACTTCGGGCGCCGCGTTCGCGCTGGCGAAGATCTGCACCGCACCGTCACGGATCGTGCTCATGAAGGGCGCGTGGCCCTCCAGCACGCCGAATTCGCCCTCGGTCCCGGGGACGACCACCATGTGGACGTCTTCCGAGCGGACAAGCTTGGCGGGGGTGACGAGTTCGAAGTGGAGAGGCATGATGCCTTACGCCTCTTCGGCCAGCTTCTTGGCCTTCTCGACCGCCTGATCGATGCCGCCGACCATGTAGAAGGCGCTTTCCGGCAGGTGGTCATATTCGCCATCGACCACCGCCTTGAAGCTCTTCACGGTATCTTCGAGCTGCACGAACACGCCCGGGATGTTGGTGAAGACTTCCGCGACGTGGAAGGGCTGCGACAGGAACTTCTGGATCTTGCGCGCGCGGGCGACGGTCAGCTTGTCCTCTTCCGACAGCTCGTCCATCCCGAGGATCGCGATGATGTCCTGCAGGCTCTTGTACTTCTGCAGCACTTCCTGAACGCGGCGGGCGGTGTCGTAGTGCTCCTGGCCGACAACGCGCGGTTCGAGAACGCGCGAGGTCGAGTCCAGCGGGTCCACCGCCGGGTAGATGCCGAGCTCCGAGATCGCGCGCGACAGAGTGGTGGTCGCGTCAAGGTGCGCGAAGGAGGTCGCGGGCGCCGGGTCGGTCAAGTCGTCCGCCGGCACGTAGATCGCCTGGACCGAGGTGATCGAGCCCTTGGTGGTCGAGGTGATGCGCTCCTGCAGCTTGCCCATGTCGGTCGCGAGGGTCGGCTGGTAGCCCACCGCCGAGGG
>JAIEOM010000003.1 GCA_019750455.1 Sphingomonadales bacterium | reverse complement strand
CATCGCGGATATCGTCGCCCGCGCAGCACGCGCCCTTGCGGCCCGTCGCCGCGCCGTAGTCATAGAGCTGGAGCGTAATGCCGATCACCTCCGCGCCGCTGGCATGGGCAAGCGCGGCGACCACCGAGGAATCGACTCCGCCGCTCATCGCGACAACGATCCGGCACTGCTCCGCCGGGCGGGGCAGATCGAACAGCGCGGCAGCATCGGGCCCGGTCAGCGGGCCGGCAAGCAGAGAGGCGGCGGTTTCCATGGAACGCGGCGCATATAGCGATGCTTTGTCCCGCCCGCCAGTGGGCCCATTCTTGCCGGTTGCGGCAGCACTAATCCTAAGCCGGGGTAAATGGCGGCTTTACCGGATTTTGACGCACTCGGGTTAGAAGACGGAATGATGTTCGAGAAAGCAAAGCCCATTCCGGCGCGCGCCGGTGCGTTCTCAGGCGGTCTTGCCGCCGGGGAGCAGGCGCGTGCGCAAGGATTTGCGGGAGCCGACGAGCGATTCGCAGGGCGCCCGGCGCGGCGTGCCGGCGAGGCATTGCGGGCGTTCGAGTGGAGCGAACTGACCGCACGGCTCAACGCCGCGCGCGATCTTCGCCTGTTGCTGCGCACCGAAAGCCAGGCCCCGATCGAGGCGGTCGCGGCCAGCTTCGGCGATGCGGCGGCCAGTTATTTCGCGCTGCTCGACGATAGCGAACCGGACGTTAACCCTGATGGTTTAGGCCAATCTAATGCTCCGGGTGCGAACGTCGATGCCAGCGATGCGAACCGCCCGGGCGGCACGGCAGGAACCCGATCCGACGTGCCCCGTGGCGCTGCGAGAGACATGTGATGATTGAGAACCAGGATATCCGCCCCGCACAGGTGATCGGCCCGCTCGGCGAGCCGCTGACCATTGCCGACCTGCCTTCTCCGCAGACCAAGCGCTGGGTTGTGCGGCGCAAGGCCGAGGTGGTGGCTGCCGTCAACGGCGGGCTGCTGACGCTTGACGAGGCACTGGCGCGCTATGGCCTGACGCTCGAGGAGTTCGCCTCGTGGCAGCGGGCGATCGACCGGTCCGGGATGCACGGGCTGCGGGTCACCAAGATCCAGCACTACCGCGATCTTTACGAACGCCAGCTCAAATACTGATCCGGCGGGGCACCTTTGCCCCGGCATACTCGCTTCACCGCTCCCAAGGCCCGTTACGCCCGCAAGGCGTTGCGGGCCTTCGCCGATTCGCGACACTTTGATGCGCATTTGCCCGGAACCGGAGCCTGCGCCCTTCGTCTAGGCTGAAAGTCATCGGTCGATGCATGCATTGCGGGTATGGGGTCGACCATCTATCAGGCGTTGCAGATGGTGACTTATACCAGTAATACACTCCGAGGCGGGACCGGCGCGCGCGCTCCCGCTCCGGTGAGGGAATGGCAATGAATTACGAAACGACGATCAGGGCCGAGGCCGCCGAAGGGGTGAACGCCGATTACACTGGCGACTATGCCGGTGCGCGCCGTCTTGGCGGGCCGGCCATTCCGCGCTGGCTGCTCATCGGCGTGCTCGGCGTGCTGGGCGCGCTGCTGGGGATCCTTGCCTATTTCGTGCTGGCCGGCGGCGAACCCGCGCCTGCCGATGACGACAATTCGCAAGCGCCCTCGGTCACGGTGGTGACCCCGGGGACCACGATGGTTGCCGGCGAGATCGAGGCGCCCGGCACGCTTGCCGCGCGCCGGCCGATGCCGGTCGGTGTGGTCGGTGAAGGCGGGCAGGTGCTGCGCGTGTCGGTCGATGCGGGTGACTGGGTGCAGGCCGGGCAGGTGCTGGCGGTGATCGACCGCAGCGTGCAGGTCCAGCAGGCCGAAGCCCAGGCTGCCCAGATCGAGGTGGCGCGCGCCGATGCCAATCTTGCCCAGGCGAATCTTGACCGTGCGCTCCAGCTGGTGGCCCGCGGCTTTGTGTCCAAGGCCGATGTCGACCGGCTGACCGCAACCCGCGATGCCGCCGTCGCCCGCGTCAAGGTTGCGCAGGCGCAGCTGTCCGAACAGCGTGCGCGCAACCAGCGGCTCAACATCATCGCGCCCGCGACCGGCTATGTCCTGTCGCGCAATGTCGAACCCGGGCAGACGGTCGGCGCGGGGACTCCGGCGCTGTTCACCATCGCCAGCGGCGGCGAGATGGAGATGCTCGCCCAGCTTTCCGAAGAACAGCTTGCCAAGCTTTCCGTCGGCACGATGGCAACCATCACGCCGACCGGCTCCAACGAGACCTTCAAGGGTCAGATCTGGCAGATTTCTCCGGTGATCGATCAGACCACGCGGCAGGGCACGGCGCGCATCGCGCTGTCCTTCGCCCCCGGCCTGCGCCCCGGCGGCTTTGCCACGGCGCGCATCAACAGCGGCAGCTTCACTGCCACCGTGCTCCCCGAAAGCGCGGTGCAGGCCGATGAAGACGGCAGCTATGTCTATGTCGTGGGCGATGACAACAAGGCGGTCCGCCGGCCGGTGAAGACCGGTGCGGTGACGCCGAACGGCATCGCCATCACCGAAGGGCTGACCGGCAAGGAACGCATCGTGCTGAAGGCCGGCGGGTTCCTCAACCCCGGTGAAACCGTCAACCCGCAGGTTCAGAAGAAGTAAGACGCCCATCCCGCGCGCAGGTTTGCGCGTAACTGGGGCGAGGCCGCGACCGGCACAGCACAGGCAGGACTATCATGGCACTTCGCGACATTTCGGCCTGGTCGATCCGCAATCCGGTGATTCCGCTGGTGTTCTTCACCGGCCTGCTGATCGCCGGGATCGTCAGCTTCAAGCTGATGGACGTGACCGACAACCCGGATGTCGAATTTCCGGCGGTGCGCGTGGTGATTGCCCAGCCGGGCGCTTCCCCGACCGAGATCGAGAACCAGATCACCCAGCGCGTGGAAAGCGCGCTGCGGTCTATCGCGGGGGTGGATTCGATCCAGTCTGTTGCCCGCGAAGGATCGTCGCAGACGTTCGTCGAGTTCGAGATCGGGACCAACCTGATCGAGGCCGTGAACGAGGTCGAGACCGCGATTGACGGCGTGCGCGGGTCGCTTCCCGACGGGATTCTCGAACCACAGGTCAACAAGGTCAACGTCGTCGGCGAGCCGATCGGCTATGTCGCGGTGGAGGCTGACGACATGACGGTGGAACAGCTCAGCTGGTTCATCGACGATACCGTCGCCAAGCGGCTGCTGAAGATCGAAGGCATGGCCGAGGTGAGCCGTTTCGGCGGGGTCGACCGGCAGATCGAGGTGATTCTCGATCCCGCGCGGATGCAGTCCTTCGGGGTCACCGCCTCGCAGATCAACGCGGCGCTGCGCCAGAGCAATCTCGATGCTGCGGGCGGCCTTGCCGAGATCGGTGGCACCCGCCAGTCTTTGCGCGTCCTCGGCAATTCGGACAGCGCCTACCAGCTCTCCCAGACCCAGATCCAGCTCGGCGGCGGCCGCACCGTGCGTCTTGCCGATATCGCCAAGGTGCGGGACGGCTATTCGGAACGCACCTCGATCAGCCAGGTCAACGGCAAGGAAGTCGTCAACTTCGCCATGAGCCGCGCGCGCGGCGCATCGGACCTCACCGTCTATGACGCCGCCCTCGCCGAGATGGACAAGATCGAGGAGGAAAATCCGGGCGTCGAGTTCATCAAGCTTTCGACCAACACGACCTATACCCGCCAGCAATACAATTCCTCGATCTGGGCACTCGTCGAAGGCGCGGTGCTGGCGGTGGTGGTGGTGTTCCTGTTCCTGCGGGACTGGCGAGCGACCTTCATCAGCGCGGTCGCCATTCCGCTGTCCGCGATCCCGACCTTCTGGTTCATGGATCTGCTCGGGTTCAACCTCAACTTCCTGTCGCTGCTGGCGCTGGCGCTGGTCGCGGGCGTGCTGGTCGACGATGCGATCGTGGAGATCGAGAACATCGTGCGCCACATGCGCATGGGCAAGACCGCCTATCAGGCATCCATCGACGCCGCGGACGAGATCGGCCTGCCGGTGGTCGCGACCAGCTTCTGCATCGTCGCGGTGTTCCTGCCGGTGGGCCTGATGCCGGGTGTGTCGGGGCAGTTCTTCCAGAACTTCGGGATCACCGTGGTGGTCGCGGTGCTGATGAGCCTCGCGGTTGCGCGCATGATCACGCCGCTGATGGCCGCCTATTTCCTCAAGGCCAAGGGCCATGCCGAACATGGCGGCGGGCCGGCGCTCGATGCCTATATGCGGGTGCTGGAGTGGACGCTGGACACCGGCAAGATGGCCGTGCGCCGCGCCGGGCTGACCGGGCCGCGCTCGCGCGTGTTCTACGTGTCCGCTCTGCTGCTGACGGTGATCGTGCTGCTTGCGGTTCCGGCGCTGACGCTGTTCGAACTGGCGAGCGGTTCTGTCACGGGTGCGTGGAAGGGCCTGCTCGGGCTGGACGTGCACAAGCAGATCGCCTCCGCCGTGCAGGCGGACACCAACGCCACCGTGCACAAGCTGGTCGCGAAGGTGTTCGAGGTGGTGCTCGTGCTGTTCGTGTCGCTGATGGCGTTCCTCGCCGCCTTCCTCACCTTCAGGGCGATCGAGCTGCCCGCGGGCGGCAACAGCAACTTCGCCCGCACTTTCCGCTGGATGACCGCGCGCTTCTACGACCACCGCGTGTGGATGCTCGGCATCGGCTGGTTCTCGCTGCTGATCACGATCGTGCTGTTCGGCCTGATTCCCGGCCAGTTCCAGCCCACCATCGATGACGAGAACAGCCGCGTCGAGATCGAGATGGTGCCTGGCACCACGCTCGCCGAGACCACCCGGGTGGTCAACGCCGTCGCCGACCAGCTGCGTCAGGAGCCCGAGGTTGAACGCCTGCTCGAACGCATCCGGCTGGGCGAAAGCTCGTCGATCTTCGTCAAGCTCAAGGAAGATCGCGAGCGCAGCTCGATCGAGTTCGAACGCCAGCTCGCGCCGAAACTGGCCAGCTTCCCGGATGCCCGCGTGCGCTTCCAGTCGCAGTCCGGCGGGTTCGGATCGGGCCGTGACATGACCGTGATGCTGGCGGGCAGCGATCCGGTGCTGCTGGACGAGACCGCCACCAAGCTGGTCGAACAGATGAAAGGCCTGAAGTCGCTGGTTGCGCCGCGCATCAGCGCCGACCTCAACCGGCCCGAGATCATCATCACCCCGCGTGACAAGATCGCCGCCGAACTGGGCGTCACCACCGCCGCCCTGTCGCAGACGATCCGTATCGCGACGCTGGGCGAGATCGAGCAGAACGCGGCACGGTTCTCGCTGTCGGACCGCCAGATCCCGATCGTGGTGCGCCTGTCGGAAGAGGCGCGCAGCGATTACCGCACCATCGAGAACCTGCCTGTACCGCTGGCCAATGGCGGTTCGGTGCCGCTGAGCCGCGTTGCCGACATCAGCTTCGGCTCCGGCCCGACCGCGATCCAGCGATACAACCAGAACCGCCGTGTGCTGGTGGGGGCAGATCTTGCCGCGGGCGTGCTGAAGGGCGACGCACAGGCGCAGATCGATGCCCTGCCGGTGTTGCAGGACCTGCCGCTCGGCGTGATCCGCGACGTGGTGGGCGAAGAGGCATGGCAGGCCGAGCTTGTCACCAACCTCATCATCGCCATCGTTGCGGGTGTGCTGCTGGTGTTTGCGGTGCTGGTGCTGCTCTACAAGCGGTTGATGAGCCCGCTGGTCAACATGACCTCGCTGGCGCTTGCGCCGCTAGGGGGCGTGCTGCTGATCTGGCTGCTGGGCCAGCCCAATTCGATGCCGGTCTATATCGGCATCCTGCTGCTGCTGGGCATCGTCTCGAAGAACTCGATCCTGCTGATCGACTTCGCGATCGAGGAAATGAACAAGGGCGTCGGCAAGCTCGATGCGATCCTTGATGCCGGGCACAAGCGTGCGCAGCCGATCGTGATGACCACCGTGGCGATGACCGCGGGCATGGTGCCGGTGGCGCTGTCGCTTTCCGGCGACGGGGCGTGGCGCCAGCCGATGGGCATCGTGGTGATCGGCGGGCTGGTGCTCTCCACCCTGTTGACGCTGTTGATCGTGCCGGCGGGCTTCAGCCTTGCCGATGGCTTCGAGAAGCGCGTCGGCCCGTGGCTGCGCTCGCGGATGCTGACCTACAAGCCGGGCGACGACACACGTCCGCATGGCGAGCCCGAGCCCGATCTCCCCTACCCGGGCAAGCCCTCGGCAATTCCTGCACGGCGGCTTCCTCCGGGCGCCGAGCCCGCCGAATGACCGCAAAAGGGGTGACGGACGGGCCCCGCAGGGGCTAAGGCCGGATTATGGCTAAGCGTTCCCTGAGGCCTCTTACATTCGGCGGCCAGCCGCTCACCGTCGATCGCGCCAGGCGGATGCGCTGGACGGCGACGGGGATGCTCGCGGCGATGGCGGTGATCTTCGTCTCCACCCACGGGCTGGCCACCACCGGCCACCCGGCATGGGGCTATCTGAACGCTTTTGCGGAAGCGGCGATGGTCGGCGGGCTGGCAGACTGGTTCGCGGTCACCGCGCTGTTCCGCCATCCGCTCGGACTGCCGATCCCCCACACCGCGATCATTCCCGAAAACAAGGACCGCATCGCCGACACGATGGCGGCCTTCCTGCGCGAGAATTTCCTCACCCCTGCCGTCGTTGCGCGGCGGATGGCGGTGATGAACGTCGCCAAGGCGGCGGGCGAGTTTCTGGCGGCCTCACCCGGCAGGGACGGGGACGAACGCTCGCGCATCACATCGGGCGCGGCGGAACTGCTGGCCGAGGTGCTCGAATCGCTCGATCCCGACCGGCTCGGCACCCAGGTGCGTGCCGGGCTGGCCGGACAGCTCGCCAAGCTCGACATAGCCCCGCTCGCCGGGCGGATGATCGAAAGCGCGATGGTCGACAAGCGTCACCAGCCGCTGATTGACGGTTTCGTCAGGTGGGCGGGCCTGACGCTGGAGGACAACGAGGAAACGATTCGCGACATCATCCACCAGCGCGTTTCGGGCGTGCTGCGCTGGGCGGGGATCGACAAGACCATCTCGTCCAGCGTGCTCGACGGGCTCTACAAGCTGCTCGCCGAGGTGCTGGTGAACCCCGATCACCCCCTGCGCGGCAAGATCGAGGAAGGGCTGGCGAAGCTCGGGCAAGACTTGCAACACGACCCCGCCACCCGCGCCAAGGTCGAGGACATGAAGCGCGATCTGATCGCCAACCCCGCGGTTGCCGTGTGGTGGACAGGGGTGTGGGAGCGGATCCGCCAGTCGCTGATCCGCCGCGCGCGCGATCCGGAAAGCGGGATGGGCGCGGAAATGCGCACGATGCTCGGCGAGTTGGGCGAGGCGCTCCAGCAGGACGCGCGGCTCCAGCACCAGATCAACCGCTTCGCCCGCCGCACGATGGTGGGCGTGGCGACCCGCTATGGCGACCAGATCGTCCGGCTGGTGTCAGAGACGGTCAAACGCTGGGACGCCCGCACCATCACCGACCGCGTCGAGGGCGCGGTGGGCCGCGACCTCCAGTTCATCCGCATCAACGGCACGCTGGTGGGCGGGCTGGTGGGCATGACGCTGCACTTCCTCACCACGGTGCTGTGAGGCGGCGTCAGCCGATCTGGTAGGTGATCCCTGTCGCGTAGAACGAGCGGAACGGCTGGCCAGCCGCATCGCGCGCGGGTTCGAACTTCGCGCGCTGCATCACCTCGCAGGCGGGGGAATCAAGGCGGGTCGTATTGGTCACCTTGAGTATCGTGCAGCTTTCGACCGAACCGTCTGCGGCGACGATCACCCGCATCCGCATGATGCCCTGCTCCCCCTGCGCCGAGGCATCGCTCGGGTAAGTCGCCGTGATCCGCCGCACCAGCGCATCGCGGTTGAGCCATTTCGGCCCGCTCAGGGCCGTGCGATGCTTCTCGGCGTCGAGACCCCACTGGCGCAGCAGGTCCATTGTGCACTGGTTCAGCACCTCGAAGGCCGCATCCATCGGTCCGGTCGCGAGCCGAACCTGGCGCTGGCCCTGCCTCAGTTCGAGAAACTGCACCTGCTTGCCGAAGGCCGTGTCAACCATCGCCACGCCGCCGGTGTTCTCTTCAATCCCCGTGTCGCGAGAGTCGAGCTCGACTTCGGAATAGATCACGGCGTCACCGAACCCTTCGACCTTGCCGGTGAAGGGGGTGCCGCGCACAGGTTCCTGCGACTCGGAAACACGCAGATCGGTCCGCGCGCGGCTGACAAAGCGCTTCAACCCGCTCCCCGCCACGGTCAGGCCGAGTCTGCGCGAAGGCCAATACTGCTGGAACGCGAGCAGGTGCCGGTCCTCCCCCTCGCCGAAGGTGCGGATCAGGCGGCACTTCTCGTCGGCGAAATCGACGCTCCACTGGCTGCTCGGCGTCAGCACCACCGGGGCGGCATGGGCAGGGGCGGCGGTGGCGAGAGCGGCAAGAGCAAGCAGGGTGCGACGCATGAAAAAACCTCCGACAGTCGTGCCAGACTGCCGGAGGTTCGTTTCGGAATAAAGACCTTTGCGATGAAACGCTTACAGCGCTCCAGTCAGCTCCGGCACCGCGGTGAACAGGTCGCCCACCAAGCCGATGTCTGCCACCTGGAAGATCGGGGCGTCTTCGTCCTTGTTGATGGCGATGATGACCTTCGAGTCCTTCATGCCGGCAAGGTGCTGGATCGCGCCCGAGATGCCGATGGCGAAGTAGACTTCCGGCGCGACGATCTTGCCGGTCTGGCCGACCTGATAGTCGTTGGGGACATAGCCCGCGTCGACCGCCGCGCGGCTCGCGCCGATGGCCGCGCCGAGCTTGTCGGCGAGCGGCGTGATGGTTGCTTCGAAGGTTTCCGCGTCCTTCAGCGCGCGGCCGCCCGAGACGATGATCTTGGCGCTGGTCAGTTCCGGACGCTCGCTCTTGGCGAT
>JAIEOM010000193.1 GCA_019750455.1 Sphingomonadales bacterium | reverse complement strand
GCGCTGCTCCACTTCGGCACCGAGGGGCAGAAGCAGCGCTTCCTCAACGAGATCGCCCGCGGGGAAATCCGCTGGTGCCAGGGCTATTCGGAGCCGGGCTCGGGCTCGGACCTCGTCAGCTTGCAGACCTTCGGCGAAGACAAGGGCGATCACTGGGTGGTGAACGGCCAGAAGATCTGGACCTCCTACGCCGACCACGCCGACTGGATCTTCTGCCTTGTCCGCACCGACAAGGAGAACAAGTATGGCGGCATCACCTTCATGCTGTTCGACATGGCGAGCGAAGGCGTCACCACCAAGCCGATCAAGCTGATCTCTGGCTCCTCGCCCTTCTGCGAGACCTTCTTCGACAACGTGAAGGTGCCCAAGTCCTACGGCGATGACGTGCCGGCCTATGTGGGCACGATCAACCGTGGCTGGGACGTCGCCAAGTATCTCCTCGGCCACGAGCGCGAGATGATCTCGGGCGCGGACGGCGGCGAGCGTCAGGCGGCAATCGGCGCGATGATGAAGCGCCACGCGGCCAAGCTCGGCGACGAGCTTGATCCGGTGCTGCGCGCGGAACTGGCAAATTTCGATGTCGACGCGCTCGCCTATGCCGCGATGGGCGAGAAGTTCCTCGACGAGATCAAGGTCGGCAAGGCGCATCCCGCGCAGCCGAACATGATGAAGTATGCCGGCACGGAACTGAACAAGCGCCGCCACGAACTGATGATGGCGGTCGGCGGTTCGCGCAGCCTCGAATGGGAAAGCGAGGCGACCGAAAGTGGCAAGCCCGCCAAGAACTGGCTGCGCACCAAGGCGAACTCGATCGAGGGCGGGACCAGCGAGGTGATGCTCAACGTCATCGCCAAGCGCATCCTCGATCTGCCGGGGGCTTGATGGAGGCGTCGCCCCGGACTTGATCCGGGACCGCTCGCAACTGGCACCAAGACGATGGCGATCCCGGGTCGAGCCCGGGATGACGATTTGAATTTCCGGGAGAGGGAAAACCAATGCCCCTGTATCACAACGAAGATCAGGCGATGCTCGCCGACACCGCGCGCGGCTTCATTGCCGAGGAAGGCAATATCGCCAAGCAGCTGCGCCACTGGCGCGACCGCAATTGCAAGGACGGCTTCGGCCACGGCCTGTGGAAGCAGATGGCCGAAATGGGCTTCACCGGCATGCTGGTGGACGAGGCTGACGGGGGCCTTGGCATGGGCCATGTCGAGGCTGGGATCGTTCTGGAAGAAATCGGCCGCAACCTCACGCCCTCGCCATTCCTGACGTCTTCGGTGCTGGCGGCGACCGCGCTGAAGCACGCCTCTGCCGACCTCAAGGGCCGTTATCTGCCCGGCCTGATCGCGGGCGATTCCGTGTTCGCCGTCGCGATTGACGAGACCGCGAAGCACCGCCCCGGCCGCATTACCACCCGCGCCGAGAAATCGGGCAACGGCTTCAAGCTGTCGGGTGCCAAGAGCTTTGTGATCCACGGCAGCAGCAGCGACATGATCGTGGTCGCCGCGCGCACCAGCGGCAGCGATGAAGATGCCGACGGCATCACCCTGTTCGCCGTCCCCAAGGACGCGGCCGGCATGAGCCATGATGCCGTGCGCCTCGTCGATAGCTCGATGGCAACCCACACCAAGTTCGACGGCGTCGAGCTCGATGGTGATGCAGTGATCGGCGAGATCGACGGCGGGCGCGCTGTGCTCGATGCGATGCTGGTCGCGGGCCGCGTCGGCGCGGCAGCCGAAGGCGTCGGCGTTGCCCGGGGCGCGATGGACATGACGGTCGATTACCTCAAGCAGCGCAAGCAGTTCGGGCGTCTGATCGGAGAGTTCCAGGCATTGCAGCACCGCGCCAGCCACCTCTATTCCGAGGTGGAAATCGCCCGCGCGGTCACGATCAAGGCGCAGCAGTTGCTCGATGGCGGCTCGGCTCATGCCGAGCTGATGGCCAGCGTCGCCAAGGCCAAGGTCGCCAAGACCGCGCGGCTGGCGGTGCAGGAAGGCGTGCAGATGCACGGCGGCATCGGCATGACCGACGAATACGACATCGGCCTCTACATGAAGCGCGACCGCGCGCTGGCCGAGTTCCTCGGCGACGCGACGTTCCACGCCAATCGTGTGGCGGAGCTGAGCGGGTATTGATCATACCCCCGCCCCGGGCTTGACCCGGGGCCCCGCTATTCTACCGCGGCGGGCAAGAAGTGAGCGGGGTCCCGGATCAGGTGCGGGACGGATGGAGAGCTTTTACATGGACATTCAATCACTTTTCAGCCTCGAAGGCCGCGTCGCCCTCGTCACCGGTGGCAGCCGCGGGATCGGCAAGATGTTCGTCGAAGGCCTGCTCGCGGCGGGCTGCGCGCGGGTCTATATCTCGGCGCGCAAGGCTGACCAGATGCAGGCCACGATCGACGAATTCGGTGCGGACCGCGTGATCGGCATCCCCGCCGACCTCTCGCAAATGGACGGCATGATCGCGCTGGCCAACGAGTTGAAGGCGCGCGAGACGCGGCTCGACATCCTCATCAACAACGCGGGCGCGGCCTGGGGCCAGCCCTATCTGGAATTCTCCGAGGCCGGCTGGCACCGGACGATGGACCTGAACGTCAAGACGCCGTTCTTCCTGACGCAGAAGCTCCACGATCTGCTGGTCGCGGGCGGCAAGCAGGGGCATCCGGCCAAGGTGATCCACGTCTCCTCGATCGACGGGCAGCGGATCAACCCGTGGGAGACCTATGCCTATCAGGCCTCCAAGGCGGCGGTGATCCAGCTCACCCGGCGCATGGCCGCGCGGCTGATCCAGGACAACATCGTCGTCACCTCGATCGCGCCGGGGGCCTTCCCGTCCGAGATGAACAAGGCCGCCAAGGACGCGCCCGACGCCTCGGCGAGCGGCATTCCGGCCAAGCGCATCGGAACCGCCGAAGACATGGCGGCGGCCGCGATCTACCTTGCCAGCCGCGCGGGCGATTATGTGGTGGGCGAGACGCTGACCGTCGATGGCGGGGTGGTCAACGCCCACCTGCCGAGCCACTTCGCCGATCCTTCGGGCGGTCACTGATCCAAAAGCGAAAAGGGCCCACATCCCCCCTGTTGCAAGGGGATGTGGGCCAAGTTGGCGGAAGTGACGCAAGTCCCTTCCGCCCGGGTCGCACCGTATGTTCGTCTGTCCGGGTGGCGGCCGCCTGAAGCGTGCCCGTCCGGTCTTGCCACCCTTGTTAACCAAACGCGCCTCGCGGTCTGTGTTGGGCATCACACCTGTCTCGCGCAGAGCGATTTTCTGCCGCCGCCCCCGCAGCGTTGCCCCGGATGCGGCGAGGCCCTATCCTGCCGGACGGGAAGGGGCAGATCATGGACAGGCTCGAAGACCTCATCGCCACGCTGGCGCCGGACACGCTGCTGCGCGCGCTTGCGCCCGACCAGCTCGAAACGCTGCTGCGCGATGCCAGCGCCCGTGACCTCAAGCCCGGCGAGGCGATCATCACGCAGGGTGACGAGGACGGCGGCTTTGCGGTGGTGGTGCTGACCGGGGGCCTCAAGATCACCATGATCAGCGCCAGCGGGCACGAGATCATCCTCAACTATTGCGGCCCGGGCGAGCTGGTGGGCGAGATCGCCATGCTCGACAGCGGCCCGCGCACCGCCACGGTGACGGCAGCGGTGCCATCGCGCGTATTGCTGCTGCCTTCGCGCACCTTCCTCGCCGCGGCGACCGGCAACCCCGTCTCGGCCGCGGGCGTGATGCGCGAACTGGCGCGGCGGGTGCGCCAGCTCAACATGGTGATCGAGAGTGACCGGACCTTCTCCATGGCCCCGCGCCTCGCGCTGGCGCTGGTGCGGCTGATCGATCCGGACAAGGACGACGGGCGGCTGCGCTTCGACCTGAACCAGAACGAGCTCGGGGCTTTTGCCGGTCTTGCGCGGGAGAATGTCAGCCGGCTCCTTTCGGAATGGGAAGCGCAGGGGATCATCACCCGCCATGGCCGCGCGCTGCGCATTCGGGATCGCGACTATCTCCAGACCCTCGCCGAATTCGGCGACGACGCCTGAGACGGCATCCCTGTGCTTGAGACCATGCAGTTCAAGGGCGTGTGGCGCGACTATCAGGCGCGCGTGCTGGAGGAGATGGACGGCCACCTCCACGATTCCCGTCTGCATGTCGTCGCCGCGCCGGGGGCGGGCAAGACGATCCTCGGGCTGGAGATCGTGCGGCGGCTGGGGCGGCCGGCGCTGGTCTTTGCCCCCACCATCGCGATCCGCGACCAGTGGGAGCAGCGCCTGTGCCCGCTGTTTCTTGATGCGGCCCCGCCCGCCACCTGCATTTCGCGCGACCTTTCGGCACCCCGCGAACTGACCCTTACCACCTACCAGAGCCTCGATGCCCTGCGCCGCGCGGAAGAACTGGACGCGCTGATCGATGCCCTCAACGCGCGCGGACCGCTGACTCTGGTGCTGGACGAGGCGCATCACCTCAGGCGCGAATGGTGGAAGTGCCTCGATGCGTTGGCGACGCGGCTGGTGGATGTCCGTCTCGTCGCGCTCACTGCCACACCGCCCTATGACGCGAGCTTTGCCGAGTGGCAGCGTTATGAAGGGCTGTGCGGGCCGATCGACCTTGAAATCGGCATCCCCGAACTGGTGCGCGGGGGCGATCTGTGCCCGCATCAGGATCACCTGATCCTCTCCGAACCCGGTGTCGAGGCTCTGGAGCTTCTGGAGCGGCGACGCATCGCGCTGTCCGATCTGGCGCGCGATTTGCGCGGGGATGCAGGGCTGCTTGATTGGCTCGCCGCGCACCCGTGGCTGACCGATCCCGAAGCCCATGTCGAGGCGATCCTCGAAGCGCCCGAGATGCTCTCTGCCGTGCTCGTCATGCTGGCCGCGGCGGGCCGCACCCTGCCCGCAGCGCCGCTGGAACTACTCGGCGTCAGGGCGCGCGATGTGCCTGCGCCCTCCCTGTTCTGGATGGAGCGGCTGCTGGACGGGCTGCTCGCCAGCCACACCGCCAGCTTCCCGCTTGATCCCGGGCGGATGAAGGAGCTGCGCTCCCGCCTCCATGGCGACGGGTTGATCGAAGGCGGGCGGGTGCGGTTGTTGCAGACCCGTTCGATCTTCAAACTGATGACCTCGAGCCTTTCCAAGCTGGATTCGATCCTCGCCATCGCCCGCGCCGAACATGCGGTGCTGGGCGAGGGCCTGCGGATGGTGGTCCTGTCCGATCACATTCGCGCAGGCGAGCTGCCGACCCGGCCCGAGGCCACCTATCGCCCGGCCAAGCTGGGGGTGGTGCCGATCTTCGAAGTGCTGCGGCGGCAGGGGGGCGATCCGGCGCATCTCGGCGTGCTGACGGGCAGTCTGGTGGTGCTGCCCGAAAGCGCGTGGTCTGCCTTCAGGCAGGTCGCGGCTGAATTCGGCCTTGATGCGGACGGGTTCCGCCTTGCCGCGCTGTCCGGTTGCCCCGGTCATGCCAGCGTCACCTGCCGCACGGGAAGTTCAGCCGGGCTGGTGCGGATCGTCACCGCGCTGTTCACGCGCGGCGATTTGCGCATCCTTGTCGGCACGCAGTCGCTGCTGGGCGAGGGCTGGGATGCGCCCGCGCTCAATTCGCTGGTGCTGGCGAGCAACACGGCATCCTTCATGCTGTCCAACCAGATGCGGGGGCGGGCGATCCGGATCGATCCGGCGCGGCCCGGCAAGGTCGCCAATATCTGGCATCTTGCCACCATCGACCCAACCGAACGCGAAAGCTGGGCGCCGCTGGCCGCGGCCTTCGACTGGGGTGCGCTGAACGATGCGGGGCCACCGGAGGTGTCGGACCTCGATATCGTCGCGCGGCGGTTCCGGGCGTTCGAGGGGATCGCCAATGGCGGATCGACTCTGATCGAAGGCGGTGTGGCGCGGCTGGATCTCGACCCGGCGCTGCCTGTGGAAGAGAGTAACGCCCGAACCTATGCCATCGCCGCCGACCGCGCGGCGATAGCCGAAAGGTGGCGCGTCTCGCTGGGCGAGGGCGCGGAACGGGCGCAGGTGCGCGAGACAGCGGCGGCGAACTATGCTCCCCGCGCGCTGAGCATCGCCGACACGCTCCAGGCCGCGTGCTGGACCGCTTTCGGCGGCGGGGCTTTTGCGGCGGCGGATGCGGTGCGCGGGCTGGAAGGCTTCGCCAATCTCGGCATGATCGGGATGGCGATGGCCGGGGCGGCAACGCTTGCCAGCCTGCCGCATCTCGCCTTGGCGGGGCGGCTGGCGTGGCGCAACGGATCGCTGGAGGGGTGCCTCAATCAGGTCACCTGGACGGTGCTTCAGGCGCTCGCCGATGCGGGGGTGATCGCCGGGCATGAGCTGTTCGATGCCGCGGTCGAGGTGCGCACCAGTCTTGACGGGCGCAAGGATGTGGTGTTGACCGGAGTCAGCCGCGCGGCCGAACGGCAGGTGATGCAGGGGCTCGCCGAGGTGCTCGGGCCGGTGCAGAACCCGCGCTACCTGCTGGTCCGCCGCTCATGGCTGGGGCTGCGGCAACGCACCGATTACCACGCGGTCCCGGCGGTGCTGGCGGCCCGCAAGGAGGCGGCGGAACGCTTCGCCTCGCTGTGGCGCGATCAGGTGGGCGGGGCGCGGCTGGTGTTTGCGCGCACGCCCGAAGGCCGCCGGCTGGTGCTGCGGGCGCGGGCGGGGTCTTTTGCGGCAGGGTTCCAGCGGCGTGTCGATCGCCGCTCGGTGTGGCTCTAGGCCATCAGCCCGCGCACAAAGGGAATCAGCCCCGTCTGGCGCTGGCGCTTCATCCGTTCGGCTTCAAGAATCGCGCGGACCTTGTCGAAGCACACATCCACATCGTCATTGATGATGACGTAGTCGTAGCCGTCCCAGTGGCTGATCTCGGCCCGGGCGCGCTCCATGCGGGCGGCGATGACCTCGGCGCTGTCGGTGGCGCGGCCCTTGAGGCGGCGGTGAAGTTCGTCGATCGAGGGCGGCAGGATGAACACCCGGACCACGTCCTGCTGGTCCTTCTGGTACAGCTGCTGGGTGCCCTGCCAGTCGATATCGAACAGGAAGTCCTGCCCCAGCTTCAGTGCAGCGCGGATGATACCCTTGGGCGTGCCGTAGCGATGGCCGAACACCTCGGCCCATTCGTAGAAATCGTCCTCGTCGATCATCTGCTGGAAGCGTTCGGGGCTGACGAAGTGGTAATGCACCCCGTCAACCTCGCCCGGACGCGGCGGACGGGTGGTGGCGCTGACCGAGAGCTTGATCTCTGGGTCCTTGGCCAGCAGCATCCGCGACAGCGTAGTCTTCCCGGCGCCCGAGGGCGAGGAGAGGATGAACATCAGGCCCCGGCGATGCAGCCGGTCGTCGGAATGGTGTGAGGAGTCGCCCATATCGCCCGTTGCACCAACGGGAGGGCACAAATCAAGGGGCGGTCAGGATTCGGGAGGGGCGGCCTTCTTCGCCCGGCGCTTTTTCTCCAGCCGCTTGCCGCGATCGTAGAAGACCTTGGCGGCAAGCCCTCCGGCCACCACGGCAAGGCCGATCGGGGAACGGCGTGCCAGATGGCTGGCACCCCACAAGGCAAGGCTGCTCGCCACCCCGCGGCCGTCGACGAGCTTTTCGGCCTTGGTCTGGTCGTAGGACTTGACCAGCAGCCCCTTTTCCAGCCGGTCGCGCAACAGGCCGCCGGCAGCGCGCAACACGATATCGGCGATGACGAGATTGGTGCCTGCAACCGGGCTCGGCAAAGGCACACCGCCCGGGCCGGTTGGTTTGGGTTCCGCAGGGGCTGTTTCAGGGGCGGTCTTGACCCCGGTCAGAGGCGGTTTGACCCCGCCTTGCCTGCCCCTTAATCCCCGCTTGACCCCTGCCATGGGGGCCTATTTCTTGCGTCCGAAGTCGATCGAGACGACGTTCGAGCCATCCGGATCGGTGTCCGGCCCGTCATTCTCCGCATCCTCGTGCGCTTCGGGTTCCAGCTCGTCGACCGCGGCCTGGAACTGGAGGCCGAAGTCAACCGCCGGATCGACGAAGGCGGTGATCGCCGCGAAGGGGATCGTCAGCTTGGCGGGCACCTGGTTGAAGGTAAGGCTGACCGAGAAGCTCTGAGGCAACACTTCAAGATCCCAGAACTTGTTCTGGAGGACGATCGTCATCTCGTCAGGGAAGCGTTCGCGCAGATGCGGCGGAATCGACACCCCGGGCGCCCCGGTTTTGAAGGTGATGTAAAAATGATGCGCGCCCGGCAGCGTGCCGCCGCCGCTTACGATCGAGCCGAGCACCCGGCCGACGACCGCGCGCAGGGCTTCCTGCACGATCTCGTCATAGGGGATCAGGCTGTCGGGCGTGTCACTGTTCATGGCTGAGCGGATTCGTGGCGGGACTTGCGGGCTTGGTCAAGGGGTTTGGCGTGTCCGGCGAATTTGGCACTCGCTCCCGCGACTTGCGCCCCGCGTCTTGTCTTGCCGGCGCAGCCGATTATAGCGCCCCCATGGCCAGCATCCCCGCCCGCACCGGCTCGGTGAACCGCAACACCACCGAGACCAAGATCGCCATCGCCGTCAATCTTGACGGGACCGGCGCCTATGATGTCAGCACCGGCATCGGCTTTCTCGATCATATGGTCGAACAGTTCAGCCGCCACTCGCTGATCGACGTGACGATGAAGGTCGAGGGCGACCTGCATGTCGACCAGCACCACACCACCGAGGATTCGGCGATCGCGCTGGGGCAGGCAATCGCGCAGGCGCTGGGCGACAAGGCGGGGATCGGGCGTTACGGCGCGGCCTATTCGCCGATGGACGAGAC
>JAIEOM010000074.1 GCA_019750455.1 Sphingomonadales bacterium | reverse complement strand
GCGCGCCGCTTCGGCCTTGCCGAGTTTCCCGGCACCCCCGCCCTGCTGGTGCTGACCACCGATGGCAAAGCGGTGAACCTCGACACCGCCGCAAGCTGGCGCAATGCCGCGAGCCGCAGCGAAGACGCGATCTTCGCCGAGTTGACCGCGCTCGCCGGAAGCTGACGCCGTGATCGAAGCTCTTCTCCTTGCCTTCGCGCTGGCGATGGACGCTTTTGCCGTCGCGCTTACGCAGGGTGCGAAGTTCCGCCCTTCGGCGCGCGGGGGGCTGGCGATTGCGCTCACCTTCGGAGTGTTTCAGGCGTTGATGCCGCTCGCAGGATGGGTGATCGGGGCGGTGGCGCTGATCTATGTCGAGGCGGTGGATCACTGGATCGCCTTCGGCCTGCTCGCCTTTCTGGGCGCGCGGATGCTTGGCGGGCATGTGGGCGAGGAAGAGGCCTCCCGCGCGCTCACTGGTCGCGCGCTGCTACTGGCGGGCGTTGCCACCAGCATCGATGCGCTGGCGGCGGGCATCACGCTCCCCACCCTCGAAGTCGCGCCGCCGCTGGCTGTGGCGCTGATCGGGATCATCACCTTCACCATGAGCGGCGCGGGCGTGCTGGCCGGGCGCATCGCCGGGGACCGCTGGGGCGAATGGGCCGAGCGCGCCGGCGGCGTGATCCTGATCGGGCTGGGCTGCAAGATCCTCGCCGAGCATTCGGGCTGGCTCTGAGCGAGGGACCGTGCTCCACGTCGTCCACCACGCCGATTACATGGCCCCCCGCCCGGACCGCGGCACCTTCCGTTTCGACAAGTATTATCTCGTCATGGAGGAGCTGCGGGCCTCGGGTGCGCCGATCACCGAGCACGCGCCCGAACCCATGCCGAGGGAATGGCTGGAAGCGGCCCACTGTCCCGATTACGTCGATGAGGTGTTCCGCGCCGAAGTGCCGCGCCACAAGGAACGGCGCATCGGCTTTCCCGTCACTCCGGCGATCACATCACGCGTGCGGCACACCAACGGCGGCACCTGGCTCGCCGCACAGCTCGCCCGCCGCCACGGCTATGCCGCCAATTCCGCCGCCGGCAGCCACCATGCGCTGCATGATACCGGCGCAGGCTATTGCGTGTTCAACGATCTTGCCGTGACCGCCAATCGCCTGATTGCGGAACGGCACGCAGGCCGCGTACTGATCGTCGATCTTGACGTGCATCAGGGCGATGGAACCGCCAGCCTCACCGCCGGGCGCGAGGATATCTTCACCCTCTCGGTCCATGCCGAGAAGAACTTCCCCGTGCGCAAGGCCCGCTCCAGTCTCGATATCGGCCTGCCCGACGGGCTGGACGATGATGGCTACATGGAGGTCCTGACCCGCCATCTGCCGCAGGTGCTGGCGGATTTCACGCCCGATTTCGTGCTCTATCAGGCCGGCGTCGATCCCCATGCCGACGACAAGCTCGGGCGGCTGGCGCTGTCCGATGCGGGGCTGGCCATGCGTGACCGCTTCGTGATTGCCGAAAGCCGCCGCCGCGCTCTGCCTGTCGCCAGCGCGCTGGGCGGCGGTTATGGCGATGATCCGCGCGCCGTCGCCGCCCGCCATGCCGCCTCGATGCTGGCGATGGCCGCGCAGAATGCCGCGTTTCCGCCTCCTCCGGCGACGAGCGGAGGCTAACATACGATAGATTGCGCGGGCGCTTATTGGGAACGTGAGCCCCCGGGTTTACGTTACGGTTCAATGAAGCGTCGCGACATCCTGAAGGGTACCCTGGCAGCCGGGGCGGCATTGGCCCTGCCGACGCGCCTTTTTGCGACCGTCGCCGCCGGCACCCCGCGCGACCGCATTCTCTTCGACATTGCCCGGCGCGAACTGCACCGTGCAGGCGGCGCGATCTGGAAGCACGACATTGTCGGCATCGCCGATTTCGGGCTGCACTCGGCCAAGCCCCGGTTCCATTTCGTGAACCTCGAACGCGGCGAGGTGCAATCGCATCATGTCAGCCACGGGACGGGTTCGGACCGGCAGCATGACGGTTGGCTCAAGGATTTCTCGAACGTCGAAGGCTCGAACGCCACCAGCCGCGGCGCTTATGTGACGTGGGAATGGTACAAGGGCCGTTATGGCACCTCGGTGCGGCTGGGCGGGCTCGACCACACCAATGATGCGGCGCTGCGGCGCTATATCGTGATGCACCACGCCGATTATGCTGAGACATCGCACCTCGCCAAGTGGGGCCGCCTCGGCCGCTCCAACGGGTGCTTTGCCATGGGGACCGAGCAGTTCCGCGAGGCGCTGATGCACCTTTCGGGCGGGCGCCTGCTCTATGCAGATTCGCTGGGGCTGGAGGAGGACGGCTCGATCCAGCCGGTGCCCGAACTCGCGATGTACCAGCGGACCCCGATCGACGGCGGCGCGCGGACCTCTGTCAGCGCATTCTGAGGCGCGGTGCGAAGGTTCGGATCTTCGCCTGAAACGCGAGCCATCGCCCCTGCCACGCTGCAAGCGGCAGCGCTCGGAGCCATCCTGCTGGCGTCGACCTTCCTGCTGGAGGGTCTTACGAGCGAGGCTAACTACGAGGGCGCGCTTTATCTAGGCCTGGCCGCGTCTGCGCTGCTCGGGGGGTTCGTCTTCGGCGGCCTTGGGATTGGCTTGGCGCTGATGTTGGCAGGAGTACTGATCGCGCGTCTGGCCGGAGACAGCCTCGGAAGCTGGCATGGCATTGCCGTGGCAATCGTGAGCGCGCTTATCGGAGCTGCGGCATTTGGCGCCATCGCCGGTCGAGAGGAGTTCTTGACCTTGGCGGCAGCGTGCTTCGCCCCTCCCGCAGCGCTCCTCTACCGTCGGCAAGTGCTGCTCGAACGCGGGTTCGAGCGCCCCTAGCTGTCCCTGAGATCATCCTCGATCACGATCACCTCGTCAGTCGGCAGCACGCTGCGGTTGCGCACACGCGGCTTGTCGAGGCTGGCGAGCACCTTGGTGTCGCGGCCGTAGATGTCCTTGAAGGTCGCCATCTGGCCGTTGATGTCGGTCGCCATGGTGAAATAGGTGATGTATGCGGCCCACTGCTTTTCGAGCATCACCTTGGTGTACTTGCCCGAATTGGCGATCGCCACCGCCTCTTCCTTGGTCGCGCCCTTGCCGAGGATCGCCATCGTCATCGCCAGTTCCAGCGCGCGTTCGGTGCGCACGCAGCCGTGTGACAGCGCGCGGAATTCGTTGGCGAACAGGTGGCGCGAAGGCGTGTCGTGGAAGAAGATCGCGTGCGGGTTGGGCATTTCCAGCTTCATCCGCCCGAGCGAATTGCCGGGGCCAGGCTGCTGCACCACGGTGACAAAGCCGTTCGCCCCCTTGGTCGCGACATAGCCGTTGGCCTTGGCCCAGCCGGGGTTGGCGAGCGCACGGGCGCCCAGCCCCTCACCCTTCACAATCGACTGCGGGACGGTCCAGGTCGGGTTGAACACCACGCCTTCGACCACCTCGGCCAGCTGCGGGGTGGCAGTACGCCCCGGCTTGCCGACGATGGTGCGGTAGGTGCTGATGATCTTGTTCTTGACCGTCAGCCGCAGCTGGAATTCCGGCACGTTGGTGATGAGGTATTGCGAGCCCAGATCGCGCGCCAGCCACCGCCAGCGGTCCATGTTGGCGCGGATCAGCTTGCGCCGGGCGGTCTGGCCATCCGACGTGGCAGCAAGCTCCGCCTTGAGCCGCGCATAATCGGGATGGGTGGGGTTGAGCTTCATCAGCGTGCCCGCGATGTCGCCGCTCTTCAGCGCCTCGGCCAGCACATTGCCCGAAGGGTTCGCCTCGCGGTCGGGATCGACCACGAACCACTGCTCGCGCGCGTCCATCGGGGTGCGCCCGTCACGCAGATCCTCGACCAGCCAGACGAAGCTTTGCGAGGCCATCTGGTTCAATTCGTCCGAAGGGCCCGAGGCAATCGCGACCTTCAGGGGGGCCAGATCATAGTCCTTGGGGTCGAGCCCCTCGGCACCGATCCCCTCGATCACGGCAACCAGCTGCTGCGCCTGCGCGACAGTCCACGGCTGCACCAGCGGCGCGACCGGCGGCATGGCCTGCACCACCGGCTGTGCGACGGTGCCGGGGAAGGCCTGCGAAAAGGCATCGGAGGTCTTGGGCGTCGGAGCCGGAGCCGGAGTCGGAGCCGCAGTCGGCGAAGGCGCGGGCATCTGCACCACCGCGGGGCCGCCCTGATTCTGGCCGCCGGGGATCATGCCGCGCGCCGCTGCACGGCTATCCTGCGCCAGTGCCGCACTCGCCACCATTGCGGCGATTGCTGCGCCGCCCGCGAGTTTGCCCGAAAACCTGATCATCGCACTTTTGCCTTTTCGCCCCGTGCCGCCGGGATGCTGGCGGCCTTGCATATCGCCCAGTGTCATACCTGCTGGGCCATGCCCCTATCAACCATCTTGGCTTTCACCTGCATTAATGTTCACATCCCTGTTGCATGGCGGCGTGACCTTACGCGGCCGCGCGCCTATGCACGGCGCGCCATGCCGCACCGCCACCACGCTCTGCTGCCGTTCGCCGCCGCGCTGCTGGGCGTGGGGTTCCTGTCGCTGATGGATGCCTTCATGAAGGAGGCCGCGCTGATGGCCGGCGCCTATAGCGCGACTGTGCTGCGCGCCTTCATCGGCGCTGGCCTGATCGCACCGCTGTGGCTGGCGCGGGGCGCGCGCAGGCCTTCGCGCGCGGTGTGGAAACTGCATATCGAGCGCGGCATCGTGTCCGCCTTCATGGCGCTGACCTTCTTCTATTCCCTCACCGTCCTGCCGCTGGCCGAGGCGATTGCGCTCAGTTTCATCGCCCCGCTGATCGCCCTCTACCTCGCCCGCGTCCTGCTGGGCGAGACCATCAGCCGGCAGGCCACAATGGCGAGCCTGCTGGGCTTTGCGGGCACGCTGGTGATCGTCGGCGGGCGGATCGGCGCCGGTGCCTTCGACGAGAAGGCGGCGCTGGGCATCGCCTCGCTGTTCGTCTCGGCGCTGCTCTATGCCTACAATTTCATCGTCATCCGGCGGCAGGCGCAGGTTGCAGGCGCGCTGGAAATCGCAACGATGCACAGCGCGATCAGCGGTGTGGTGCTGCTGATCCTTGCCCCGTTCTTCTGGGAAACCCCGCAAGGCGAGGCGCTGGTGCCGCTGGTGATCGCCGGTGCGCTGACAGTGTGCGGCTCCTTCACCATCGCCTGGGCCTATGCCCGGGCGGAGGCGAACGTGCTGGTGCCGACCGAATATTCGGGCTTCGTCTGGGCGGCTCTGTTCGGCTGGGCCTTCTTCCGCGAGGCGGTGACGCTGCCCACGCTGGCGGGCACGGCGTTGATCGTCACCGGCTGCTGGATCGCCGCCCGCGCGCCTCGCCCCGCACCGGCGGCGGCGATCTGAGACGATTGTCCTAGGGGAACCCCCCTTGACCTCGCGCGCGAGGGCGCGCAGGAGCGGCGGCGAAAACCGCGCCCCCTGGAGACTTGTCTTCGCGTGGATCGGGGGCGGGCCAATCGAAAGGACGGAACCCTCCCATGACCGCAATCGGCCAGGACTCGCTCGGCACCCGCCAGATGCTTGACGTTAACGGCAAGCAGTACGCCTATTACTCGCTGGCGAAAGCCGCAGAGCAGCTGGGCGATATCAGCAAGCTGCCGATCTCGATGAAGGTGCTGCTGGAAAACCTGCTGCGCTTCGAGGACGGCGGCTTCACGGTCGACCGCTCGCACATCCAGGCGCTGGTCGACTGGCAGGCCAATCCCACCACCGGCGAGGAAATCCAGTACCGCCCGGCGCGCGTTCTCCTTCAGGACTTCACCGGCGTGCCCTGCGTGGTCGATCTTGCCGCGATGCGCGACGCAATCAAGAAGCTGGGCGGCGATACCGCCAAGATCAATCCGCTGGTGCCGGTCAACCTCGTGATCGACCACTCGGTGATGGTCGACGAATTCGGCCACCCCAAGGCGATGGAAGCCAACATGGCGCTTGAATACGAGCGCAATGCGGAGCGTTACGACTTCCTCAAGTGGGGATCGAAGAGCTTCCAGAACTTCACCGCCGTGCCCCCGGGCACCGGGATCTGCCACCAGGTGAACCTCGAACACCTCGCCCGTGCGGTGTGGTCTTCGGAAGGCCCTGACGGCGTGATGGTCGCCTACCCCGACACCTGTGTCGGCACCGACAGCCACACCACCATGATCAATGGCCTCGGCGTGCTGGGCTGGGGCGTGGGCGGGATCGAGGCGGAAGCCGCGATGCTCGGCCAGCCGGTCTCGATGCTGATCCCCGAAGTGGTCGGCTTCTACCTCGAAGGTGCAATGGCGGAGGGCGTGACCGCGACGGACCTCGTGCTCACCTGCGTGCAGATGCTCCGCAATGTCGGCGTCGTCGGCCGATTCGTCGAGTTCTACGGGCCTGGTGTGTCCAACCTCACTCTCGCCGACCGCGCGACGATCGCCAACATGGCCCCCGAATACGGCGCGACCTGCGGCTTCTTCGGCATCGATGACAAGACAATCGATTACCTGCGCCTCACCGGCCGCAGCGAAGAAACCATCGCGCTGGTCGAAGCCTATGCCAAGGCGCAGGGCATGTGGTTCGATCCGGCCAACGTGCCGGTCTTCACCAAGACCCTGTCGCTCGACATGGGCGCTGTCGTCCCCAGCCTCGCCGGCCCCAAGCGCCCGCAGGACAAGGTGATCCTCCCCGAGGTGGACGATCTGTTCAACTCGGACCTCACCAAGGTCTATGGCAAGGCCGCCCCGGCCCGCGTCGGTGTGGAGGGCAAGGACCACGACATCGGCGACGGCGACGTGGTGATCGCCGCGATCACCTCGTGCACCAACACCTCGAACCCCGACGTGCTGATCGCCGCCGGTCTGGTCGCCAAGAAGGCCAACGAGAAGGGCCTGAAGCCCAAGCCGTGGGTCAAGACCAGCCTCGCCCCCGGATCGCAGGTGGTGACCGATTATCTCGTGAAGTCGGGCCTGCAGCAGCACCTCGACGCGGTCGGCTTCGACCTCGTCGGCTATGGCTGCACCACCTGCATCGGCAACTCCGGCCCGCTCGCCGCGCCGATTTCGGCCGCGATCAACGGCAACGACATCGTCGCCGCCTCGGTCCTGTCGGGCAATCGCAACTTCGAAGGCCGCGTCTCGCCCGACGTGCGCGCCAACTTCCTCGCCTCGCCGCCGCTGGTTGTGGCCTATGCGCTCAAGGGCACCGTCACCGAGGACATCACCACCACCCCGATCGGCCACGACCAGAACGGCGATCCGGTGATGCTCGCCGACCTGTGGCCGACCAACGCCGAAATCGCCGAGCACCGCGCGGCCAATATCGACCGCTCGATGTTCGAAAGCCGCTACGCCAACGTCTATGACGGCGACGAGCACTGGCAAGCGATCACCGTCGAGCCCTCGGACACCTACCAGTGGCGCGCCGGTTCGACCTACGTCGCCAACCCGCCCTATTTCGAGGGCATGACCATGACCCCGGCGCCGGTCACCGACATCGTCGATGCCAAGCCGCTGGCGATCCTCGGCGATTCGGTCACCACCGACCACATCTCGCCGGCCGGCTCGATCAAGGAAGACAGCCCCGGCGGCAAGTTCCTGATGGCCAATCAGGTCGCAAAGAAGGACTTCAACTCCTACGGCTCGCGCCGCGGCCACCACGAAGTGATGATGCGCGGCACCTTCGCCAACATCCGCATCAAGAACGAGATGGTGCCGGGCGTCGAAGGCGGCTTTTCGACCTACGCGGGCGAGACCATGGCGATCTACGATGCCGCCATGAAGCACAAGGAAGACGGCACGCCCCTCGTTGTCATCGGCGGCAAGGAATACGGCACCGGCTCCTCGCGCGACTGGGCCGCCAAGGGCACGATCCTGCTCGGCGTGCGGATGGTGATCGTCGAGAGCTTCGAGCGTATCCACCGCTCGAACCTCGTCGGGATGGGCGTGCTGCCGCTCCAGTTCAAGGAAGGCGACACCCGCCAGACCCTTGGCCTTGCGGCTACCGACACCTTCTCGATCCGCGGTCTCGCCGATCTGGTGCCCGGTCAGGACGTCACTGTCGAAGTGACCCGCGAAGACGGATCGCAGTTCAGCTTCACCGCATTGTGTCGCATCGATACCGCAAACGAGATGGAATATTACCGCCACGGCGGGATTCTCCATTACGTTCTGCGCAAGCTTGCGGCATAAGGAGACGGATGACGCGCAAAGATCTCTCCCTGCTTCTTGCCCCCGCGCTGCCGCTCGCGCCGCTGTTGCTGGCGCTTGGGGCTTGCGGGGGCGAGCAGGAGGGATCGCGCGGCACCCGGGATGCGCCTTCGGTGCCGCTCGGCTTTGAACTGGCGATGGCGGGAACGGGGGAGGATGCAGCCGCGCAGCCCGTTCCTGCTCCGCTGGTTGCGCTCACCCCTGAAGAACTCGCAGCCAGGATCAAGGCGGGCCAGGTCCGCCTGATCGATGTTCGCACCGATGCCGAAGTGGCAGAGGGCACAATCCCCGGCGCGGAACATATTCCGCTCGATCGCTTCGATCCGGCATCGCTTGATCTGTCAGACGGGCGCAAGGTCGTGCTCTATTGCCGCTCGGGGCGCCGCTCGGGAATGGCGGGGGAGAAGCTGGCGGCAGTGACCGGCGGACCGGCCACCCATCTCGAAGGCGGGATCATCGCCTGGGAAGCTGCGGGCCAGCC
>JAIEOM010000078.1 GCA_019750455.1 Sphingomonadales bacterium | reverse complement strand
AGGCGCTGGTGGCGCGCGCGCTGCTGGCCGACGATGCCCGCGCCTTCGAACAGCTTGTTCGCCGCCATCAGGGCATGGTCCGCGCGCAGCTGCGACGACTGCTGCACGGCGATGCCGCGCGCGCCGATGACCTGGCGCAGGAGACATTCCTGCTCGCCTGGCGAAAGCTGCCCCAGTTCCGGGGCGAAGCGCGCTTCTCCACCTGGCTCTACAGGATCGCCTATTCCTGCTTGCTGCAATCCATGCGCAATCGGCAGCACGCGGCGCCCGACACCAGTGACAATGCGGCTGCAACCCAGCCATCGGTCAGCGGGGAAGTTGCATTGCGGCTCGATCTGGAGCGCGCGATGCGGGGCCTGTCCAGCGATGAACAGGCGGTGCTGCTCCACGTCGCGCAGCTTGGCCTGAGCCATGACGAGGCAGCCTATGTGCTGTCGATGCCGCTCGGTACGGTCAAATCCCATGCCAGACGCGGCAAGGACAAGCTGCGCACCTTGCTTGCCGATTGGCAGCATTCCTCAATGGAAGGACACGGATTATGAATGACGAAATCGGCGATGCGATCGATCGCATGTTGCGCGATTACGCGCCCGATCCGGTCGTGGACGAAGGATTTTGCAGCCACGTGATGAACAGCGTGCCGCTGCGCCGGCCGCGCGCGCAATGGCCGCTCGCGATCGGCGCCCTCGCGGGGACCCTTGCGTGCTGGTTCACGATGGGATCAGCGCAGGTTGCCATGACTGGCTGGCAGGACTGGTTGTCAGGCGATTTGACCGCCGCAACGCTTGCGCTCATCGCCTCGACGGCCGGACTCAGCCTGCTGGCACTGGCATGGGCCCTCACCGAGGCGCAAGATCAGGCTGTCTGAGCCATAACGCCATCATTCGCTTTGGTGGCAGCAGAGCCGCCTTCGTCGACCAAGGGCCCGCGGGGCAATTCTGTCGGCAAGCCCGCGAAACTCAGTTCACTTGCGGTTCTTGCGAGCCGCATATCGTGCATCGCGTGCAGCCTTGAGCTCGGCCTCGGTCTTTTTGGGCTGTTCGGCCTTGACCCTGTCGGCTTTCGCCGCCGCGCGCTTTTCGTCAGCCAGACGTTGCTTGTCTTCCCTTGCCTGACGCGCCTTGGAGGCTTTGGCCTCTGCCAGAGCATCGCGCTTGGCATGACGGGCAGCACGCTCGGCGAGGGCATCGGCGTCGAGCAGCGGGGCGGCTTTCATCGCTGCCAGCGCCTTCTGCTTGGCCCGCATCGAGGCCGCGGCGCGGTCTTGGAAACTGGGGGCGTTGTAACCGTTCATCTTAGGGTCTCCTGCCGGGCTGCGCAGTTGCAGCGGGGCTTGTCATTCGATTGATCTAAATTGCGCTCTGTTCGGCAGCGGCGAGGTGTGCCGCGCTCCATGCGCAGGCTGCCGCAGCCCCCAGTTCGAGCTGGAAGGCGCTGATGCGGCCTGCGATGCGTGATGCCTTGGCGAATTGGCGCTTGCGCTGGTCGTCGCATCGCGCGTCATCGGCCTGCATCAACGCCGATTGGTGCGCGGCGTATTCGTGGTTGATGTCCATATCCGGACTCCCTTTCGCGGGGCGGAGCCCCCTTGGCTGGTGATGGTGGCGCCTCAATCGACCATTGCCGCCACCAGCCCGCGCAGATCGCGGACGGACAGGAAGGCATAGGGCGGTTGGGGCAAGTCGTGGTTGCGATGCTCCGGCAGTGTTGCGCGGATCGCCTGGGCGCGGTCGAAATGAGCGCCGGTCGTGATGAAGTTCATAAAGTCTCTGCAAAACAAGTATCGAGCGCGGACGGGCCAATCCCGCCGCGAGGCCATGCTGCATGAAAAGGAAAATGTGGCCGCCGGAAGCGGTTTCAAAGCCACCTGGCGACAAGGCCGGGGTCAGGAACGCACGGGGCGCCGATCAATTTCCGTCGCAAGCGACGTCAAGCAATTTTGATTTAGACCATTATTCTAAAATTTCAAGTTGATTCGGCGCCGCCTCTCAACCCGCGCGGCTTTGGCGAACCAGTTCGGCAAGGCGCACACTGGTTCCAGCCAGCCCCTTGCGGGCATGATCCGCGCCCACCGACAGCGCGGTCGCGGCCGCCTCTGCAAAAAGCCGTCCGCCCACCGAAACGACCGTCGGGTGCTCGGACACGATCAGCCGGCTGTGCTCGATTGTCTCGCGCAGGCTGTCGATGGCGTGCTGGCGCGGCATGGCATCCGAAAGGCCGATATCGACCGCATCGGGATGCTGCGCGTTCATCTGGTTTGTGAGAGCCTCCTCGCTGTCAGGGAAGGCCATGTCGACCTGCCATCCGCCCGCCAGAAACTGGTCGGCAAGCAGCGTGGTGCCCAGCATGTGCTTCTCGCCCGGCGCGGTCGCCAGCAGAACCCTGTAGCAGCTGTTGCGGATCGATTGCGGCGACGGGATGTAGCGAACGGCGTGCCCCGCCATCTGCAACATGCTGAGGCCGATTGTCAGATCAAGCTCGCTGCATTGATCGTCAAGCCAGGCATCCCCGAGCGCACGCGCCGCCGGTTCGATCAGCAGGGTGAGGATCGCATCGCTCGTCCAACCCTGTTCGGAAAAGCCTGCCATCATCGTATTCAGCGCCAGATCATCGGCATTGAGCGCCAGTTCGACAAGCCGCGTCACATGTTCGGCCACAGCGGGCGGCGCCTTTGCCGTTTTCGCGTGGTTGTCGCCCGAATCGGCGAACCGGCCTTCCAAAAGCAAGTTCCAGTCCGAAAACAGCCGGGCTGCGGCCATGTGTTCGCTAAGGACCTCGATATGGTCGTGCCGCTCGTCACGCTGGATCGACGACCACACCGCGCCGACGGCCTCGGGCGGACCTTCGAGGGTCTGGAGAAAACATCCATCCTCGAACAGCAGCATGCCGGTCACATCGAGGCTGCGGTTGCGGGCCCGCGCCTTGCTGGCCAGCAGGTCTATGTCGCTGGCGCGGGGTGTGGCTGTGGCGACGCTTTTGTAGGTCAGGCAGGCGACCCATTCGGCCGCGCCTTCCGGCGCCTGCGTTTCCTCAACCAGCATTTCCCTCTCCCATCCGGGAGACGAGGATTGGCGGCAATCAAGGCGCAGCTATGCCGTGCCAAGCAGTCCGGCAGACGATCCCCATCCGCCCCAAGCATTTCCCGATCCACGCCTCGTCGAGAAACGTGGCGCAGATCAAGGGCATCAGCTTCTGCCCCAACTCCGCTACCGTCAAGTGAATTCCATCCGCGGCCACCATCAGCGATGGTCGCATCAAGACGGTCAGGTCGCGGGCGGGCCTTTGGGGGCCCGCCCGTCGAACGGTTCAGAAGAAGAAGCGGGCGGAGGCGGAAATGGCCCTTCCGAACAGCGGCCGGGCCATAACGACACCCGAAGCCGGTAGGCTCCCTTCGGAGATCCCGGTGATCGCTCTTTCGTTGAGCAGGTTGGTCGCGTTCAACCCGAGCTCGACGCGCTCCATCGGACGTATCTGCGCAAATAGCCCGACCGTGGTGTAGGCCGGCATCCGCAACACGTTGATGTCCTGCGAGAAGCTGCCGGTCACGCCGATGATGTTGGCCCCCAGCGTGAAAGTGTCATTGTCGAACTGCGGGGTGATCCCGTAGATCAGCTTCGGCTGGTTGCGGGGCGTGTTGCCTTCAATCGCGGGGTTCTCCGCACCGGTGATTTCGGCGTCGGTATAGGTGGCATGCGCCGCTACACTGAACGGCCCGCGCCGGAAGCTGCCTTCGAATTCAAGACCATGCGCCTCGTAATCGCGGCTCACCTTGACCAGTTCCAGCTGGCCGGTCGCCGGGTTGCTCGCGATCTGGGCGTTAGTATCCTGGGTCCGCGCATGGAAACCGGTGAGGTTGAGCGCCACACCGCCCGCTCGGTACTTCACGCCGATCTCGGCCTGGCGCACCGCATCATCGCCGTCCCGCGAATTGAGCAGTTCGCCGGTGGCGCGGCTGACCGCCGGGGTAAAGAGGATCTTGTCCGCCGCAGCCCGCCCCCCGCGGCTGTACCGCGCGAACATCGATAAACTCTCCGCCACCCGGTAATTCACGCTGCCCGAATAGGACAGGTAATCGTGGCTGTAATCGACCGGCAGGCTCACCCCGACCGGAATGGCGGCAACCAGGGTTTCGGGAGGCGAGATGACGCCATCATTGTTCATGTCGAACTGGCGGACGGCGCCATCGTTCATCATGTTGCCGCTCGCCCGGTTGTTGTCCCAGCGCAGCGACGCACCCAGCGCGATCTTGCCCTTCTGGAAGTTGACCGAGGCAAAGGGTGCGGTGATCTCGTAAGTGACATCATGGCGGCGGCTATTGCCCGGCACGCCCGGGCCACCATAGTTGCGATAGCCGTTCTCCGTCACCGGAGTGCCGGCAGCCGTGAACAGGTTGAGCGGTGCGGACCGCCCGCCGCCCACCGTGTCCTGGAAGAAGGCGGCGAACCCGATCTCCGAGACGAACTTCTGGCTGGCGCGATAGACGCCGGTTGTGGTGGTCAGGTTGCCCCCTGCCACATTCCACACCCGGCTCAGGCGCAGATCATTGGTCATGTTGCTGACGTCGGGGGCGAAAGTGTCGGAGTAGAAGGCGAGCCCGGCCAATCCGTTGCCGCTGGAGGCACCGAAGGCCTGCCCGGCGTTGGGACCTGCGGCATAGCGGAACGTTGCGCCCGCTCCGCCGAAGCGGGTGGCAAACAGGCCTGCGGGGGCAGCGGCGGACACTACCAGCGTAGTGTTGCGCGCCGATTGGTCGGCATAGCGGAAGCGGTTCGTGACCGACCATTCGCCAAGGCCGAATTGCGCTTCGAATCCGAGCGCCTTGGCCTTGACCTGAAGACCATCCGCCAGGTTGCGCTGCCGCACGGCGCCGTCAGAACGCAGCGTCAGCGCCGCGGGCAGAATTGCCGAAAGGGGCGAATCCGTGCGGCTGTTCAGTCCCGCCGGATCCGCGAAGGATGGGTTGTCGTTCGTGCCCGTCACCAGCAGCGGCGTGCCGACGAAGGCCGGGGCCTGATCGTCGAGCAGCTTGGCGTGAAGACGCACATAGCCCCCGGTGAACTCGCGCGTGACGTTGAACTTCACCTGTCCGCCGCGCAGACCGTTGAAGCCGGTCTCGCGCACGCCCTCACCCTCGCGGTAGAAGCCGCCGACGTGGAAGCGCCAGCCTTCACCAAGCCTGCCGCCATAGTCGAAGTCGGTCCGCAGCGTGTTGAAGTCCACGCCGGCGGTGGCCATCACCGAGCCGCCTTCGACCTCGCCGGTCTTGGAGATGAGGTTGATCACCCCGCCCGGCGCGTTCGAAGCGAAGGTCGAGGCAGAACCGCCGCGGATGGATTCGACCTGCGCAACATTGAAATCGGCGCGCACGAAGATGTCGGGAGTCAGGCGCATCAGATCGCCGAACTCCATCACCGGCAGACCATCTTCCTGCAGCTGGAGATACTTCATCGCTCCGTTGACCATCGGCAGGCCGCGCACGGTGTAATTGTTCTGCGCTTCCCCCGCACCGGCTTCGACACGGATGCCGGGGATGTTGCGGAACAGTTCGGCAAGCGAGCGCGGGGCCAGCTTGATGATCTCGTTTTCCTTGATCGAACTGGTCGAAGTGGCGCTGTTCAATCGATCACGCCCCCGCGCGACGCCGGTGGTTACGGTATCGTCCGCATCGACCGTGCGGCTCGCCTCCCAGGCGGTCTGGGGTTCGGAATTCTGGGCTATCGCTGGCGATGCGAGGCCGCAGGCGGCCAGGGCGAAAACGGATGCAGACACGAAATTGCTAGGCTGGCGGGGCACGTTGATTCCTCCGGAGGGGCTGAAGTCAGCGTCGGCCTAGGTAGCGAGCCCCCAAAGCCCATTTTTCCCGCACCTAGGGAGTGCTCCGTAAGCGGCCGCCCGGCGGTAAACGCATAGGCGCTATGCGACGATCTGATTGACAGGACATCCGCGCAGACCTAGAGGGATGTGATAACGTTTCATCTTGGGCGCCGAAAGTTCGCTCCGGGGCAGGTGATGAGGCGGCGACCTTCCTCTTTTACCGGGCTTTTTCATGACCTTCGAGCGCGCCATTCTCGCCGCCTGTCTGTGCGGCACCTCGCTTCTGGCCCTTCCCTCAGCGGCTCGGGCTGAAGACACCACGGTGGACACGGCGGAAACCGAGGCATCGGATCCCATTGTCATCACCGCCACCCGTCCGGCCTATCGCGGTGAGTTCGAACTCCTCGAAATCCCGCAGGCGGAGCAGGTGATCGGGCCGCAGATGCTGCGGGATATTAACGCGCTCGACCTCAACAGCGCGCTCGACCTCTCAGCTTCCGTCGCGCGGCAGAACAACTTCGGCGGGCTGTGGAACGCCTTTGCCGTGCGCGGCTTCGTGGGTGACGAGAACCTGCCGAGCAACTACCTCGTCAACGGATTCAATGCCGGGCGCGGCTTTGCCGGACCGCGCGATCTTTCCGGGATCGAGGCGGTCGAAGTGCTCAAGGGCCCGCGCGCGGCGCTGTTCGGACGCGGCGAGCCGGGCGGCACCGTAAACCTCGTGACCAAGCGCCCCCGGTTCGAAAGCGCGGGCGAAGTGCGGCTGCTGGCAGGGTCCTTCGACACGTGGCGCGCCGATGCCGACCTCCAGACGACGCTCGGCGATGCGGTGGGTGTGCGCTTCGTCGGCTTTTACGAGGACGCGGGCAGCTTCCGCGACACCATCGAAACGAAGAGGTTCGGGGTGATGCCGTCATTCGCCGTCAAGCTCGGCGAGGCGACAAAGCTGGTCTACGAACTGGAATATGCGCGGCAAGAAATCCCCTTCGATCGCGGGGTGGTGGCAGTGAACGGCGAGCTGGGCGCGATCCCGCGCAGCCGCTTTCTGGGTGAACCCGGTGAGGGGCCGAACATCGCCGAGGTGCTGGGGCATCAGGTCGAGTTGCAGCACGATTTCAACGACAACTGGAGCGCGCTGGTCGGCGTGAACTACCGGGATACCTCGCTGTCGGGCACCTCGACTGAGGCCGAGCTGACCGCCAGCCGCCAGCGCCTGCTGCGCGACGGGCGCACTCTGACCCGCCAGCGCCGCTTCCGCGATTATGACGCAACCTATTTCGTCGCCCGCGCCGAACTGGCCGGTAATTTCACGACGGGCGAGATCACCCACCGCGTGCTGATCGGTGCGGACACGGACCGTTTCGAGAACGATCAGGTGTTTCTGCGCGCCCGGTCGCCCTCGCTGGCGAGCAATCCGACCGAGCAGCAGCTTCAGGCGATAGACATCTTCAACCCTGTCTATGGCCGCTTCCCCCTCCCCACCCCCACCCCGCTGACGAACCGGGTCGAGGTGCAGAAGGCGACGGGGGTCTATGCCCAGTATCAGATCGGCCTGTTCGACACCTTCGATTTACGCATTGGCGGGCGTTATGATAATTTCGACCAGCGCCTAACCGATCGCGCGGCTGCCGGACGGGTGACGCGGAGCGGCGAAAGCCGCTTCAGCCCTCAGATCGGCGCTGTCTGGCGGGCCACGCCCAGCGTTTCGCTCTACGCCACCTATGGCGAGAACTTCCGCCCCCTTTCCGGCGCGGATTTCGCTGGCAACGCCTTCAATCCCAACCTTTCAGAATCGCTCGAAGCCGGGATCAAATATGCCACCGCCGACGGCCGCATGAGCGCCACCGCCAGCGTCTTTTCGATCCAGCAAGGCAACATTCTGGTGGCTGATCCGGTCAATGCCGGTTTCACGCTGGCCGCCGGGGAGGCGCAGAGCCGCGGCTTCGAGTTCGATTTCAACGGCGAGATTGTCGAAGGCCTCAATCTGTGGGTGTCCTATGCCTATGTCGATGCCGAGGTCGAAAACGCTGTCGCCGACCCCGATTTCGGCAAGCTGATCCGCGCCGGGGACGGGCTGCTCAACATCCCCGATCACACGCTAAACGTGCAACTGGCCTATTCCACGCAGATCGCGCAGCGCGACGTGCGTGTGGGCGGCGGGGTGCTGCATGTCAGCGACCGGCTGGGCGAGGTCGGCACCACTTTCGAACTGCCCGACTACACGCTCGCCCGGGTCTTTGCCGAGGCGGAGCTGACCGAGGGCGTGCGCCTGCGACTGGATATCGACAACCTGTTCGATACGACGTGGTACAGCAACTCCTTCTCGCAGCTGTGGGTGCAGCCGGGCACTCCGCGCAATGCCCGGGTGACAGCCAGCTTCGCCTTCTGAGATTTGGGAGGAAAACCGCGATGACCCCCGCCCTCGAAGCCTGCTCGCTCGCACTGGTCCGCGATGGCACCGTGGTGCTTGACGATGTGTCTTTCGCCGTCGCCCCGGGCGAGGTCTATGCCCTGCTGGGCGGGAACGGAGCAGGCAAGTCCACGACCTTGCTTACCTTCCTCGGCTTTCTGGCACCCTCGGGCGGGAGCGTCCGCGTCAATGGCCGCACTGTAGCGGAGGATGTTGCAGCAGCCCGGGCAGCGATTGCCTACCTGCCCGAAGCGGCGACGCTTTACGGCCATCTCGATGCGTACGAAAATCTCGCATACTTCCTCGATCTGGCAGGACGGCGGGTGGACCGGGGCGCTCTGGAGGCCGCACTCGATCAGGTTGCCCTGCCCCCGGAGGCGCGCGGGCGACGGATGCAGACCTATTCCAAGGGCATGCGCCAAAAGACCGCCATCGCCCTCGCGCTG
>JAIEOM010000175.1 GCA_019750455.1 Sphingomonadales bacterium | reverse complement strand
AGGCGCTTGCGGTCATCCTGTCCGACAATCGCGCTCTCGCCCTCCTTGTAGGTGCCGAACACGCGGTCCCAGAAGATCACCGAGTTGCCATAGTTGCAGCGCGTATCCTCGTAACTCGTCGCGGTGTGGTGGAGCGAGTGGTTGCGGATCGTGGTGAAGAAGAACCCGTACCAGATCGGCGGGTTGGCGCTGACATTGGCGTGGGCATAGATCGCGATGGCGCTGCCCACGGTGATGCTGGCAAACAGGGCGTTGAGATCGATGTCGAGCAACGCAATCACGCCGATGGAGATCAGGAACAGCTCGATCGGATTGCCGATATAGCCCTTCATCGCATTAAGCTGCGTCAGGTGGTGGTGCGGCGCGTGGGTCAGCCACAGCGGCGTCCAGTTGTGCATCGCGCGGTGCATCCAGTACTGGCCAAGCTCGAACAGGAACAGCGCGATCATCGCCTGCACCAGGAAGGGCAACTCCGCCAGCCACGGGGTGGCGATGCCCCATTGCGCCTTCAGAGTGCCGAGCGGGCCATTGACCAGCGTGTCCGAAAGCCAGCCGATCACGAAGAAGAAAAAGCCGAAATAGAAGATGTCGGTGGCGAATTCGCGCCAGTTCATGCGCCAGCCGGGGTGGCGTTCGAAGAGGAATTCCAGCGACTGCACGAAGAACACCGTCCCCACCGCCACGGCAGGCAGCGCCCATGGCGCTTCCACCACGGACTGCGGCGCAAGGCCCCAGAAAGCGAGGATCGCCGCCAGTGTCGCGGGCGGCAGCAGGTTGATGAGCGACTGTTTCACCGGATCGTCCCCTGTTCGATCGTCTGGCTCTAGGGCCGCGTCCCTTGGCCGGAGAATACGCCATTCTCCGCAGGCGGTCGAGAGGGGTGGTTCAGCGCCCGAGGTGGTAGAGCGGCAGGGCGCAGCCGGGCACGCGGGAGGCCGTGAACGTCGCCTCGATCCATGCGGCCCGCGCCGGATCGGCGGCGAGCGCATGGGTGACCCCGAAAGTGGCGGCAAAGGCGCGGCTTCCTGCCGCATCGAGCCGCCCTTCGGCCATGTTGCGCGGGGCCATCATGGTGGCGATCCCGCCCTGCGCTCCGGCGCGGGCGGCGAGCCTGTCGTCACCGATCACCAGCACGCGGCGTTCGGGCGTGGCGGCAAGGCAGGCCTCGAGCGCAGCGACATCGGCGGGCTTGTCGAAGGCGGCGGCATCACGCGTGCGCGGGGCTGTCAGCGCCAGCACTGCTACAGCCAGCACCGCCACCGCCGCCGCGCCTTTGGCGAAAGCTCTCCGCTGCGCCAGCGCGCCGCTGTGCGCGATGCCCCACGCGGCGGCGGACAGCAGCCCTGTCCACACAGCCGCGCTGAAATAGCGTTGCTCGATATAGCCCGTCAGCACCTGCGGGGCGAGCATCACCGCCGCGACCGCCACGGCACCCGCGAGCACGCCAAGCGCGGCGCCGGGTTTCCGCTCCCCGCGGCAAAGCCATGCGAGCGCCGCCGGGAAGGCGAGGAAACCCGCCGCCACAAGGCCGAGCGGGCTCGCCGCCAACCCGGCCGCGACATAGGCAAGCGTCCCGAGGTTCGCGGCAATCTTGCCCGCCCAGGCCGCCGGATCGTCCGCAAGGGTCGGCTGCGCGGTCTGCCACCAATCGGTGACATAGGCGCGCGGGTCGAGCGCGGTCGCAATCCCGGCATTGTCGGTCGCGAACAGGGAGCCGAAATGCGCGAGCGAGTATGCCGCCCACGGCGACACCGCGAGCGTCGAGGCCGCCAGCGCAGCAAGGCCCTTCGCCGGCGAGCGGGTCAGCCAACCCGCTGCCAGCGCCACCGGAACCGGCAGCAGCACCGCGTCAAAGCGGTTGAGCACAGCCAGCCCGGCCACAAGGCCGATCAGCGCGGCTCTTGCGAAAGTGATCCCCTCGCCTTTCAGCAACCCCAGAAGAACCAGCGCGTAAAGCAGCAGTTGCAGCGGGATCGTGCGGCCCGCCTGCATCTCGATCAGCAGCATGTTCGGGCCGAGCAGCAGCACCAGCGCCGCCCCCAGCCCCAGCCACGGCGCACCCGTCACCGCGCGCCCGATCTTTTCGGAGACCAGAGCGAAGCCCGCAAAGCTGGCGAAGGCTATGAACAGCCCGGTGCGCGGGCCGGTGCCCAGCACCGCATCGACGCAGGCGATCAGCACGGGTGTCAACGGCGGGAAGCTGGCCGAATAGGGGGCCAAGCTCGCATAGCTCCGCCAATGGGTGAAGCGGTAGAAATCGCCGAACACCGTCTGCGAAAGCTCCCACAGCGCCCATGAGTCAGGCGAATAGGGCGGCGCGGCCATTACCCCCGCCAGCAGCCACAGGAGCAGCGCGAACAGCACCGCCACCGGCGCGAGCCACCCGGCCCCCGGCACGGCGGTATCGGGCGTATAGCCGCCCGTCGCCGCCACGAAGGTTTCCTTCAGCAGCGCCAGCTTGGAGGCGAAGCCGCCGATCTTGGTGGGCACCTTGCCGTCATCGGGATAGCGCCGCTCCACCGGCACATGCGCCACCTTCAACCCCAGCTGCCCGGCACGCACGGTAAGGTAGAACAGCAGGTTGTAGACCGAGAACACCTCGCGGAACGGCTGCACACCGGGATGCAGCAGATAGGCTGCGGAATAGGCGCGGAAGCCGTTGGTGGTGTCGGTGAACCAGTGCCGGCCCGAAAGGCTCAGCATCGGGGCATGGATCACGCGGTTGGCGATCGTGCGTTCGAGCGGCGTGTTCTCCGCTGCCCCGCCCGGCAGATAGCGCGAGCCCTGCACATAGTCGCAGCCCCCCTCCAGCTTCGCGACCATCTCTGCCACGGCTTCGACCCCGTCCTTGCCGTTGCCGTCGATGGTGACGATGCCCGCATAGCCCTGCCGCAGGCACCACGCATAGGCCATGCGCAACTGGGCGGAGAGCTTGCCCGGCCCGGTCTTGGTCAGCACCGCGCGCACCCCGACCGACGCCATGAAGTCAGCATCGAGCGATCCGTCACTCGATCCCCCGTCGGCGATCACGACGTCGACGGGCAGGTCCGCCGCAGCGATCCGGCGCAGCTGGCCGCGGATCCGCTCGCCCTCGTTGATGACGGGGATGACGAGCGCATGCTTGTGGCGGCGCAGGGCATAGAGCGCGGCCTCGTGCGCGGGCACCTCCCACGCGGCATCGTCAAGGATTGCGGGGGGCTGCATGGTCATGGCCTCTCTCCCGCCGGCACAGGCTCAGCGGCGAAAACGACGAATTTGCTCAAGCCGAAATTGACGAAGAACGATCCACCCGCGCCTGCGACAAGGATCGCCAGCGGCCACGCGCCCGGCCACATGCGTTCGAGCAGCGCGACGATCCCCACGCGCACCGCCAGCGTGACCAGCGCAACTCCGCCGTAGAGCGCCGCGCGGCGAGCCGACAGGCTGCCACGCCCGCCGCCAAAGCTCCAGGTCTGGTGGATGACGTAATTCGCCGCGGCCGCCAGCGTGAAGCCGGTCGCCGCCGCCAGCCACAGCGGCACCCCCGCCCAGTGGTGGAGTGCAAAGGCGATGGCGAGATCGAGGACCACCCCCAGCACCGTCACCGCGAAGAAGCGCAGAAGCTCGGTCATCGCGCATCTCCCAAGTGGCGGGCGATGCCCTCGGCCAGCGGCGGAAGCGCGGCGAAATCGATGGCGGGGAGGACTTCGGCGGTGCAGACCGCATCGCCAAGGGGCGAGCCGTCGAGCGTTTCGAGAGCCAGACGCGAGGGCCGCCCGGGCGCGACGGGGGCCATCAACTCCAGCGCGGGCGCATTGGCGATGCCGTAGCGCGGGAAACCGGCCCAGCGGTCGGCGGTGTTCACGGTATCGGGCGACTCCTCGACCACCGTCAGCATCGCCCCGCGACCGGTGACGAAAGGCGGCTGACGGGCAACGCTGACCGAGGCGACACCCGCTCCGGGCGCGGCGATTTCCAGCACCAGCCGTCCCGCCCCGCGCGCTGCAACGCGGCAGGTGGCGGGGGCATAGGCTGCGCGCTTTGCCTCGCTGCGCACCCACAACACCTGCTGGTCATTGCGGGCGACGGGCGAATAGTTCTCCCGCAGTGCGCGGAAAAACGACCAGTTGGCGCGGGTCAGCCAGCCCTCCCACCCGCTGTAGTCCGGCGCGATGGTGGTGACGGCGGCAACTTCGTGACGGTCGACCAGCGCAGTGAAGGCGGCGCGCTTGTCCGGCCCCAAGGCATGGATCAGCGAGCCGACATCGGCGGGGCTCCGCACCCCCGCGGCGATATCGAGCGGGGAGGTGTAGACCGACAGCAAGCGGCGATTTGCCGGCACGCCTGCCGCGTCCCAAGCCGCCGCCAGCTTGCGCATGGCGGCAAGGTCTGCGGCGTATTCGGGCGTCACATGGAAGCCGAGCGCCGGGTCATAGGCCGTGCGCTGGGCGCGCTCGGGGGAAGCGGCGAGGCGAACCGCGTCGGTTCCGACCATTCCCGAGGCGGCCAGGGCGGTGAGCGCGGCAATCTGCCCCGGTTTGATCGCGCGCAGCACGCTCCGCGCCTGCCGCCACAGCCCCTCAGGCGCGACGATCAGCGGCGCGCAGGCGGCCAGCACGAAGGTGATCCCGTTATACTCCGCCCCGACGTGCCCCCCGATCTGCGGCACCAACGCCGTGCCGAGCACGCTCGCGCCGACGAAGACGAAGGCGCTCCCGCGCACCGGCGCGCCCTTGCCGCGCAGGCGCTCGATCGCGGCGAAGGCCACACACAGAGCCAGCACCATGAGGCTCAATGCCGAAAGCGGATCGGCATGGACGAGGATGTTCGGCAAGTCGGCGGGCGAGAGAATGCGCGTGGCGCGGTCCCAGGGGGCAAAGAACCAGAACTGGTCGGCGGCGACATCGCGGAAATTGTATTGCAGCCACGGCCCCGGCGCGCCGTGGGTCACCGCCAGCAGGATCGCGCCTGCCGACGTCATGAGGCCAAGCACGAATGCCGCCAGCGTCTTCGCCAGCAGCACAAGGCGCGGCCACAGCGCCAGGACCAACGCGCCCGTCAGCGCGATGACCAGCGGGATGCCCGCATCGTTCGACCACAGCAGCCCCGCCCCCGCGACCAGCCCCAAGGGCAAGCCGCCCGCCAGCGCGCGGCCTTCCAGCCACACGCGGCGCACCAGCACCACGAAGAAGGGCAGCACGAAGAACGGCAAGGCTCCCCGCAAGGGCCGCAGCGACACGCCCGGGTCCAGCGTTGCGGGCCATGCGACTCCGCTCGCCTTCCCCGCCAGCGGGCCGGCGTAATAGAACAGGAAAGCGATCACCAAAGCCGCCTGCCAGCGCATCCGCGGCGGGATCGGGCGGATCAGCCACACACAGGCGTAGCTCGTGGCGAAAGCGCCGAGCAGCACCAGCGTGTAAGCCGCCAGCGTCGAGGCAAACAGCGTCTTGCCGCCCGCCACGAACAGCGACAGCAAAGCCAGCACCATGGTGATGCCGAGGTATGACTGGAACGCCGTCCCCAGCTGCTCCGCGCGCGCAAAGTGATCCGCTGCAAACCACGTCTGGAGCGCCCCGTCGATCGAATTGAGACTGTGCGCGTGCAGCAGCCATGCCCCGCGCAGGGCGATCAGCACCGCAGCCACCCCCGCAAGCACGGCGAAACCGCGCAGGCGCCCGCTCAACCGAAGGTTCTCAGGCATCGACGCGCCCGAACACATGCACGGGGTCAAGCGCGGCAAATTCCCCGCCGGTGTCCTTCACCGCTTCGAACAGGTCGTAGATATTGTCGATCTTGCCGCCCAGCACCGAGATCACGCGGCTGCTTTCGGGGCTGCGATGGTAGAGGATCGGGCGGCCGTCATCGCCCTCGTTCTTGATGAGGACGGTCTTCACCTCGTAGATCGAGCGGCGATAGGTCGCCCCCGCCAGACACGGCAGATAGAACTGCGCATCGCGGCGCATGAAGGCGTAGCGGCTTTCCGGCTCCAGTGCCGCGAAATGCCGGTAGGGATCGCGCGCCTGCGCATTGTCCGCCCAGCTGTCGTGCGGGGTGTAGCGCACGTGGGTGAAGGAATAGAGCCCCTCCGCCGGGTAGGGCATGGCCGAGAAGAACGGGCCATCCATCACCGTGACGCCAATCCGCTCCAGCTCGCGCGGGGGCTCGATCAGGGCGAGTTCGGCGATCTCGTGCTTGAGGCGCGCAGGCGGCAGGTCCGCCTTGGCCAGCACGGCGTTGATCTGCGAATAGGTGATGTTGAAGGCGTATTGGGCGCTGACCTCGCTGCCGTCAGACAGGCGTGCCACCACGCCGCCCGGACGGTCTTCCAGCCCGACGACTTCGGTGGCGAGACGCAGTTCGATCCCCGCTGCCGCCAGCCGCTGGCCGACCAGCTTTCCGAGGATCTTGTGATCGAAGGCGACTTCGTGACAGGCGAAGACCTCTTCCACCATGTCGGGGTTGAACAGCGCGCGGTGCCCGGGTCCAGCAACCTCGATCGGCGCCCCCATGTCGCGGAACATGCGGTGGAATTTCTTCGCCGTCACCTTCGAACGCCGCCGCGCGATGGCGTAGAGCATCTGGAAATCGCCGACCACCGCCTCGGGAAAATCGGCCAGGAAGCGGCGGTGGAGCAGCATCGATTTCACCGCTGTCGCCGCAGAACGGGGGTAGTGGAACCCGGTATGCACCCGCGCCTGATTGACCCGCGAGGCGCGGTCCATCAGCCGCTCGCCCGCCTCCACCAGCAGCACGCGCGACGAGATCGAGCGCAGATAGAGCGCCAGACAGCAGCCATAGAAGCCGCCGCCGATGACGATGTAGTCGTAATCGGTTCGTGCGCCGGTCATCAGCCCTCCGGCGGCGTAGCCAAAGGAGCGGGGGCAGGCGTGTCGCTCTCCAGCACCACGTTAAGATCGAAGGCGACCTGCTGGAACAGATCGATGCGGTTCACTTCTTCCGGCACCAGATCGCACTTCAGGCGGCGCTGCTGCTTCAGAAGATGTTGCAGCCCGAGACTCAGCCCGAGGGTCGAAAAGCCCATGAACACCGCGCTCACCGCAAGCATCGCGTTGGTCGTCAGCCAGCCGGGGGCCAGCTGGTCGACCAGTATCACCGCGCCCACGATCCACGCGGCGTAGGCAAGGCCCACCAGCGTCAGGATCGTCGAAGATATCGCCACCACCGACAGGATCATCGGGGTGAGGTAGACCAGCAGTGTCTGGAGCAGCGCCAGCCGCCGCCCCACACCCATGAAGGCGGTGCGGCTGGCGACATTGGCCGGCGTGCGGAACCATTCGCGTGGCAGGCGCGGATCGCGCGGGGGGAAACGCAGCGCGAGGCGCGGCTCGTCATGCGCAAGCAGCAGGTTGAGCAGTGTGCGCGGCACCGCGATGGATTGCCACTCGGCCGGATCGACATTGAACCCCGCCAGCTTGCCCAGCGCGATGAAGGGCCAGGCCAGCAACCGCTTGATCGGCGGGCGGGCGGGGCGATAGGCCATCGTCACCGCGCTTTCGGCTTCCGCGAAATCAAGGAAGGCCAGCACATCGAGCGCGGCGATCTCGTCAAGATTGCCGAGCACCACCAGATCGCCGATTGCCTCCTCGGCGGCAATCACCCGGCGGTCGTAATATTCCGTGCCCCGCCGCACCACGAACAGGCGGGTATTGGGGACCTCGCGCACCACATCCAGAAAGGCGGCGCGCTGGGTGTCGTCCACCACCAGAATGATCTCGCGGAAGCGGTAGGCGCCGTCCAGTGTGGCGGCGATATCGCGCAGCGCGGCGAAGGTCGCCGGCGTGGCGGAAAGCTCGGAGAAGCAGACCGAGACGACCACGTCCTCGCGCCGTTTGCGAAAGCTGCCGGGATCGGGTTCACGCATGGAGCGCCTCCACGGATGCATGCGCCTCGGCAAGGCGCAAGACAGCCCGGCGGACCTCGACAAGGCCTTCGGCCGGGCGTTTCATTTCGATCGAGACCGCGCGGGCATATCCGGCGGCGGCAAGAGCTTCGAGCACCGGAACCAGCGGCGCCGCGGCAGCAGGGGCCGGGGCAAGGTGCGGCTCGCTGACATGGACATGCGACAGGCGCGGCGCGAGCGCGGGGAGCCGCGCCGGGACGCCCGCGAAATCCCCGTTCATGTGCATCGCCCCCAGATCGAGATGGGGGACGATCGCCGGATGCGCGACCACATCGACAAAGGCCAGCGCCTCGTCCAGCGTGGTGCAGAAATTGGTGCCATAGGCCGCCGGATTGGCCTCGATGGCGATGCGCGTGCCGGCCTCGGCGGCGGTGTCGCCAAGCTTGCGGAACACCTCGGCAGCTTCGGCCAGCGCCTGCTCCATGGCCATGCCTTCGGGCACGCGGCGCTGCGCGGGGGAGCCGAACACGAGGTTGGGAATGCCGAAGCGTTCGGCCAGCGC
>JAIEOM010000239.1 GCA_019750455.1 Sphingomonadales bacterium | reverse complement strand
GACGCTCGAACATCCCGGTCAGACGCTGGTCCACATCCATCCCGATCCGGAAGAGCTGGGCCGCGTCTATCGCACCGATCTGGCGCTGTGCTGCGCGATGGACGAATTTGCCGAATGCGCGATGCTGTGGGAAGATACGGGGATCATCCCCTTCGATGCCGGGGCAGAGGCCCATGCCGAATGGCTGGCGTGGTCCACGCCCCAGCCTTCAGGCGCGGCGATGGATCTTGGTGCCTGTGTGGGCGCAATGCGCGAAATGCTCCCCGAAGACACCATGATCTGCAACGGCGCGGGGAATTTCGCCGGGTGGTGGCACCGCTACTGGCGTTACGCGGCCTATCCCGGCCAGCTGGCGCCGACCTGCGGGGCGATGGGCTACGGCGTGCCGGCGGCTGTCGCGGCGGCGCTGCGCTTCCCTGAACGGACAGTGGTGGCTGTGGCAGGCGACGGGGACTTCCTGATGAACGGTCAGGAACTCGCCACGGCTGCACAATATGGCGTAAACATGATCGTGGTGGTCGTCGATAACGGGGCCTATGGCACGATCCGCATGCATCAGGAGCGGGAATATCCCGGACGCGTTTCGGCAACCGCCCTCGCCAACCCCGATTTCGCGATGCTGGGCGCGGCCTATGGCGCGTGGAGCACGCGGGTGGAAACGACCGCAGAGTTCCTCGCGGCGCTGGAAGAGGCCAAGGGCCGCAGAGGCATCCGCCTGATCCACGCGGTGACCGATCTGGAACGCATTGCCGCAAGCGGCGCGACAATCAGCGGCCTGCGCGCGAGGGCGAAGGGCTGACCCGAAACGCCAAAGGCCGCCCCCTCGCCGGGAGGGAGCGGCCTTGCGGTGATTTGGCGCAGGCCTGTCAGATGCGGTTGATCGCGCCCTTGACCTTCCCCTTGGCCTTGTCGGCCTTGCCGTCGATTTCCTGCGCGCGCCCTTCGGCACGGGTTTCCGGATCGTGCGAGCGCTGCTTGGCTTCGCCGACCGCTTCCTTGACGGCACCCTTGGCCTTGTCGGTGAATTCACCCATGATGCTATCTCCTCGGTTCAAGCCAATGGATTTACTGGCTTTTCATAGGATCAACAGCTGAGAGGCCGGGTTCGTTCCGTGCCGCATGGCAGACGGTGGCAGCCCCGCGACGGGGTGCTCGGGGTGTGGCGCTTGCGGGATGAACGGCAGGATGGTTCGCCTGTCGCAGACCCCGGCCAGCGGCATCCAGACCCCGTCCAGACCCCCTCCAGACCCCGGTTAGCCCCCTCTTGGCCGCGCTTTATTCCGATGTTTCGCGTGAAACATCGCGCATGATCGGTCAGGCACCGGCCATCTCGCGGATCACCGCCCATTCCTCCGGAGTAACCGCACAGACCGACAGGCGGGACAGGCGGATCAGCTGCATGTCAGCCAGTCGCGGCTCGGCCTTGATCGCGGCGAGCGTGACGGGGCGGGCAAACTTTTCCTTCGCCTTCAGCTTCACCGCCGCCCACTTGCCCGTCTCGTCGGTGGGATCACCGATCCCGGTCACCGTGATGGTGGCAACACCGACGATCTCCAGCCCCTCGCGGCTGTGGTAGAAGAACGCCTCGTCCCCTACCTGCATCGCCATTAAATTGTTGCGCGCCAGGTAGTTGCGCACGCCGTCCCACGTCCCCTCGCCCTCGGCGACAAGGTCGTCCCAGCTGTATTTGAAGGGTTCGGATTTCATCAGCCAATAGGCCATCGCGCGCGCAAGCTCCCCGGTTTGCGGGGCCCTTTGCATCGTCCCCGGTGACGCGCCCCGATAGCCCGCCTTGCCGCCTTTCGCCAAGCCCCGCAAATTAACCCGATCTTTAGCGCGTTCTGCGATGAGCCGAGTGGAGGGCGTGGCGCGGGAAGGCGCAAGCGCCATTGCACAGGGCATTGGTTTTGACGGATCACGAGCCAGAAAATCCCCTGCACGCCGCCGAGCGCGACATCATCGCGCTGGGTATTGCGGCGGCCGCAGTCATCATGCTGATCGGCACCGGAGGTTCGGTGCTGCCCCAGACCTTTGGCGCACTGCTCGGCGAAGGCGGGCAACCCGATGTGCTGCTGGTCAACGCCCTGTTGCTCAACATCGCACTAATCATCTTCGGCTGGCGGCGCTACCGCGAACTGACCCGCGAAATCGCCGTGCGCCGCAGCGCCGAGGAACGCGCCCGCCAGCTCGCCGCGACCGATCCGCTGACCCAATGCCTCAATCGCCGGGCGATGCTGGAGGCAACCGAGGAACTGCGCGGATGCGCCGCGATGCGTGGCGATGCGGTCGCCTATTGCATGATCGACGTGGACAACTTCAAGCAGATCAACGACATGCACGGCCATTCCGCAGGCGACGCGGTGCTGGTGATGCTGTGCGACCGGATCCGCGCCCTGCTCCCGAAGGAGGCCCGGCTGGCGCGGCTGGGGGGTGACGAGTTCGCCTTCGTGACGGCCTATCCAGCAGGACAGGGCGACAGGGTCGATGATCTCGTGATCCGCCTGTTCGAGAGCATGGCCGAGCCGTTCCGCCTGCCCGAACTGACGCTCGAACTGACCATGTCGATCGGTCTCACCGCCGATCATGACAACGACGGCGCCATGAGCCTCGCCGTCGATGCGGCCACGCTCATGCATCGCGCGGACATGGCGCTTTATCATGCCAAGAAGCAGGGCCGGAACCGCTATTTCTGGTTCGAGCCGACCATGGAAAGCGAGCTGCGCTTCCGCAACCAGCTTGAAAACGGCATCCGCCGCGGTCTGGCGCAAGGCGAGTTCATTCCCTTCTACGAACAGCAGGTGGATCTCGAATCCGGCGCGCTGGTCGGCTTCGAGATGCTCGCGCGGTGGCGGTCGCCGCAACTCGGGCTGATCAGTCCCGAGATCTTCGTGCCGATTGCCGAGGAAATCGGCCTGATCACCGAAATGTCGGAAAGGCTGATGGATCAGGCCTTCGCCGATGCACGCGAATGGGATGACTCGATCACCCTTTCGATCAACATCTCGCCGGTGCAGCTGCGCGATCCGTGGTTCGCGCAGCGCCTACTCAAGAAGCTGGTGGCGGCCAATTTCCCCCCGCAGCGGCTGGAGATCGAGATCACCGAAAGCTGCCTGCACGAAAACATCGGCCTCGTCCGTTCGATGATCGTCAGCTTGCGCAACCAGGGCGTGCAGATCGCGCTCGACGATTTCGGCACCGGCTATTCCAGCCTCGAACAGCTGCGCAACCTGCCTTTCGACCGCCTCAAGATCGACCGCAGCTTCGTCAGCGAACTGAAGGAAACCGGCAACCGGTCGCGTATCGTAGAGGCGATCGTCTCGCTGGGACGCGGGCTCGACCTGCCTCTCACTGCGGAAGGCGTGGAGGACGCGGAAATCCTCGCGGCATTGAAGAGCATGGGGCGCCTGAAGGCACAGGGTTACTTCTACGGCCAGCCCGAAGATGCCAGCGCCGTGCGCGCACGCCTGAAGGCGGCGGGCAAGCTGACCGGCACCCCTGCCGATGGCGCATCGCCGGCGCACGCGGCAAACGAGGTGCCTGGCGCAATCTATCGCACCGCGCGGCCCTGAGGCTGCGCGCACACTGGACGGAAGGCTCCTGCGTGCATAGATGCACGCCGTGACGCGCACGATCCCCTTCATCAAGATGCATGGCCTCGGCAATGACTTCGTCGTGCTGGATGCGCGCTCTGCGCCCCTGCCAGCGATGACCCCTGCCCTCGCCCGCGCGCTGGGTGACCGGCGAACGGGCATCGGCTTTGACCAGCTGGTGCTTCTGGAACCAAGCGAAAGCCACGCCTTCCGGATGCGGATCTTCAACAGCGACGGCGGCGAAGTCGGTGCCTGCGGCAATGCCAGCCGCGCGGTGGCACTGCTGCACGGTGAACCCGTCGTGATCGAGACCGGCGGCGGCCCGATCGCGCTCGAACCCATGGATGGCGGCGCGCGGGTCGACATGGGGGCGCCGCGTTTCGACTGGGATGCCATCCCCCTCGCCTATGCGATGGACACCTTCACCATGCCGCTCGGCTGGCCGATGGGCGATGGCGCGCTGGAAGGACCGATGGCGGTCAACGTCGGCAACCCGCACGCGGTGTTTTTCGTCGCCGATGCCGATGCGGTGGAGCTCGACCGGCTCGGCCCTGTTATCGAGAACGATCCGGTCTTTCCCGAACGGGTCAATGTCAATGTCGCCAGCCTCGCCGGGGCGGATCACCTCAAGCTGCGCGTCTGGGAACGCGGTGCGGGCCTCACGCGCGCCTGCGGCACCGGTGCCTGCGCCACCGCAGTCGCCGCGATCCGCCGTGGCCTGGTCAAGAGCCCGGTGCGCGTCACCCTGCCCGGCGGCGATCTGGTGATTGCGTGGGAGCCGGGCGGAACGATCCTGATGAGCGGCCCCGCGACGGAAAGCTTCCGCGGCACTTTCGACTGGGACGACTACGCTTGAACGCCCCGCACATCATCAGCCTCGGCTGCCGCATGAACATCGCGGAGAGCGAGCGGATGCGCGCGATGCTGGCGGGTGAGGAGGACCTCGTCGTCGTCAATTCCTGCGCGGTCACCACCGAGGCGCTGCGCCAGACCCGGCAGGCGATCCGCCGCGCGCGCCGCGATCATCCGGCGGCGCGGCTGGTGGTGACCGGATGCGCGGCAGAGATAGACCGCAATGCGATCGGCGCGATGGACGAGGTCGACGCGCTGGTCGCCAATGCTGCCAAGCTCGATCCGCGCGCGTGGAATGTGCCCGGCGAAGCCCCGCCGCTCGCCCCTGCACGCACCCGCGCCTTTGTCGCAGTACAGAACGGCTGCGACCATGCCTGCACCTTCTGCGTCATCCCGCAAGGCCGCGGCCAAAGCCGTTCGCTGGCGGTTGCCGAGGTGCTGCGCGAGGTTGACGTGCATCTGGCGGCGGGCGCAAAAGAGGTGGTGCTGACCGGGGTGGATCTCACCTCGTGGGGTCAGGACCTGCCCGGCGAACCGCGCCTCGGCGTGCTGGTCGAGGCGGTGCTGGCCGCCTTCCCCGCCCTCCGGCGCCTGCGCCTGTCTTCGGTGGACGGGGTGGAGATCGATCCACTGCTGTTTGATCTGATTGCGGGCGAAGCGCGCGTCATGCCGCACTTGCACCTCTCGCTCCAGCACGGGGCGGACCTGATCCTCAAGCGGATGAAGCGGCGACACAGCCGCGCCGATGCGGTGGAACTGGTGACGCGGCTGAAGGGCCTGCGCCCCGACATCGCGATCGGCGCAGACCTCATCGCCGGCTTCCCGACCGAGGACGAGGCGCACCATGCCGCCAATCTTGCGATCATCGACGAACTCGAGATCGTTCAAGCCCACATCTTCCCCTATTCCCCTCGCCCCGGCACGCCTGCCGCGCGCATGCCGCAGCTGGCGCGCGAGCTGGTAAAGGCCCGCGCCGCAGACTTGCGCACCCGTGCCGCCGCGCGGCGCGCCGCATGGCTCCAGAGCCTTGTGGGCGAATGCCTGCCTGTCCTCGCCGAAAGGGACGGCACCGGCTATGCCCCAAATTACGCCCGCGTCGCCCTGCCCTCCGGCACGGTGGCGGGGACCATCATCTTAGTGACCCCAAGCGAGGTCAGGGAGGGCCTGCTCGCATGAGTGAAACCAGCTGGACCCAGCGCCTGTTCGGAGGCTTTGCCAAAACCTCCGAGCGGCTGAGCGCCAATCTGCCCGTCAGCAGCGGCGGGACCGCCAAGCTCGACGACAAGACATTGGACGAAGTCGAGGATGCGCTGATCCTCTCCGACCTTGGCCCGTCAGCCGCCGCCCGCATCCGTGCGCGTCTGGCGGAGAAGCGCTTCGGGCTGGAAATCACCACCCGCGAGCTGAAGGAGGCCGTGGCCGAGGAAATCGCCGCGATCCTGCGTCCGGTTGCCAAGCCGCTCGAAATCACCGCCTTCCCGCGCCCGCAGGTGATCCTGGTGATCGGGGTCAACGGATCGGGCAAGACCACCACCATCGCCAAGCTCGCGCACCTGTTCCAGGAGGATGATTATGGTGTTCTGCTGGCGGCGGGCGACACCTTCCGCGCCGCCGCAATCGGCCAGCTGGCGACATGGGCCGGGCGCATCGGGGTCGATCTGGTGCGCGGGCCCGAGGGCGGCGATCCGGCGGCGATCGTGTTCGACGCGGTCAAACAGGCGACCGACACCGGGATTGACGCGCTGATCGTCGATACTGCGGGCCGCTTGCAGAACAAGAAGGAGTTGATGGAGGAGCTGGCGAAAATCCGCCGCGTCCTCGGAAGGCTCAACCCCGAAGCCCCGCATGATGTGGTGTTGGTGCTCGATGCTACCAACGGCCAGAACGCGCTGTCGCAGATCGACGTGTTCAAGGAAGTCGCGGGCGTCACCGGCCTGATCATGACCAAGCTCGATGGCACCGCGCGCGGCGGCGTGCTGGTTGCAGCGGCAGAACAATACGGCCTCCCCATCCACGCCATCGGCGTCGGCGAGAAGATGGAGGATCTGCGGCCCTTCGATCCCGATCTCGTCGCCCGTGTGATCGCAGGGGTGGCGTGATGAGCGAGACCGAAGGGAAGAAAGCTGCTTCCAGCTGGCTCAATGTCGCGGTCGATTACGGCCCGCTGCTGGTGTTCCTCGGCGTATACAAGTGGCAGTCCCCTGCCGAACCCAATGCCTTGGGCGAAGTCGCCGCGATCATCTCGGGCACGCTCGCTTTCATGGTGGCAGCCGTCGCCGCACTGGCGGTGTCGAAATGGCGGCTGGGCAAGGTGTCGCCGATGCTGTGGTTCTCGACCGCGCTGATCGTCGGCTTCGGGAGCCTCACGATCTTCTTCGGCGATCCGACCTTCGTGCAGATGAAACCGACGATCATCTACGCGAGTTTCGGCGTGGCTCTGCTGGGCGGCTTCATGATGGGCGAGGCGCTGCTGCGCATCCTGCTGGAAGCCGCCTTCGAAGGCTTGACCGAGCAAGGCTGGCTCAAGCTGTCGCGGAACTGGGGGGTGTTCTTCCTGTGCCTTGCCGTGCTCAACGAACTGCTGCGCGCGCAGATGGACTTCGAAGGCTGGCTGTGGGCCAAGATCTGGGTGTTCCTGCCGCTGACCTTCCTATTCACCTTCACCCAGATCCCGATGCTGCTGAAGCACGGCCTCAGCTTCGAGGAAAAGGACGAGGTGCTGAAGGACGAACCGCCGACGGGGTGATCACCCCCTCGTTTCTCACCGCTGACACGGGGACAAGATCAGGAGGGGATCAGATTTCCACCTGGCTCCCCAGTTCCACCACGCGGTTGGTGGGGAGCTTGAAGAAGTCCATCGCGCTTGCGGAATTGCGCAGCAGCCATGCGAAGACCTTCTCGCGCCAGATCGGCATGCCGGGATGTTCGCTCGGGATCAGGGTCTGGCGGGACAGGAAGAAGCTGGTCTGCATCATGTCGAACGCACCGCCGCACCGCTCCATCTGCTTGAGCCCCAGCGGCACATCGGTTTCTTCCATGAAGCCGTATTGCAGCACAGCGCGGTAGAAGCCGTCACCCAGATCGGTCATCTCGCAGCGGTTGTGCGGCCCGACATAGGGAACGTCGGCGATGGCAATCGTCAGGATCACCACGCGTTCGTGCAGCACCTTGTTGTGCTTGATATTGTGCAGCAGCGCGGAGGGAACACCGGCGGTGCTCGATGCCATGAAGATCGCCGTGCCGGGGACGCGGAAGGCGGAGTTCTTGGCCGATTTGGCGAAGATTTCCAGCGGCAGCGCGCTTTCACTCATCCGCTCGCGCATCAGCTTACGCCCGCGCGCCCAAGTGGTGAGCAGGGTGAAGATCACGAAGCCGATGAACAGCGGCACCCACCCGCCCTGCGGCACCTTGATGAGGTTCGCCCCGAAATAGGCGACATCGACGATCAGGAAGACCGCGATCAGGGGGACAGCCTTCCACAGCGGCCAGCGCCACAGTGCGGTGAGAACGGCAGCCAGCAGCAGCGTGTCGATGAACATCGCCCCGGTCACCGCGATACCATACGCGGCGGCAAGGTTGCTCGATGACTGGAAGAACAGCACCAGCAGGATCACCATCACCATCAGCCCCCAGTTGATCGCCGGGATGTAGATCTGCCCGGCAGCTGTGGCGCTGGTGTGGTGGATTTCCATGCGCGGGATGAAGCCCAGCTGGATCGCCTGCTGGGTGAGGCTGAAGGCGCCCGAAATCACCGCCTGGCTGGCGATGATCGTGGC
>JAIEOM010000278.1 GCA_019750455.1 Sphingomonadales bacterium | reverse complement strand
CCGGGGCTATTATGCCTGCCAGAACCAGCTCGTGCCAGCTGCAGGCACCGGCCTGACGGTCGGCGACTATGAGCATCTTGACCAGCACCATAAAGCTATGGCGAGCAACGCCTGCGACTTGCGGAATGCTGCGCCAGCTGCGTTGCTTTCGGCAGTTATGACGACAGGTCGACGCTCTTCAACTTTGGCTTCTCTCCACGCCGCGCCCCATGCACAGACGTCCCCCAACAAGCCCTGCCTGACATTAGGCCCCATTTGGTTTGGTGGTTGGAACCTGGCCGTCCCAGCAGCGAGCAGAAGATCCGCTCTGGGCCGGAACCAGAATGGGCAAGGCGACCAGAGCTGATCGCTTTGCCCTGCTCCCAGCGCACCCGCCAGCTACTGGAGACAATGGCCGCACCGCCATCCGTCGGCAGTCCTTTGTTTCCGTGGTCTGCCGATGACGTGCAGGACATCCTGCGAGAGGAAATTCGCCGAGCTGACGTAGGATGCTCACTGAGAACAGTCGAAGACTGGCTGTTCCGGCGATTGGTTGAGATGGAGTGAGGCGACACAGCCATTGCCGCGCTGGTCACCGGAAAGGTCCCGCTTACTGCGAAAACCGTCGTCCATTATTCCGCGCTGCCAACAAGGGAAGCAGTGACCTTTCTCGCCAACGCCTCGGCAGATTTCGATGGGATCTGCTCCTCTAGCCCATCAGACCAGGGGGCGATCATCGGCAGCCGCTAACCGCGGACGTTTTCGTCGAAGCTACCGAACACGAAATCGCGCTCCGGCGTGCCGCCAAGCAGCAGCGGGCGGCCAGTGTAGTCGCGGCCACCTGGCATGGGGACGGCGGCCGCGTCGAGAATGGTCGGCATCACATCCACGGCGGAGACCAGCCTCCGCTCCACGGTGTCGGACGCAATCCGACCAGGCCAGCGGAAAACCAGTGGTATGCGCAGCCCGTTGTCATAGGCAGACGATTTGCGGCTCGTGCGGTTCTTGGTCCGGCGATCTACCTGCAGAATGCCGCCCACGGGTGAGCGCACTGCAGGGTCAGCCATCACCGGAGCTTGCACGCTTCGTCGGCCACGCAAGCCGGTCATGCCGCCCAAAGCTGCGGCTCGGGCAGCGCGCCGATCATGGCGAGACCGTGGGCGATCGAAGTAAGCTCGCCGCCCGAGGCGATCCGCTCCACCCCGAAGCGCCTGTCAAAGATGGCCCGCACCGCCGGGATCAGCGAGGAGCCGCCGGTCAGAAACACGCGGTCGATGCCTTCCGGCGCGAGTTTGGCCCGCTGAACGGCCTGATCGAGCGCCTGTTCTATGCGGGCAAGGTCAGACGCAATCCATGACTCAAACGCTGAACGCTCCACCTCGACAGCAATGCCGAGCCCCCCGCCCTCGAAGCGGAATTCGGCCGATCCCTGGTCTGACAGCGCCCGCTTCAATTGGCCCACCGCCGAATAGAGGGGATAGCCTTGCTCGTGCTCGATCAGCGCAATTAGCCGACCGATCGCCGCCGGATCGACCGCGTTGCGCTGCAACCGGCGCAGTTCGTCGAGCGTGCGGCGGTTGCGCATCAGTGCGAGGCGTGACCAGTCGGAAAATTCTGAAAACCACCCGCCGGGAATGTCCAGCAGCTTGTCGAAGGAACGGTATTGCCCGCCCTTCCCCAGCATCGGCAGCACCAGGCGGTCAACAATGCGCTGGTCAAAACGGTCGCCTGCAATGCCGATCCCGGACGAGGCCAGCGGTGTGCAGCGTTGCGGCGCACCGGCATCCGCGATCCGCACGATCGAAAAGTCCGTCGTCCCCCCGCCAAAATCGGCGACCAGCACCGTCGCTGGCTCGGTCAGCCGCGTGGCATAGCTGAAGGCTGCGCCCAGCGGTTCATAGACGTAGTGCACCTCGACCCCGAAATCGGCGAACATCGCGCGGTAACGTTCCCGCGCAAGGTCGCTGTCCGGCTGCGCACCGGCATATTCCACCGGCCGCCCAACTATCACCCGCCGGGGCCGCTGATCCAGCTTGCCGCGCGCGTGCGACACCAGCTTGCTCAGGAACAGTTGGCCCATGTCCTCAAAGCGGAACGGCCGGTTGAAAATCAGCGCGCGCTCGAAAGAAGGGCTCGCCACCACTGACTTGAACGACTGAACAAATCTGCAATCGGACGGGGTTTCGAGGAATTCCTCAATTGCCCACGGCCCGGCCTCGCTATCGACGCCGCGGGGAGCGCCGCTATCTTCCCAGAAGCACAAGGCCGAGCGGAATGTCGGGCCGCTCGCCTGCTTGCTCTGAAACTCGATCAGTTCCGATCCGCCGGCGCCGTCTGCAAGGGCCGCAACCGTGTTGGTGGTGCCGAAATCCAGCCCGATGGCCTCGATCATTGCGCGCGCCGATCGTGAGCACGCAATGCCGCCAGATCCTCGCTCCCGAGAACCAGACGCACGCCGAGCGAACCAGTGCCTCCCAGCACCGGCAATTTCCTCAGGCAGAGTTCGACCGCCTCGATTACGTCATAGGAGGCGCAGGCCTGCGTGATCAGGGTCATCAGGTATTCCTGCGTCTCGAACGTCCGGCTGCGGGCAATCTCGGCAATCTTTGCGATCAGCGGATCGTAGTCGAACACGTTGACCATCTCGTCCGAGGCGATCTGCACAAGGTCGGGCGCAATCGTCAGGGTCAGGTCGAGGATATGGGCATCGGGGACAACATCGCCCGGCCCATATGTACCGATCGACACGGGAAGATGAAGATCACGCAGTTCGATCCGGGCGAGGCGAGTCATTATCAGGCTTTCGTGAGCAAAGTTGCATGCTGCTGTGCGGCGAGCCGGGGGCGCTACACTGAGTCAGCGTTGAGCGTAAGCTGGAAGTCCAATTGTGACTGCGGGGGAGCGCCAAGGAGATACTCCCGTCACCGACGCTAGCATCATTTTGGCGGCGGAATTTGGCCGTGCCTTTCGAGGTGCGGGAAGGCGCGACGCCAAAAGCGTCAAATTGAACGGAACCAAACGGAGTGTCACCTCCAGGATCGCTGAAGCAGCTTCGCGAAGCAGCCTCATGCCCGCGTTAGAATAGCCCCATCCGTTTCGCTCGAAAGTTTGTGCCGCGGGAAGACTGCCCTGCGGTCGGGCGTGACTGCCCTAGCCCGCGGGGTGGGCCGGCGGGACGCGGATTGGTTCCCGCCGGACCAAAAGCCCGGTGATCACCCGCCCTTGCCGGACGTGCCTTCCTCGATCAAAGCCAGCGCCTTGGCACTGGCCGCCTCGGGGGTTTCCTTCCCGTCCTTGATCCTGTCAGCGAGCATCATGAGTTCGCCGGCGATGGTGGTGCCGGCGTTCGGCTCCTGCGCAATGCGGATGCCGCCATTGTTTTCGGCGATCGCGTCCCACTTGCCGCGCACCGCATCCCAGTAGCCTTTTGTCTTCTCCCAGTAGGTCTCTGCCGCCGCGATATTGTAGCCGTCGAAGCGTTCGTAGGTGTTGAGGACATATTCCTGCACCACCGGCTTGGCCTCGCCGCCGCCCTTGGGCGTGGTCATCTTGGTATTGTCCTGCCAGTGGACCCACCCCGTCGGGGTCAGCTGGTGGCGGTTGATGCCCATGTAGTGATCGTAGACGGGGTTCCGGATCGCATCGCGCCGGGCGAGCGGGCGCGCGGTCCAGTTCGATCGCCAACGGCGGATGCCCTGCGTGGTTTCCCACTCGCCCCAACCGGCATAGCGCGGACTGTCATCGACCTGCCAGACTGTCTGCGACCAGCGCCCGGCGCGCATCTTTTCGGGCACCGCCTGCCATTCCCACACATCGCCGCCCTTGTAGGCGAGGATCTTTGCGGGCTGGTACTCCCAGTCCTGCCGCCAGTGCTTGACGACATAGGGATTGGCCTCGTCTCCGGTGACAAGCAGGTGCTGGAGCACGATCCGCGTGCCGGTGTCATCGATCACGCGTACGCTTTCATAGCCGCCGGAGATCTTGCGTTCTATCGGGCTGTAGCCCTCAATCCAGGGCGTAGATTCCTGCATGTCGAAGGTCACCTTGAAGTCGCCTGCCATCGCGAGGATCGTCTTACGGTCCTCCTCGAAGGCGGCCTTGGCGGCCTCGGCGCTCTGGACGATCGGGCCATCGGCAAACGCGGGGGCGGGTGTGGCGGCCAGCGCTAGGGCGGCGAGGCCGGTCGACAGGAAAAGCTTGGTCATTCGGGTCATGGTGTCCTCCATGGTTGGTCAGAAGCGGTAGCTGGCCGAAACGCTGAGGTTGCGGCCCGGGCGAGTGAAGGCCTCGAGGATGCCGGCATCGGCCGTCCTCAGCCCGCGCACGTCGGACCACAGCGCGTAGGTCTCGTTCGTCAGGTTGAAGAGGCCGGCGCGCAGCTTGAGCCGCTCGGTCACGGCGTAAAAGGCGGTGAGATCAAGGATCGTCGAAGCATCCGGCCGCACGAACAAGTCGCTGCCGTCGGCGGCGCGTTCGATGTCATCGCCCCCCTTGCGGGCATTGTGGCTAAGGATCAGCTCACCCCCGAAGCGCCCTTGCGGATCGCGGTATCCCAGAGAGGCGACCAGATTGAACGGATCGATCGTGTCAAGCGGCGTGCGGGTGCCGGTCCGATCGATCGTATCGCCATCGGCATAAGCCATGGCGATGCGCCCGGTGATGCCGCTGTCCAGCTTCATCTCGGCGCGCGCTTCAATCCCCTCGATCCGCGCGCGGTCAAAGTTGACGAACTGGAAGATCGCCGGGTTCTGCGGAGTGAAGCCGCCGCTCACCACCTGCTGGCTGATGAAATTGTCGTAATCCCCGCGGAAGGCGGTGATCTGAAGCGAGAATTCGTCAGCGACATAGCGAGCGCCCGCCTCCCAGCTCTCGCTCGTCTCGGGCCGCAGATCGGGGTTGGGGATCGAGGTGTAGCCGCCCGCGATGAATTCGAAGAAGTTGTTCACCTGCGAAGGCGTGGGCGCGAGGAAGCCCTGAGCATAATTGCCGAACAGGATCACCTCGGGGGCGAGCTTCAGCGTCGCCCCAAACTTGGGAGACATACGGTTGTCGCTCTGGCCTGCGGGCGTGAAGGTCGTGAGCAGAGGATCGTTGGTCGGGTCCAGTTCGTAGAAGTCGAAACGCAATGCCGGGAACAGGGTCAGCGCGCCGTCGAAAAGCGTGATCTCGTCCGATAGGAACAGGCCGCCCAGCATGAAATCGGTGACCGGAAAGGCCCGCGTCGGGAAGCTTTCCCCTCGCCCCGGGAAGGTGCCGTCACGCAAGCCCTCTTGCCGGGTCCAGCTGATATCGCCGCCCAGCGCGATGCGGTGTTTCGTCCCGCCTGCCGCGAAGCCGCTTCGCACTTCGCCGACCGCGCCATAGACCCGGTTTTCAAAGGTGTTCAGGCGCTCGCGATCGGGTGCCGGGGTGGCGGTGAGGCTGGTGCGCTCCTCGAAGGCGAACTGGCGATCCTCGGCGTCCTGCCAGAAGGCGGAGAGGAAGGCGTATTCGATCACATCCGCGCTGGTGCCGTCATAGGTCCAGTCGAGCGAGGCGCGTTTGCGCTCCACCGTGTCGCGGGCGTTCAGGGCATCGACATTCCACACCGGGCGCGGGCCGAAGGTGAAGGCCGCGCCGAGGCCGCTCAGCACTTCCGTTTCCACGGCGCTGTCGAGCCATTCGCCGGTCAGGCGGAGACGGTGCGGGCCGTTGTCCCAGACGATCTTCGCGAGCACCGCATCGCCGCGCCCGTCCTGCGGATTGGGAGCGGTGCGGGCCGGGCCGGTGCCTTCGTTGGTGCCGCGGTTCTCCAGCTCGTTGAAGTCCCGCCGGCTATAGGCGATCATCGCCGACAGGTTGCCGCTCTGTCCGGCGATGGCGGCGGTCTGAGCGAATTCATTGTCGTCGCTCGAATATTGCGAGGTTACAAAGCCGCCGACATTCTCGCCCTTGGCGAGGTCGACCGGGTCGGAGGTGACGAAGCTGACCGCGCCTGCCAGCCCATCGCTGCCATAGAGTGCAGAGGCCGGCCCGCGCAGGATCTCGACCTGCTTGACGAGGCTGACATCGGTAAAGCCGCCGCGTCCGGCATCCTGCGGACCGAAGCTGAAGCCCTGGGGACTGCGGATGCCATCGACCTGTATCAGCACCCGGTTGCCGCCGATGCCGCGGATCGCGATATCCTCGTTTCGCGCGCGGCCGGTTGCGCCAATTGCCGCCCCGAAGCGGGCGGGCGCGCGGCGGACGGTGACGCCGGGCTCGAAGCGGACGAGGTCCCTGATGTCGGTGGCGAGCTGGTCGGCGATCTCCTCGTCGGTGATGATGGTGATGGTCGCAGGCGCCTCCTCCTGCATCACGGGGGTGCGGGTCGCAGTGACGGTGATACGCCCGGTCTGCTGCTGGGCTTCGGCTTCTTCAGGGGATTCGGCCATTGCAGGACAGGCGACGGCACTTGCAGCCATGCAAAGGCCGAGACGAGAGGAAAGGTAAGAACGCATGTGTGGTCCCGTTGTATCAGGGTGACAATGCGCACTGGATGTTCTTATTGCGAATGCGAGTCAATACTATTTACAATAGGGCGTCGTATGCATCGGGCTCGGAGTGTACCGCATGCTTGAAATTCTCGGCGACGAGGGGCGGCAGCGGGTCAAAAGTGCCGGTCATTGCCCGTCCGATTTTTTGTGAAGGCGGCTGCATCCAAACACTGCCCGCACGGCATCAAAGCAGTCGAAACCCAGCATGGTCCCGCTTTCGACGGAGAATCGACAATGATACGCGCCTTCCGCAGAACCCGTTTGCGTTCCTCATTCTTCACGCCTGTGCTGGCTTGCATCGCGGCCATCCGGGCTTCGGCGGCGCTGGCCGGGACGATCAGCGAGACTCTTCCCGATACCGAGGCCGGACGGATCGGTGCGGCAGTGATCGCGCATATCAACACGGCTCGCCCCGGCGAGACGGAGCCCTGGCTGCACACTATCCTGTCCCCCGCCTTCGATCCGGCCGCGAAGGAAGCGATCGCAAAACAGTTCGCTGTCGCGGTGCGCGACAGCGGCGGGGTGGAGTTCGTGGACGCCCGCACACAAGGCCCCCCGGGAATGCTGGTGCTGACGATCAGGGGGCGCCGCACAGGGCAGCTTGCCGCACTCGTCCTGCTTCCCGACCCGGAGCAGCCGGGCAAGCTTGTGATGGCGGATCTGGTCCCGGTCGACGACCCGACGCTTTATGCGGATTGGCCAAAGGCAGGCGCACCGCGGGCCGAAATCGCGCGACTTGCGCAAGGTGCGCTCGACCAACTGGCCAGAACCGCCGACTTCTCGGGTTGCCTCACCATTGCAGACGGCGCGGCGACAATCTTCGACGAATGCCGGGGCCTCGCCGACCGGAGTTTCGGCACGAAGGCCGATCCCGAGACCCGGTTCCGCATCGGTTCGATGAACAAGATGTTCACGGCCGTGGCGATCGGTCAGCTTGTCGAAGAAGGCAAGCTGCGCTGGGATACCCGCCTTGCCGAAGTGATGCCCGAATATCCGGATCAGGCGGCGGCGGCCAGGATCACACTCTGGCAGTTGCTGCACCATACAGCCGGACTCGGAGACTTTTTCGTCCCGGAGTTCTTCCAGAACCGCGAGAAATTCGTCGATCCGGCCGATTATCTGGAGCTGATCGCCCGCCAACCGGCCCTTTTCGAGCCCGGTGCGGACTGGAGCTATAGCAATGCTGGCTACGTCCTTCTGGGCCGGGTCGTAGAGAACGTGTCGGGCACGGGCTATTTCGATTACATCCGGCAGCACATTTTCATGCCCGCAGGCATGGTGGCCAGCGGGTATGACTCACAGGAAGACGTGACCCCGAACCTCGCCACCGGCTATTTCAAGGACGGCACCTTTGCCACAGCGTGGAAAGCCAACTGGATGACCCTGCCTTTCAAGGGCAGCCCTGCCGGCGGAGGCTATTCGACCAATGCAGATCTGCTGCGTTTCGCCAGCGCCCTGCGCGGGGGCAAGCTGGTCGGGCAGGCCACCCTCGATGCGATGTTTGCGGACGGGGTGCCCGTCGGGCCGGGTGCCTACGCGGC
>JAIEOM010000177.1 GCA_019750455.1 Sphingomonadales bacterium | reverse complement strand
ACCACGCCGCCCGCAACCGCCGCGATGCTGAGGATCAGCGCAAGGTTGACCCCGTGCCACAGCGCCAGCTCCACTTCCGGAGCGGCGGTGCCGGTGACAACCCCCGTCACCACCCCCACCAGCGGCGCGGCAAGCAGCATGGGGATCAGGCCGAGCAGCGCCGCCAACGCCGTCAGCAGCGCGGGCGCGCCCCACATCGCAGGGCCCGGATCATGGGCGCGGGCAAAGGGCTCTGCCTCGCGGGGTTGGCCGAAGAACAGGTGCCCGGCGAGGCGCAGCGAATAGCCGACCGAGAAGGTCGCACCCAGCGTCGCCAGCCCAGCCAGCAGCCACGGCTGACCGAACAGCGCGAGCTTGGGCGTCTGGTAGAGCATCAGCTCCTTGGAAATGAATCCGCCCATCGGCGGCAGCCCCGCCATCGAAGCGGCGGCGAGAGTCGCCACCAGCGCGGTGACCGGCATCGCCTTGGCGAGGCCTCCGAGGCGGCGGATATCACGCGTGCGGGTTTCATGCTCGACGATCCCGGCGGACATGAACAGCGCGGCCTTGAAGGCGGCGTGGTTGATGATGTGCAGCACCGCGGCCAGCGCCGCAGCTTCGAGGCTGAAGCCGAGCAGCATCACCAGCATCCCCAGCTGGCTGATCGTGGAATAGGCAAGGATGCTCTTCAGATCGTGCCGGAACAGCGCCACGCAGGCACCGAACACCATCGTGACGAGGCCGGTGGTGGTGACGATCAGCGTATAGGCCTCCGTCCCCGCCAGCACCGGCCACAGCCGCGCCAGCAGGAACACGCCCGCCTTCACCATCGTCGCCGAGTGCAGGTAGGCGCTGACCGGCGTGGGCGCGGCCATCGCGTGGGGCAGCCAGAAGTGGAACGGGAACTGCGCGGACTTGGTGAAGCAGCCGAGCAGGATCAGCCCGAGGATCGCGGGGTAAAGGGGCGAGGCTTTCACCTCGGCCCCGCGCGCAAGGATCGTGGCGAGATCGAAGCTGCCCGCCACGATGCCCAGCAGCACCATGCCCCCGATCAGGGCGAGGCCCCCGCCCCCCGTCACCGCCAGCGCCATGCGCGCGCCCTGCCGGGCTTCGGCCTTGTGCTGCCAGAAGCCGATGAGGAGGAATGAGGCAAGGCTCGTCAGCTCCCAGAACACCAGCAGCAGCAGCACGTTGCCGGCGATGACGATGCCCAGCATCGCGCCCTGGAACAGCATCAGGCTGGCGAAGAATCGGCCCGTATCCTCGTGCTTGTAGAGGTAGGAATGGGCGAAGATCACCACCAGCAGTCCGATGCCGAGGATCAGCAGGCCGAACATCCAGCCTAGCGGATCGACCATCAGCGTTAGATCGAGGCCGAGCGCGGGGACCCATGCCCATGTCGCGCTGGGTGGGGTGCCATTGAGTGCCGGGGCAGCGAGGCTCGCCAGCAGGGCCAGCCCGCCCGCACTCGCCGCGCCCGCGATCCCCGAATGGACGATGCGCGGCGCACCATGGGCGAGCGCGATGGCAAGCGCCGCAATAAAGGGGAGCAGGGCCAGCGTCAGAAGCGTCATGGCGGTTGCCATAGGCGGCCCCTCGGGTCCTTCCTGCAAGTGATTGATGCGACGGGCGCGGAGGATGCCCGGTGAGGGGCATAGACGACGATGTTACAATAGCACAACCCGTCTCGACCCCGGCGAGTTCCCGGTGGGGGCGGCGCAGCGGCATGGGCGCGCGAGGTGGCGGCTGACGCGGGTTTGGGTGGGGTCAGACCCCGGTTACCCCCCGCCCAGACCCCTTCCAGACCCCCTTCAACCGGCCCTTCCGGCATGGTTTCACGTGAAACACTGTGCCGGCAGAGGGGCAGGTGGGTGTTGGGGGGGCGGCGGTCAGTCGCCCTCGAACTCCATCAGCGCCGAGACGGTGATGCCTGCCTGCCGCAACCGCTCGGCCCCGCCGAGGTCGGGCAGGTCGATCACGAACAGCGCATGGCGGACCACCGCCCCCGCCATCCGCAGCAGCTCCGCCGAGGCGAGCGCCGTGCCGCCGGTGGCGATCAGATCATCGACGATCACCACTTCCTGCCCGGGCGCGATGGCGCCGGGGTCCATCTCCAGCCGGTCCGTGCCATATTCCAGCGCGTAGTCGATGCCGATGGTATCGATGGGCAGCTTGCCGGGCTTGCGGACCGGCACGAAGCCGACCCCGAGTTGGACCGCGACCGCCGCGCCGAAGATGAACCCGCGCGCTTCCATACCGGCGATCTTGTGCGCTCCTGCCGCTGCGGCTTCGGCAGCGAGGTGGTGGACACTGGCCGCCATTCCCTGATGGTGGCCGATCAGCGTGGTGATGTCGCGGAACTGGATGCCGGGATGCGGGAAATCCGGCACGGTGCGCACCAGCGCCTTCAGTTCCTCGCGCGAGAGATGCGGTGCAGTCATGTCGGAATGGCCCCTTTCGGTTCCCACAAAGCAGAGCGCCCCGCCATCCGCAAGGGATGACGGGGCGCCGCTGTGTCGTAGGTGGGCGAAGCTTACTTCTTCTTCGGCTTCAGACCGGCCCAGATTTGCTTGTAGCTGAGGAACGCCAGCGTGGTGGCGAACATCAGGAAGATGATCACGAACCAGCCCGTCTGGCGACGCTCCACTAGCGAAGGCTCGGCGGTCCAGGTCAGGAACGCGGCGACGTCCTTCGACATCTGCGAGATGCTGGCCTCGGTGCCGTCGGCATAGGTCACCTGACCATCGCTCAGCGGCTGCGGCATGGCGATGTTCACGTTGGGGAAGTGCTTGTTGAAGTACAGGCCGTCCGGCGTCTCGAAGCCGACCTTCGCCGCCTTGGCGGGATCGGGCTCGCCGTAGCCGGTCAGCAGGTCGTAGATGTAGTTCGACCCGTCATGACGCGCCTTGGCCATCAGCGAGAGATCTGGCGGAATGGCGTTGTTGTTCGCCGCCGCCGCCGCAACCGCGTTGGGGTAGGGGCTCGGGAAGTAGTCGGTCGGCTCACCCGGGCGGGTGGTCACCTCGCCGGTGGCGGGATCGATGCCGGGCACGGTCCAGGCCGCAGCTTCAGCATCAACCTCGGCTTCGGTGTAGCCGAGCTGCTTGAGGTTGCGGAAGGCCACGAACTTCAGGCTGTGGCAGGCCGAGCAGACCTCCTTGTAGACCTGATAGCCGCGCTGCAGCTGGGCATAGTCCCACTTGCCGAAGGCGCCATCGAAGGCGAAGCCGCCGTCGGGACCGTCGCCATGCTCGTAGAAGGCATAGGACGGCTGCTTTTCCGGCGCCGGGCCGAAGGCATAGTTGTAGACACCGGGCAGGAGCGACCAGAGCACCAGCACCGCGGTGATGGCGAGGCCGACGATGATGCCTCCGAGACGAATAGTCATGTCCGAACTCTTTCTTTTTATCGGTTCAGATTGCTTGGGAGCCGTCCCGGCCGATCACTCGGCCGGTTGCAGCGAGCCGTCGGTCGCGGTGCCGGGCAGGCCCCCGACAACGCCCTCGGGGTTGATCTTGCCACCACCCGAAGTGCCGCCGGGCGCCGCCCCGCCGAGCACCGCTTCGGTGATCGAGAAGGGCAGGGGCTTGGGCACTTCGATCTGACTGATGATCGGCAGGATCACCAGGAAGTGGAGGAAGTAGTACGCCGTCGCGATCTGGCTGATCACCACATAGGGCTCTTCCGCCGGCGCACCCCCGCAGATGAACAGCGCGATCATGCAGGGGATCAGGCCGAACCAGAAGAACTTGCGGAACATCGGACGGTAGTGGCCCGAACGCACCGGGCTCTTGTCCAGCCAGGGCAGGATGAACCACAACAGGATCGAACCGAACATCGCGATCACGCCGAGCAGCTTGGCCGGGATCAGCACGATGCCGGTGAACGGGATGCTGAGGTCACCGGTGAAGGCGCGCAGGATCGCGTAGAACGGCCAGAAGTACCATTCGGGCACGATGTGCGCCGGGGTCGAGAGCGGGTTCGCCTCGATGTAGTTGTCCGGGTGGCCCAGAGCGTTGGGCAGGAAGAACACCATCGCGGTGAACAGGATCAGGATCACACCGAGCCCGAAACCGTCCTTGGCAGTGTAGTAGGGGTGGAACGGCACGGTGTCCGATTCCTGCTTCACTTCCACGCCGGTCGGGTTCGACGAGCCAGGGATGTGAAGCGCCCAGATGTGCAGGATCACAACGCCCGCGATCACGAAGGGCAGCAGGAAGTGCAGCGAGAAGAAGCGGTTCAGCGCGGCATTGTCCGGCGCGAAGCCGCCCAGCAGCCACACCTGCAGCGGCTCGCCGACCAGCGGGATCGCGCTGAACAGGCCGGTGATGACCTGCGCGCCCCAGAAGCTCATCTGGCCCCACGGCAGCACGTAACCCATGAAGGCGGTCGCCATCATCAGCAGGAAGATCACAACGCCCAGCAACCAGATCATCTCGCGCGGGGCCTTGTAGGACGAATAGAAGAACCCGCGGAAGATGTGCAGGTAGATCACGATGAAGAAGAAGCTCGCCCCGTTGGCGTGGGCGTAGCGCAGCATCCAGCCGTAGTTGACGTTGCGCATGATGTGCTCGACCGTGCCGAAGGCGACAGCCTGGTTGGCGGCATAATGCATCGCCAGCACGACGCCGGTGACGATCTGCACCACCAGGAAGAAACCGGCGAGCACGCCGAAGTTCCACATGTAGTTGAGGTTGCGCGGCACCGGATAACCGGCCCCGACCGCATTGTAGACCAGACGCGGAAGCGGAAGCTTCTCGTCCAGCCACTTGGTCAGAGCGGTCTGCGGTTCATATTGCTTGGCCCAGGCGAAACTCATGGCGTTCTCTCGGCTTGATCGGGTGGAAGGTCAGGCGATTATTGTGTCGGATCAGATACGAACGATCACCCGACCCGGATGACGGTGTCGGACGTGAACTCGTATTCCGGCACCTGAAGGTTGAGCGGCGCGGGGCCTTTGCGGATGCGGCCGGCGACGTCGTAGTGCGAACCGTGGCAGGGGCAGAAGTAGCCGCCGAACTCGCCCTTGTTCTCGCCTTCGGCAGCGCCCAGCGGCACGCAGCCGAGGTGGGTACAAACGCCCATGGTGACCAGCACGTCTTCATGCCCGGCCTTGGTGCGGTCCGCCAGCTTGGCGGGATCGCGCATCGAAGCGCCATCGTCAGCCTTGGCCTTGGCGATTTCCTCGGCGGTGAGACGCTTCACGAACAGGGGCTGCTTGCGGAAGGACGCCTTGATCGACTGGCCGGGCTGGATCGCGCCGACATCGACTTCGGTGGTGCTCGCGGCGAGCACGTCGGCCGAGGGGGCCATCTGGCTCACCAGCGGGAACAGCAGCGAGGCTCCGCCCACACCCGCCGTGCCGAGCGCGGCGATGTGGATCCAGTCGCGGCGGCGCACGCCTTCTTCGGCGGCGGAGACTTCGGTGGTAGCGGCCGTGTTAGTAGCCATTTCGTCTTACCCTGCTCGTTTTGCCGCGCCGGAAAAGGCCTGCGCGGCGTGGTGTTCCATTGCGGAGCCGTGAAAGCCCCTGAGCCGATCCGTCGATTGGTCCCTGTTTCGTGCCCGGACACGCCTTGCAGCGGACCCAGCCTGAAACTTGGGCGGGGCAATTAACGGCAATCCTTCGAGATTCCAACCGTGTTTTCGTCAAGCCGCGTTCGCAGTTGTGCAAGGCCGTATCATGGCAGCGCGATCATGCTGATCTGCCGACCATAATTCGCCTCGCCCGCCTGCGTGGAGCGTCTATGCGAATGGTAACGCGCGACATGTGAGAATGTATCCCGGCCCGTATCCGCAATTTTGCTAAGACCCGCTGCAGCGAGCTGCGCCATGATGAATCCGGGCAGGTCGAAGTGCCAGCGCGCTACGCCGTCACGCTCGGGCGCGGGGGCGAAGAAGGGCTCCGCATCATCGGGAAAGCGCGCGCGGAACGGTGCGTCGACCTCGTAGCTTGGCTGCGCGATGGTCGGGCCGAGTGCGGCGGCGATATTGGCGCGGGTGGCACCCAGTGCCTCCATCGCGGCGATGGTGTTTTCCAGCACCCCGTCCACCGCACCGCGCCATCCGGCATGGGCCGCGCCGATCACGCCCGCAGCCTTGTCGGCAAACAGGATCGGGCCGCAGTCGGCAGTGACGATCCCGAGCACAATGCCCGGCATGGCGGTGACGACAGCGTCGGCGACCGGTCGCCCCTCCGCTGCGTCATCCCAGCTTTGGGTGACCGTCACCACATCGGGCGAGTGCACCTGATGCGGCGCGGCGAGTGCCCCGCCCGGGCACAGCGACGCCGCCGCGGCGGCACGCAGCGCGCGGACATCGGCCCCGTCACCCGGTCCGCCGAAGCCGAACTGGTGCGCGCCGCCCTTGCTGCCGAAAAAGGCGTGCGGCACGCCGTCCAGCACCGGCGCGGTGTCGATCTGGAACTCCACCCGCTCAACCCTCCAGCGAGCGGCTGACCTGCTCGAAGGTATCGCGGGAGAGGTTGCCGGCGGCGAGAATCCGCTCCAGCTCCGCCTTCATCAGCGCCGCCCGCCCGGCCTCGATCCGCCGCCACCGCCCGAGCGAGGGGACGAAGCGCGCCGCAGTCTGCGGGTTGATCGGATCGAGCGCGAGGATCACATCGGCCACCATGCGGTAACCCTCGCCATCGACCTTGTGGAAGCCCTTGGGATTGCCGGCGAAAGCCATGTGCAGCGAACGCACGCGATTGGGGTTCTTGAGGGTAAAGTCAGGATGTTCGGCCAGCGCGCGCACGTGCTGGATGACATCGGGATGGAGCGACAGAGCCTGAAGCGTGAACCACTTGTCCACGACCAGCGCGTTGTCCTTGTATCGCTCATAGAACGCCGCGAGTTTCTCCGCGCGCGCCGGCGTGTCGAGACCGCACAGCACCATCAGCGAGCCCTGCCGGTCGGTCATGTTGTCGGCCGCGTCATATTGCGCGGCGGCAAGCTCCGCCGCCGTGGCGGGATCGGCCGCGGCGATCAGGCCCAGAGCGATGGTCTTGACCTTGCGCGCCCCGCGCCCTGCCGGATCGTCGAGCGCAACCGCCGACGCCCGCGCGTGGAGCGCGGCAAGCTCGCCCGCCAGCGCCGAGCCGATGGCCGCCTTCAGCACCTCGCGCGCGGCGTGGATCGCGCCGGGATCGGCCTTGCGGTCCCCCGTCGCCATCGCCTCGAACAGGTAAGTTTCGGACGGGAGCACCAGCAATTCGCCGCGCATCGCGTCTTCCAGCGCGTTGTCGGCGAGGCTGGAGGCGAAAGCCCCGATGATCGCCGCCTCGCCCGCCGCCTGCGCTTCCGCCGAGAGCGAGCCGCTCGCCGTGCCGACGAGGTGCCCGACCGCCAGCTCCTGCAGGGCTTCCGAACGGGCGAAGGGATCGTCGTCATGCGCGGCGAGGAACACGAGGTCCTCGCGCGCCAGATCGCGCTCGATCACGACGGGGGCGGTAAAGCCACGGTTGATCGAGACCACCGGGTCGGGGCCGGCGAGCGGAAGGTCGAAGGTCTGCTCTTCCTCCTCCAGCACTACCAACTGCTCCGCGCCCAGCGCGCCGGACCGGGCATGGACCGCGATCTTGAGCGGGATCGGCATCGGCAGCTTGTCGGGCTGGCCGGGGGTGACGGGGACGGTCTGCCTGAGAGTCAACCTCAGGGTATCACCCTCGACCACCTGCGACACGGTCACACGCGGCGTTCCGGCCTGCGAATACCAGCGGCGAAACTGGGTGAGGTCGATCCCGGCCCCGTCCTCGATCGCCTTGATGAAATCCTCGCAGGTCGCCGCCTCGCCATCATGGCGGTCGAAATAGAGGTCGGTGCCCGCCCGGAACCGCGCCTCGCCCACCATGCTGCGCATCATGCGGATCACTTCCGCGCCCTTGTTGTAGAC
>JAIEOM010000176.1 GCA_019750455.1 Sphingomonadales bacterium | reverse complement strand
TCGGGCGTCTCGATGATCCGGTCGCGGGTCGTCTTGATGTAACGCGCGCCCGTCACCGGATCGACCTGGATCAGCTTCCCGTCGATATTGGTCGAGAAGTCGGGCGTGTCGGTGTTCATCGGCTCGGCCATGCGCACCGCACCACCTTGCAACAATGCGACACCCGCCGCAGCGGCGGACAGTTTCGCGATGGCCAGTTTGAGCGACATGGTCTTTTACCCTGTTTGCTTGCGAGGGCTGCAGCGGTCAGGCCGCACCTCCTCTAAATCCAGCCTTCTTTTGATGGCAGAAGGCACACAGGGGCAATCGGGTTAACCAAGCATCGCTCGCACAACGGGCCGGAATCGGGCCGGGATCAGCGGATTTCCCGCGCGCTGTCCCGAACTGGCACCGAAAAAGGGGGGGGCAGTTAGCCTCAGGGTTAACGCGGAGGCATCCGCAGGGCCTGGCGACTCAGTCCTCGAACAATCCGGACTGGGCTGGGGGTGATTCTCTGGGCGGGGCCATTTCGAGATGCGCCCATCCGGCATCGTTGAGCATACGCCCGCGCGCGGTGCGGGCCACGAGGCCGAGCTGGATGAGATAGGGTTCGACCACCTCCTCCACCGTATCGCGCGGTTCGGCAAGGCCGGCCGCAAGCGTCTCGATCCCCACCGGCCCGCCCTTGTAGGTGGTAGCGATCATGGTGAGATAGCGGCGGTCCATGAGGTCAAGGCCAAGGCGGTCGATCTCGAGCCGGGTGAGCGCCTCGTCCGCCACGTGCCGCGTCACAGTGGCGCTGCCCGCCACATCGGCAAAGTCGCGCACGCGGCGCAGCAGGCGTCCGGCCACACGCGGCGTGCCGCGCGAACGGCGGGCGATTTCGTGCGCGCCATCGGGCGCAATCGCGAGGCCCATGAGGCCTGCCGCACGGGTGACGACGCGCTCCAGCTCTTCGTGGGTGTAGAAATTGAGCCTGACCGGAATGCCGAAGCGGTCGCGCAGCGGCGTGGTCAGCAACCCCTGCCGTGTCGTCGCGCCGATCAGGGTGAAGGGCGGCAGGTCGATCCGCACCGAGCGCGCCGACGGCCCCTCGCCGATGATCAGATCGAGCGCGCGGTCCTCCATCGCGGGATAGAGCACTTCCTCGACCACGGGGGAGAGGCGGTGGATCTCGTCGATGAACAGCACATCATGCGGCTCGAGATTGGTGAGCAGCGCGGCGAGGTCCCCCGCCTTGGCGATAACGGGGCCGCTGGTGGCGCGGAAGCCGACGCCCAGCTCGCCTGCGATGATCTGCGCCAGCGTGGTCTTGCCGAGGCCGGGGGGGCCGAAGAACAAGGTATGATCCATCGCCTCCCCTCGCGCGCGCGCGGCAGCGATGAAGACGGCAAGGTTCGCCTTGGCAGCCTCCTGGCCGACGAATTCGCTGAGCCGCCGGGGGCGCAGGGCGGCGTCCGGGTCGCCGGGCTGGCGGGTGGGGGAGTGGAGGGGTTCGGAGGTGTTCACGTGATTGCGTCCAAGCCGACCAGCGCACCCAAGACGAACAGACTGAGCGATACGATGGCACAGATCATCCCTGTCCTCTCCGCAACTTCGCTTAACCTGTCGGTCTCAGACGGATCATATTCTCGCGCAACTCCAAGTGCATCGGCGGTGGCTTGCCTCGAACGCAAATACTCCGACTGCATTACGTGCGATTGGGAAAGGTACCCGGCAATGTAAACGAACAGGGCACACGCGCAGCCCAAACCGAACCAGACAAAGCTCCAAAAAAGAGCCCTCGGCTCCGCGATCTTGTCGGCGTCACCAGCAAATGTGAGAAGTGCGAGAATACCGCCACCATTGGCGATGAAGAGACTTTTGATTCCGGCTTGCGCGTACTCAACCGAAAAGCGCAAGCGGTCGTTGGCGGAGTCCCACCAACGCTGCGCATCTGCTTCAGCGACCGCTCGTTGCTCGTCCGTCAGTTGTCCCATCACCCCGCCGCCTTCTTCAGCGCCACGCGGATGAGGTCGCCCTCTCTTGCACTCTCGCCCAATTCCTCGAGCGCGCGGGCCACGGCCTGCGCGGCGACCGCAGGCTTGAAGCCGAGGTTCTCCAAGGCGCTCGCCGCGTCTGCGCCCTTGCTGCCCACGGGGGCGGCTGCGGCACTAACAGCAAACCCGCCCGAGCCGCCTGGCATTCCGCCCGCCTTGTCCTTCAGCTCGTTGACGATCCGGCCCGCCAGCTTCGGCCCCACGCCCTGCGCGCGGGCGACCATCGCCGCATCGCCCTTGCCGCAGGCGTCGCGCAGTTCGCCGGTCGAGAGCGCGGAGAGGATTGCGAGGCCGACCTTGCTGCCCACGCCCTGCACGCCGGTCAGCAGCCGGAACCAGTCGCGCTCGGCCTGCTCGGCGAACCCGAGGAGCCGCATGTCGTTCTCGCTCACCTGCAATTCGGTGTGGACGGTGCACTCCTCGCCCACCTCGCCCAGCGCCGCCAGCGTGCGGCTCGAACAGTGGACGAGGTAACCCACCCCGCCCACGTCGACCACGGCCCAGTCCTCGCCGGTCGCATCGAGCCTGCCTGAGAGCTTTGCAATCATGTTTTGTTCCTGCCGCAATCGTGCGGGTTTGGCTAGAGCTAACCCCGCTACAATCCCCGTTCGCCTCGAGCGTAGTCGAGAGGCCTCGGCTCAGGTGTCTCGACTGCGCTCGACACGAACGGGACTTTGGGTAAAAGCACCGCCCCATGAGCTGGAACACCTTCGGGCGCGTGCTGCGCTTTACCACTTGGGGCGAAAGTCATGGGCCTGCGCTCGGCGCGGTAGTAGACGGGTGCCCGCCGGGCCTCGCGATTTCCGAGGACTTCATCCAGCCGTTCATGGATGCCCGCAAGCCGGGCACCAGCCGCTTCACCACCCAGCGGCGCGAGGATGATCTGGTGCGGATTCTTTCGGGCACCTTCGAGGGCAAGACCACCGGCACGCCGATCAGCCTGATGATCGAGAACACCGATCAGCGCAGCAAGGACTACTCCGCCATCGCCCAGCAATACCGTCCGGGCCATGCCGACTACGCCTATGACGCCAAATACGGCATCCGCGACTATCGCGGCGGCGGGCGCTCCAGCGCGCGCGAGACGGCGGCGCGGGTGGCAGCGGGCGCGGTGGCGCGGCTGGTGATCCCCGAGGTCACCATCACCGCCTATGTCTGCGAGTTGGGCGGCGACCGGATCGACTCTGCCGCCATCGACCACGCCGAAATCGCCAACAACCCGTTCTTCTGCCCCGATGCATCGGCGGCGAAGCGCTGGGAAGAAAAGGTCGATGCGGCGCGCAAGGCCGGATCGTCGCTCGGCGCGATTGTCGAATGTGTCGCCACGGGGGTCCCCGCCGGCTGGGGCGCGCCGATCTATGCCAAGCTCGACAGCGATCTCGCCGCCGCGATGATGAGCATCAACGCGGTCAAGGGCGTCGAGATCGGCGATGGTTTCGAAGCCGCGCGCCTGACCGGCGAGGAGAATGCCGACCGGATGCGTCCGGGGCCGGACGGGAAGCCGATCTACCTCGCCAACCACGCGGGCGGCACGGCGGGCGGCATTTCGACGGGACAGCCGGTGGTGTGCCGCGTGGCCTTCAAGCCGACCTCGTCGATCCTCACCCCCGTGGAATCGATCAATTCCGCCGGTGAGGCAGTGGAAGTCGTCACCAAGGGCCGCCACGACCCCTGCGTGGGCATCCGCGGCACGCCCGTGGTGGAGGCGATGATGGCGCTGGTGCTGGCGGACCACAAGCTGCTGCACCGGGGGCAGGTTTCTTAGCGCAGCCCATCCGGGCTGCGATATCCTCGCTCATGCAGGCTTCGCCAGCGTCGCTGCGGGCGGCCGGTCGGCCTTGCGGCGGCTGTGCCGCCCGACCAGTGCACGCCACTCCTATGGCGCCTGGCGCCTCATCTCCTTGGGCGGGACATAGCCGGGATCGTGGGTGAAGGGCAGCGGCCCGCCCTCGCTCAGCGCCGCCAGCACTGCCGCGAAGTCCGTCTGGCAGCGGAACCCCAGATCGCGCTCGATGGCCGAGGGATCATAGACCCGCCCGATGCTCGGCGGCAGCACCCAGCCGCGCGCGGCGTAGAGCGCGGGCGCATCGGGGAAGCGTTCGGCGATCAGGCCTGCCGCCTCCGTCTTCAGCCGCGCGGCATCGGCGCGGGTGAAGGGCGGCGGGGCGCTGACCACGTAAACGCCCCAGCCCACGCGCGGCGCGGCGTCGAGCGCGGCGATATGCGCGGCGGCGCAATCCTCAACCGTCAACCGGCGATTGAGGAACTCGTTGGCCTTGAGGTTCTCGCCCGCAGGCACCGCGTGGGTATCGTCATCCTCGGGAAAGAAGCGCGCAACCCGCAGCGCCACGACCGGCAGGCCGTGGAGATCGTGCCACAAGCGGCACAGCTCCTCCGCCGCCCGCTTGGTCACGCCGTAGATGTTGCGCGGCTTGAGCGGCCCGGATGTCTCGTCCAGCCACACCGCTTGCGGGGCCACCTCGTCGCGGATCGCCTGCGTGATCATCAGCGAGGTGGTGGAGGTGAAAACGAACCGTCCCGCCCCGTGCCGCACCGCGGCTTCAAGCAGGTTCAGCGTGCCGGTGACATTGACGTCGACAAAGGCCTGCGCGGGATAGCGGACGATATCGGGCTTGTGCAGCGCCCCGGCGTGGATGACCGCCGCGAAACGGTGTGCGGCGAACAGCCGTTCGATCAGCGCGGCATCGGCCACGCTGCCGATCACCCCGGTATGCAGCCCGGGCGCAATGTCGAGCCCTGTCACGGCGTGGCCTGCCCGCTCCAGCGCGGGGGCAAGAAACCGGCCAAGCCAGCCGGACGATCCGGTCAGAAGCACACGCATGGGTTGTGCGGTAGCAGCCTTCGCCCGGCGGGCAAGCGGGTCAGGAACAGCAGGTGCAACCGGCCTTGCCCGCGCCGACGATAGCTTTGCGCAGGGCATGGGCAAGCCTGCCCTCGGACACTTCGGCCAGCACCTCGCGCTTGACCTCGATCAGCCTGTCCGTGGCGGGCCCAAGCTCTTCGAAGGCGGACTGGACGATCCCCAGCACATCCTTGCCCGAGGCAGGCGCATGGCTGTGCGCGAAATCGAACGCGATCGGCTGAATGGCAGGCTTGCCATATTCGTCGGACATGCGTGGCACTTTCCCTGTTGAGCAGCCATACGGCCCCCGCCGTGCCGCAGTCATGGCACCGTGACCGGCGGCGGGCAAATCGCCTCGGGATTGAGGCACGGCGAGCGCGGGCTGTGAGTTGCAGGTTAGTGCGTCAATTTGTAATATAATTCTTCAAAAGCCCTTCACCGCACACGGTTTTTACCGGTAGGGGCGGGGTGCATGCATTTGGCGGCATGCAGGGCACGGTTCACCGATAAAGTCGCATGGGCCACGGTTAGCTTCCCGGCCGGTTCGCTGAACGCGCATGCAGATGAGGTATGAGCGGCCAAATCGATTGGTTCCACCCCGAAAGATTGAAAATTCCGATCTTCGCAATCGCACAAATGCGCTTTTGTGCAGCGCAAAAACGCCTATTTCGGCGCTGTCGGTTTCCACACCAGTTTCGACCCTCTCTCAACAACCCCATCAAAAGGACAAACTCCCATGGGTATCATCGGTTCGACTCTCCAGGCGTTCACCGCCACCGCCTACCAGAAGGGCAAGGACTTCTTCGACGTCACCGAAGCGGACCTCGCCGGCAAGTGGTCGGTGTTCTTCTTCTACCCGGCCGACTTCACCTTCGTGTGCCCGACCGAGCTGGAAGACATGGGCGAAAAGTACGCCACCCTCCAGGGCATGGGCGTTGAAGTCTACGCCGTGTCGACCGACACGCACTTCAGCCACAAGGCCTGGGCTGACACCTCGGACAAGATCGGCAAGCTGACCTTCCCGTTCCTGGGCGACCAGAACCACGTGCTGTCGAACAACTTCGGCGTGCTGCGTGAAGGCGTTGGCCTTGCCGACCGTGCGACCTTCGTGGTCGATCCGGACGGCGTGATCCAGATCATGGAAATCACCTGCGAAGGCGTGGGCCGCAATGCCAACGAACTGACCCGCAAGATCAAGGCCGCCCAGTACGTGCGCGCCAACCCCGGTCAGGTCTGCCCGGCGGCGTGGGAAGAAGGCGCGGAAACCCTCGCCCCCTCGCTTGATCTGGTCGGCAAGATCTAAGGCTTCGGCCTGATCCGATCGGCCAGCGCCGGGGCTTCTCCCCCCTCCCCCTCGGCCCCGCGCCGGCCGTCAATCCCGAGCGGTTTTCAAAGCCCTCGGGTCGTAGCCGGGACCGGATGTGTCCGCCCCTCCCCCCCTATCGGGGCAGGGCCATCCGGTCCCGTGTTACCCATCCGAAAAATTCCACTCGTCTCGCGCGATTATCCGCGCCCGGAGGACTCCCATGCTCGATGCAGCCATGCAGGCACAGCTCAAGACCTATCTCGGCAATCTTCGCGAAGGCGTGGAACTGGTCGCCTCGCTGGACGACAGCGAGAAGTCGCGCCAGACGCGCCAGCTGATCGAGCAGATTGCCTCGCTCCACGATCTCGTCACCGCCCGCTTCGACGGGAGCGATGCGCGCAAGCCCAGCTTCGTCATCCGCCGTGCGAGCGATGCGGAAAAGTGGGTGCGGTTCGCCGGCCTGCCGATGGGCCACGAATTCACCTCGCTGGTGCTCGCGCTGCTGTGGGCCGGCGGTCACCCGCCCAAGGTTGACGCCGACCTGATCGAACAGGTCCGCGCGCTGGAAGGCGATTACCACTTCGAGATGTTCTTCTCGCTCACGTGCCACAACTGCCCGGATGTGGTGCAGGCGCTGACGCTGATGGCGCTGGAAAACCCGCGCATCACCGCCACGCTGATCGAAGGCGGCACCTTCCAGAGCGAAGTCGAAGCGCGCGACATCATGGCGGTCCCTGCGACCTTCCTCAACGGCGAGCCGTTCTACAACGGCAAGATGGAGCTGGCCGAAATCCTGTCGAAGCTGGATGTGAACGCCGATGCCAAGGCTGCCGAAAAGCTCGCCGCCAAGGCGCCCTTCGAGGTGCTGGTGATCGGCGGCGGCCCCGCCGGTGCGGCGGCGGCGGTCTATACCGCGCGCAAGGGCTTCAGCACCGGGATCGCGGCGGAACGCTTCGGCGGGCAGCTGATGGATACGCTCGGGATCGAGAACCTCCCCGGCACGCCCTACACCGAAGGCCCCAAGCTGACCGACAGCCTGAAGCAACATGTCGGCGAATATGAGATCGACCTGATGGACCTCGCCCGCGCGGTGGAGCTGCGCGCGGCAAAGGATGTCGGCGGCTATCACGAGGTGGTGATGGCCAACGGCGCGACCCTCAAGGCGCGCTCGCTGATCCTCTCCACCGGCGCACGCTGGCGCAATCTCGGCGTGCCGGGCGAGGCGGAGTATCGCAACAAAGGCGTCGCCTATTGTCCGCACTGCGATGGCCCGCTGTTCAAGGGCAAGCGCATCGCGGTGATCGGCGGCGGCAATTCGGGCGTGGAAGCGGCGATCGACCTTGCCGGAATCGTCGGCCATGTGACGCTGATCGAATTCGACGTGAAGCTGCGCGCCGACGAGGTGCTCCAGCGCAAGCTGCGCTCGATGCCGAACGTGGAAATCATCACCAACGGCCAGACCACCGAAGTGCTGGGCGACGGCACCCGCGTGAACGGCCTCGTGGTCAAGAACCGCGCCAATGGCGATGAACGCCGCATCGATCTGGAAGGCGTGTTCGTGCAGATCGGCCTCGTCCCCAACACCGAATGGCTGCGCGAGACCGGTCTGGAACTCAGCAAGTTCGGCGA
>JAIEOM010000135.1 GCA_019750455.1 Sphingomonadales bacterium | reverse complement strand
GGAACTGGTAGACGCGCAACGTTGAGGTCGTTGTGGGCGAAAGCCCGTGGAAGTTCGAGTCTTCTCGACCGCACCAAACATTCCCTCCCGAAATCGAGATTTCGCCTTCGGGCGCGCTGCGGCAGGTTGGCAGGCGGCGGGGGCTCTCGCTGGCCCGGCAATTCCGGAGAATGACCCCCCGATCAGCAGCTGTTGCCCGCTCAGGAACCTGCCAGATCGATCTTGGAAACCTTGCCCACGGCATTGCGCGGCGGATCGTCAACGATCGCGATGTGGCGCGGCACCTTGTAATTGGCCATGTTCTCCCGCGCCCAGCCGAGCAGCCCCGCGGGATCAGCCTGCGCGTCGGGGCGCAGCTTCTCGACCTCGGGCGGGTAGACGTTGAACCCGCCCGAGATGAACATGTCCTTCTTGCGGTCGGTGATGCGGACATAGCCGGTGTGCAGCCGGTGAGCTCAAGCCGCAGGAGCCCCGGTCATACGAAAAGGGGCGGGTGTCCGGAGCCGGACACCCGCCCCGATGTTTCGCCCTAAGGCGCGCCTCAGAAGCCGAGCTGGTCAGTCGTGACGCGGATGCCGGCGTAGAAATACCGGCCCATCCAGCCGACGCCCTGCTGGTTTGCAAGACCGCGGATCGGCAATTCGTCGGTGAAGTTATTCACCCCGAGGAAGAAGCTCGCCCGCTCGTCATCCGTGCGGATTTCGGCGCGGATGTCGTGGATGAAACGGTCGTTGATCGTCAGGAACTCGGGTGCAGCGATATCCGGATCTCCGGCAATCACGTCCTTCTCGAAGCGCAGCTGGTCGCCCACATACTGCACCCCGTAATTGAGTGCGAAGTTGCCCAGCGACCAGGTGATGTCCGCCGTGGCGACCCATTCGGGGGCGCCGTTTTCGCCCTGGTTGTCGTCAACGATCCCGCCATTAGCCGGCAGCACCAGCAGCTTGTCGAGATAGCCCAGCGTGCCGCCCAGGTTGAACCGGCCCAGCGACCCGCTGCCGGGCGTGAAGGCGTAGTTCACTGTCACGTCAGCGCCCGCCGTCTCGATGAAGGCGACGTTCTGCGGCGAGAGCAGGTAGTTGGTGACGAAACCGGTGGTCCCCGACCGCGTGATCGAATCGCAGAACACGTTGTCGAGCGAGGCCGAATCCACGCAGAACTGCGCCGTCTCGTTAAGCGAGGCGGTGCGAACCGCGTTGGTGAGGCGGATGTCGTACCAGTCGGCGGTGACCGTCAGTCCGCGCACGAAGCTCGGCTGGAGGATCACGCCTGCGGTCCAGGTGGTCGCGCTTTCCTCGGTCAGGTTGCGGTTGCCCGAGAACACCCCTTCGCGGCTGGCGCTGGAATTGATGTCGCTCGCCGGGTCGAAGGTGTCGAAATCGACGCCCAGCCCCTCGATCAGCGCGCGGCAGTTTGCCGCACGGAACGCCGTGCCCTGATTGAGGTTCTCCGGCCCGCACGGGTCGTTGATGAAGGCGAAGGTTCCGCTGCGGGGCGAGAACAGCTCGGTGATGTTCGGCGCGCGCACCGATTCCGAATAGCCGCCGCGGAAGCGGATATCGCGGATCGGGGCCCACTGGCCGTTGATCGACCACGCTTCCGTGCTGCCGACAGTCGAGTAATCCGAATAGCGACCCGCCACCGTGAATTCGAGCACGTCGAAGAACGGACGGTCGGACAGCAGCGGCACGTTGATTTCGCCGAACACTTCCCACACGTCGAAGCTGCCGACTTCCGGTGCCAGCAGCGCGAGGTCCGCCAGCACGCCCGAGTTCGAATCGAAATCGGTCACCTGCGTGGAAATCGCATCAGGCTGGAAGTTGCTCTTTTCCTTGCGATACTCCCCGCCGAACGCGAAGTTCACCGCGCCGCCGGGCAGTTCGAAGAACTTGCCGAAATCGCCCGAAATGAAGGCGTTGGCGACATGCTGTTCGATCCGGTAGTTGTTGCGGGTGTCGGTCAGCACGAAGTCGAGCGCGGCCCGGCTCGGGGCGCCTTCGCCGAAGATGTTGAGCGGCACGCACTGGCCGGGAGTGAAGGTCTGCGGGGCCTGGCCGTAGTTGCCGTTGCCCGCATCCGCGATCGCCCCGCCATCGACATTGACGCGGCAATCGAACACGCCGTTGGGCGTGCCGGTACGGAACTGGCCGACATCGACCACATCAAGCGCGGCGAAGTACCGGTCCTCGATGCGCTGGTTTGTGGAGATGTAAGTGGTGTCGTTGCGGCCGTAGACGTAGCTCGCCTCGAACTTCACATTGTCGGAAATATCGCCGTCCAGCCCGATCACGGTGCGGTAGAGATCACGCTCGAGATTTTCGTTGCGGGTCCCGAAATCGAAGTTGTCGCGGTTGAACAGCAGGCCGCCGAAGGTGTCGAGGCCCGCGGCGCGGACATTCGCCGGAATGAACGGATTGTCTTCCGAGATGAAGGTGAAGAAGTCGAAGGACGGCTGGGCGATGGTGAAGTTCTTGGTCTTCACATACTTGCCCTCGGCAAAAAGGCGCACCGTCGGCGTCAGTTCAAAGCTGAACAGCGCGTTGAACGAGTGGTGCTTGGCACCGGCCTGAAGGTCGCCCTGGTAATCATTGATCGGGGTGTTGTCCCCGCCCTGCGCCAGGAAGCCCGACTGCGGCAGGAAGCGACCCGGATCATAGGGACGGCCATCGCCGTTGAACAGCGGGCTGAAGCTGTCGTCGATCACCAGCGCGCCGCCGGGCGAGCTGTCGGCATAGCCGATGCGATTGAGGAAGATGTTGTCCGGCACGTTCGGATCGTCGGGAATGTCATCCGGGTTACGGACCAGCGTATCGGCCTCGAACCGCCCGTTGGGCCGGTCGCCGTAACCGACGCGGGCGTCCTTGCGGAATTCGTAGTTCAGCGCGATGTTGCCGCGGTTGTCGGCGAAGTTCTTGCCGACCGTGGCCGCGAAGAAATTGCTTTCGGCATCACCGAAGTCCGAAATGCCGTTCTGGGCGCGGATGTCGACTCCTTCGAAGTCGCGCTTCATGATGAAGTTGACCACGCCCGACACGCCGTCAGCGCCATAGACCGACGAGACGCCACCCGTCAGGATGTCGATGCGCTCGATCAGGCTGACAGGGATGGTGTTGGTATCGACCCCGGCTTCGCCCGACACGCCTGCGACATGGCGGCGACCGTTGACCAGCGTCAGGGTGCGGTTGGCACCCAGGTTGCGCAGGTTGAGCAGGTTCACACCCGCCGCGCCTGTGCGTGCCTGCGAACCGGCGGCATCGAAATTGGTTTCCGAATTGAACAGCGCCGGGCTCTGGGCGAGCAGTTCGGTAACGTTGTTGATGCCCGACTGGACGATGTTCTCGGCGGTGATCGCGACGACGGGGGTCGCGGTCGCGGCTTCGGGGCGCTGGATGCGGGTGCCGGTGACGACGATCGCCTCGCCGGTCTCCTCGGTGGTTTCCGTATCCGCAGCGACCGCTTCCTGCGCGGCGGCAAGCGACGGCATGGCGACACTGAGACCGATCGCGCCGACCGTCAGCATAAGCTGCGCGCGCCGACGGCGAATGTCATTGTAAAGCATTGATATTTCACTGTTTCGAGTGCGGAGTTTGTGCGTGTCGGAGGCGGCTGCGGCAGGCAGGGGGGCGCCTGAAGGGTCCGAAAGCCTCGTCAACACGCCGCCTCATGCTGCCCATTTCCTCGGGCTCGCAACCAAATGGAGCGATCCTTTCGACGAAAGGTCATTTTTTATGTGACAAATGACAGAGCCGATGTGGTTTTGCAGCAATACGCGGTCGCGCTCGCACGCTTTGTTAAGGGCTCTGGGGGCACGGGACACAGGTGTCGGAATCGCCTCGCCTCGATGCCATTCGCAGCCTCGGTCTGGATGCCATTCCTGACCGTGACCTGTTTTCGCGCATCACCCTGCTGGCCAGTACCATGCTCGGCTGCCCGATTGCCCTGCTGTCGGTGGTAGAGCAGGAGCGGCAGTGGTTCCTCGGACGAACCGGCACGGAGCTTCTGGAGACACCGATCGCGGATTCCTTCTGCGCGGTCTGCGTGCTCGGCGAAGGGCCGCAGTTGATCGATGACGCCCGCGCCGATCCGCGGTTGGCGCAGAATGACCTTGTCACCGGAGCGCCCTTCATCCGCTCCTATATCGGCGTGCCGATCCGCGGCGAAGACGGGGTCATCCTGGGCGCGCTCTGCGGTATCTCGCCGCTGCCGGGGGCGTTCAGACACGACCAGATCGCGCCGCTGGCGATGCTTGCCGAACTTGCCGAACAATCCATCGCGCTTCACGCCCGTACCCGCGCACTCAGCCTTGCCAACACCGCTTTGCGGCAATCGAGCCAGATCTTCCGCCAGGCCGAACGCGCCGCCAATATCGGCAGCTGGCGGGTCGATCTGGCGACGCAACGGCTGCACTGGTCGGATCAGGTCTATGCCATCACCGGGCTGGAGGCCGGCAATTCGGTCAGCGTGCCCGATGCGGTGCAGATGTACCACCCGGATGACCGGCCGATCATCAGCGCGGCGCTGCGGGACACTGTCGAACTGGGCAAGCCCTTCATGTTCGAGACCACCATCCGTCGCCATGACGGCGAACAGCGCCGCATCCGGGTGGAGGGCGAGCGGATCGATATCGACGGCAAACCGGATTCGGTCGCGGGCATCATCCTCGATTGCACCGCCGAACACCTGCGTAACGTGGCGCTGAAGCGCGCGGCGGAGCGCGACCGGCTGACCGGTCTGTATAACCGCGCCAGTTTCGACCAGCGCCTTACCCGTGCGATGCAGCAGGTGGAGAGCGAACCGGTAACCATCGCGCTGCTCGATCTCGACGGCTTCAAGGATGTCAACGACACGCTCGGCCATCTGGTCGGCGACCGCGTGCTTGAAACGATTGCCAGCCAGCTGCTGATGCGCACCGCTTCAGGCGTGTTCTTGGCGCGGTGGGGGGGTGACGAGTTCGCGCTGCTGTTCCCGGCGTCGATGGAACTGCGCGAGGTGACAGCCTTCCTCGATGAACTGCTCGCGGACCTTGCCGAGATGCCCCCGCTGGGCAGCGCTCTGCTGCGTATCGGGGCGACATGCGGCGTGGCGCGGATGACCACTGCAGGCAGCAGCGAGGAAATCATGCGCCGCGCCGATCTGGCGCTTTATCGCGGAAAGGAACAGGGCCGCGGGTCGGTGGTGTTCTGGGACGAGCAGATCGAGGCTCGCCAGTCCGAACGCCAGCACGCCATCACCCGGTTGCGCAGCGCGCTCAACGCAGGGCGGGCGATTGCCGCCTACCAGCCGATCGTCGACCTTGCGTCAGGCACAGTGGTTTCGGTCGAGGCGCTGCTGCGCCTGCGGGACGAGGACGGACGGATCATTGCGGCAAGCGAGGTGTTCGCGGGCCTGCTCGACCCAGAATTGTCGCGCCGGGTCAGCCGCGTGATGCTGGACCAGGTGGTGGCCGATGGCCCGGCGATCCTCGCCCTGTTCGGACCCGAGGCGCGCATCGGGCTGAATCTTTCCGATGCCGATCTGCGGCGCGGCGATTTCGTGCGCCATCTGATCGACGTGATCGACGACAGCCCTTTGGGGCCGCGCAACATCTGCATCGAGGTCACCGAGACGATGCTGCTCGATGCCGGTGGGCACCTGCGCCAGTCGCTGGCGATGCTCGACGAAAGCGGCTTCACCGTCTGCCTCGACGATTTCGGCACGGGGTTCTCGTCACTCACCCACCTGCGCGCGTTCCCGATCCACAAGGTCAAGATCGACCGCGATTTCATCGCTGCCATCGGCGAGGATCACCAGTCGCGGCTGATCATCCAGGCGATCGTGCAGATGGGCCACTCGCTGGGCCTGCGCGTGGTGGTGGAAGGGGTGGAGAGCGAAGAGCAGGAGATCTTCCTGCGCGCCATCGGCTGCCGCCATGTGCAAGGCTTCCGCTATGGCCGACCGATGCTGCTGGCCGACTTGCAGGCGCGCTTCACAGGCACCGAAGCGGCACAGCAACGCCGACGCGCCTGACCTATTCGCGCAACCCCGCCTCGGCCGGGACCGCACCCGTACGGAAGATGAAGGTTTCCACCTGCGTGCCGCCGCCGATGTTCACGCGGTTTTCCTGCCGCGCCCACAAATCGGTGAGAATCTGCGAATTGAAGCGCAGCGCGGCCTTGCCGCCCGCCGGCGCGGGCACCTCCTGATAAACCCACAGGCTGCCACTGGTGATCTCGCTCCCGACATAGGCCGGTGCGGCGGTCACGCCGTCGATCTGCAACAGGAACCGGCGCGTGACATAGGCGGCAAAGGCCTCGCGGCTCTTTTCGCTGCCGATGATGTCGGGGTTCCTCGCCCCCTGCGCGCGCAGAGCGTGCTCGGCATCGTGGACCGGCACCTGATGTGCGATCTCGATCATGCCCGAGCGCGGATTGAGCGCAATCGTGCTGATCGCGCGCTTCTGCTGGTGCGCGAGGCCGGTGACGCCCGCCCCGAACGGGGCGAGCACCAGCGCGAGCAGCACCAGCAACCGGCGCAGCGGGCTCACTTCTTCTTGCCGTCCGGCACGGCCCCGGCCGCCTCGCCCATCAGATCGCGGCTGACGCGCGACTTGCTGGCTTCATCCTTGAAGGCTTCGATCCGGCTGGGGATGATGCGGCGCGGGTAGTGGTTGTTTTCCAGATCGGCATCGCCGGTTTCCCAGTCGGGGTCGACCATCACCTGCACCAGTTCCTTGCCCTTGGGATAGACCAGCAGCTTGGCGACCTCGCGTGCGTTGCGACGCCAGATTTCTGCGGGAATGTTGAGCTTTTCGGTCGAACCGTCCTTGAAGGTGAGGCCGAGGATGATCGGCATCACCAGCCCGCCCTTGTTCGAGAAGTTGAGGACGTAGTAGTTCGCGTCTTCCTTCACCGCACGGTCGAACGCCGCGCGTTCCCACGGGGCGAGACCTTCGAGGAAATCGGTGTAGCCCTTGCGGTCCTTGGGGGTGACGGTGAACTGGTCGTTCTTGTCATAGAAATCGGTGACGCCGGGATTTTCCAGCACCCAGATCGGCAGGCCCTGCTGCTTGTTGAGGCCGATGCCGACCAGATCGGGCTCCTCCTCCCGCTCCTGGCGGCGATGGGGCAGGTCGATGTCCGGATTCTTCGAATCCATCTTCAGGCGATAGATCGAATCGAGGCTGATATCGACGTGATCGGTGGTGTAGTACCACCCGCGCCAGAACCAATCGAGGTCGGTCCCGCTCGCCTCTTCCATGGTGCGGAAGAAGTCCGCCGGCGTCGGGCGCTTGAACTTCCAGCGGCGGGCATATTCCTTGAGCGCGAAGTCGAAGCGTTCACGCCCGATGATCGTGTCGCGCAGAAGATGCAGCGCGGCAGAGGGCTTGCCATAGGCGTTGGAGCCGAGGTCGGTGATCGAATCCGACTGGGTCATGATCGGCTGCTGGTTGTTCGAAACCATGTAGGGCACCAAATCGCGCGGCACAGAGCGGGTCCAGGGCATGTTCGGGTCCCACTCGTAACCGGCGACGGAATCGAGGAAGGAATTCAGCCCCTCGTCCATCCACGTCCATTGGCGTTCATCCGAGTTCACCGTCATCGGGAAGTAGATGTGCCCGATTTCATGGATCACCACACCGACGAGAAACATCTTCTCGGCCAGCGAATAGGTGCGCGTGCCATCCTTGTTGAGGGTGGTGCGCGGGCCGTTGAAGGTGATCATCGGATATTCCATCCCGCCGACCGGCCCGTT
>JAIEOM010000258.1 GCA_019750455.1 Sphingomonadales bacterium | reverse complement strand
GCTGTCCAGCATCCCGGCGCACCCTTCCCCTGATTTTGCAGTGCAGCACACAAAGTGCATATTTGAATCAACGGGTTCCCGGAAAACGCACCGCTCCCGGTTGCAATCTTTGGAACCAATTTGCCGCATTTCGCATTTGCACATAACTCTTGTGCACTGCACCAGAGTTTCAAAGAGCAACCGAATGCCGGTCAGCGGCATCGACTGTCCCCGAACCCCTCTCTCAACTTTCGGAGTTTTTCCATGCGTTTCACTCTCTCCCTGCTCGCCCTCGCTGCTGTCGCCTCGCCCGCTTTCGCTGCGCCCACCGGTGAAGAGACCGTGACCGTCAAGATCGCTTACGGCGATGTCGACGTGACTTCCGCCGAAGGCCGCGCCGCTCTGGAAGCACGCATCGACGCCAGCCTGAAGAAGGCCTGCACGCTCGAAGCCGCCTCGCGCTACACGCACACCCGTTCGGCCGTGGACAGCAAGTGCGTGGCCGAAGGCCGCACCGCAGCCCTCGCGGAAGTCGAGCGCGTCGCCGCCCTGCGCCAGCGCAGCGGCCGCGAAGTCGCCGCCAACTGAGCCACATCAAGCCTCTGAAAATGCAGCGGCCGCCGGAGCGATCCGGCGGCCGTTTTCCGTGGCATGCACCTTAATTTGTTGCAATCCACGCAACCCGGATTGGTGTTTTCGCATTTGAATTCGATGCGGCGCACTACCACTTGACTATCAAGCGATGCGGCGCGGAGCCTCCTCTCCAACTCTGCGCAGATCCGCAAGGACGCATTGCCGGCGACACAGGCCGAACGGTCCGGTTGCCCGCCTGCCGACTGGAAGGACTGGCCAGCTCTCCCCCCCTCGCTGGCTCTCCTGACCTGTCACTGCCCGCGCCACGCGCCGGCATGCAGCGAAAGAGACGCGGCCACCGCCTCCCCCCCTGAACTGGTGGCCGCGTCTCGAGCTGCTCGCCTCACTTCCCGCCGCCACGCATGCCATCCCCGCCGCCCGGGTGATTGCCTTTTTCGATTGCGGTGATGAATTATTTTCAGTCTCATGCGAGATTGAATATTGCGCAAACATGTGTATATGATGCGCAGGCCGGGGCGGTCTCCTCTCTCCCCCCTCAGCGGATCGCCCCGGCTCCCCAACCACAACAAAACAGGGAAAACCCACCATGCGTATCAGCGAAAAGGCCGTCGCCTTCCTGCTCGCCGTTGTCATCAGCGGCACCGCGTTCAACACGTTTATCGTCTAAGAACGCGCGAGCGGAGCTACAGCTTCCGGCGGCCCGGTTCCTCGATCGAGGAGCCGGGCCGTGCCGTATCCAGCGCCCTAGTCCGTCCCGCCCAAGCGCTCCGCCACTTCGCGCAGATCGGTCTTCAGCAGCTTGCCGATGTGGCTGCGAGGCATCTCCGCAATCGGGTGCAGCGCCGCCAACCGCTGGGTCTTGCCCAGACGCGCATTGACAGCCGCAAGGATGGTGCCGGTGTCCGCGCCGCCCTTCAGCACCACGAAGCCCACCGGCGTTTCCCCCCACGCGCGCGACGGCACGCCGACCACGGCAGCCTCCACCACGCCCGGTTCCTTCAGCAATTCTGCCTCCAGATCGCTGGGGTAGATGTTGAACCCGCCCGAGATAATCATGTCCTTGGCGCGGCCGACCAGCTCGACAAAGCCTTCCGCATCGACCCGTCCGATATCGCCCATGCGCATCCACACCTGGCCGGTGGCGGGATCGGTCCATTGCGCTTCAGCGGTCTTGTCCGGGCGGTTCTTGTAGCCGCTCATCATGGTGAGGCTGCGGCCGACCATGTTGCCGGGGGTGCCCGGGGGCACTTCACGGTCTTCGTCGTCGAGCACCTTCAGCTCGCTCCCCGGTGCCGGGCGGCCGACTGTGTGGAGCTTGTCGGGGAACTCGTGGCAGGGGAGGAGGCAGACGACACCGCCCTCGGTCATGGAATAGATCTCGATCAGCCCGCCCGGCATGCGCTTCAGCACCTCGCGTTTGAGATCCGCCGAGAAGGGCGCGGAGGTGCAGTATTTGAGCTTGAGGCTGGACAGATCAAAGTCGTCGAACCCGGCAAAGTCCATCAACCGCTGGTATTGCACCGGCACCAGCATGGTGATGGTGGCGCGGTCGGCGTCGGCAAAGCCAAGCCACTTGGCGCAATCGAACTTTCCCATCACCCGCACGCATCCGCCCGCCAGCAGCACGGGCAGGAAGGCGACCATCGTGGTGTTCGAATAGAGCGGCGTCGAGGCGAGCGAGCGCACTTCAAGCCCCGCCCCCAGATAGGACAAGGCCGTCGCCGCGAACTGCCGCCAGCGCATCTGGTGCGAATGGACGATGCCCTTGGGGATGCCGGTCGTGCCGCTGGAATAGATGATGTTGAAGGGGTCTTTCGGCTCGGGCACGAAATCTGGGGCGCGGCTACCGGGAGGGGCCATCCACTGGTCGATGCTTTCCAGCGGCACGCGCTGGAGATGGGCCATGAAATCCGGCCCCAATTCTGCCGCCTTGGCCGCATCGATGAACAGGTGGATCGCGCCCGAATCCTTCGCCATCCCTTCGAGCTGCTCGCGCGAGGCGCTGGTGGTCAGCGGCGCGGCCACACCCCCGGCGCGCACCGCAGCGAGGAACACCAGCGCATATTCGACGGTGGACGTGCCGAGGATCGCCACGGACTGCCCGCGCTGCAATCCGGTCTCGACCAGCCGCGCCGCCAGCCGTTCGACCAGCCCGACCAGCTCCGCCCAGTAAACCTCGCGCCGCTCGTCCCGCAGGGCGAGGTCGTCACCCCTGATGCGCGACCATTCCATCAGGATTTCGGGAAAATTGCCGAAGGGTTCGGCAAGGCGGTTCATCATTGCTTCGTGGCTCATGGGCGCCATGCATAATCGGCATGAGGGCACGTGCAAGGAATTGCGCAAACCCTCGCACAAGTGGCAGTAAGCCCGCCGAGGAGAGGGAACCTATGATCCGCACCACAGCCGCAATTGCACTCGCCGCGCTGGCGCTGGACCCAGCTGCGGCGCAGGAACAGGCCGCGCCGCAACAGGTGCTGGTGGTGGTGGCCCACCCCGATGACGAGCTGTTCATGGCCCCGGCCATCGCATCGCTCGCGCGGCAGGGGCACGCGGTGAACATCCTGTTCGCCACCATCGGCGATCAGGGGCCGGGGGTCTCGTCTCTCGCCAAGGGCGCGGCGCTGGGCGAGGTGCGGCGCGGTGAGGCGACCTGCTCGGCCAAGGCGCTGGGGGCCGAGGCGCGCTTTCTCCAAGGGTTGGGCGATGGCACGCTGGCGGCGACACCGCAGGCGCCGGATTCGCCCGCCAGAGGCTTTCTCGATCAATTCGCGGACGCCTATCTCGATGTCATGCCCGATCTCGTCCTGACCTGGGGCCCCGATGGCGGCTATGGTCACGCCGACCACCGCATGGTGAGTGCGCTGACCGTGCAGGCGGTGCAATCGCTGGAGCCCGAGATCCGCGCACGGCTGCTCCATGTCGGCATCCCGAACGGCAGCCTGCCACCGGTTGCCGAGATGAGCAGCTGGGCTACGACCGATCCCGCGCTGCTGACCGAGACAATCGCCTACACCCCCGCCGATCTCGCCGCCGCCAATGCCGCCGCCCTGTGCCACGCAACCCAGTTCGACGAGCCCTCGCGCCGTGGCATGATGGGGCTGTTCGATGCCACCATGTGGCGCGGCAGGGTGCATTTCCGCCCCGGCTTCTGAGGCGCTTCCCGAGCCATCCGTCGAAGCCCCCTGAACACTCGTGGAAAAGCGCCGCTTGCGGCCCCTCCGCAGTTGGGTTTCCGTAGCGCAGCGCCTATATGATGGGCCATGGACGAGAACACCAACCAACCCCCCGCAAAGCTGCCCAACGCCAACGAGTATGGCGCGGATTCCATCAAGGTTTTGAAGGGCCTCGATGCCGTGCGCAAGCGCCCTGGCATGTATATCGGCGACACCGACGACGGATCGGGCCTGCACCATATGGTGTTCGAGGTTTCGGACAACGCCATTGACGAAGCGCTGGCGGGGCATTGCGACCTCGTTCTGATCGAATTGAACCCCGATGGATCGGTTTCGGTCGAAGACAACGGGCGTGGCATTCCCACCGGGATGCATGCCGAAGAAGGCGTCTCTGCCGCAGAGGTCATCATGACCCAGCTGCACGCGGGCGGGAAGTTCGAGAACACCTCGGACGACAACGCCTACAAGGTCTCGGGCGGTCTCCACGGCGTGGGCGTTTCGGTGGTGAACGCGCTGTCGGAATGGCTTGAACTGACCATCTGGCGCGAGGGCAAGGAGCACTGGATGCGCTTTGCCCATGGCGATGCCGTGGCCCCGCTGGAAGTGAGGGGCGATGCGCCCAAGGTTGATGGCAATTCGGATGCCAACGGCTTCAAGAAGGGCACCCGCGTCACTTTCAAGGCCAGCCACGACACCTTCAAGAACGTCACCGAGTTCGATTTCGAGAAGCTCGAACACCGCTACCGCGAACTCGCCTTCCTCAACTCGGGTGTGCGCATCAAGCTGCGCGATCTTCGCCACGAGGAAAAGCTTGAGCATGATCTCTATTACGAAGGCGGCATCGCGGCCTTCGTGAAGTATCTCGACCGCAACAAGCAGCCGCTGATCCCCGCGCCCATCGCGGTGTCTGCCGAAAAGGACGGAATCGGGATCGACGTGGCGCTGGAGTGGAACGATTCCTATTACGAGAACGTCCTCGCCTTCACCAACAACATCCCGCAGCGCGACGGCGGCACGCACCTGTCGGCCTTCCGCACCGCGCTGACCCGCACGCTCAACAACTATGCCGAGCGCTCGGGGATGCTGAAGAAGGAGAAGGTCAGTCTGTCGGGTGAAGACATGCGCGAAGGCCTGACCGCCATCGTCAGCGTCAAGCTGCCCGATCCGAAGTTCTCCAGCCAGACCAAGGACAAGTTGGTCAGTTCCGAAGTCCGCTCGCCGCTCGAAACCCTGATGAGCGAGAAGATGACCGAGTGGCTGGAGGAAAACCCCAATGATGCCCGCGCGATCATCCAGAAGGTGATCGATGCCGCCGCCGCCCGCGAAGCCGCGCGCCGCGCACGTGAAATGAGCCGCAAGGGCGCGATGAGCGTCGCGAGCCTGCCGGGCAAGCTGGCCGATTGTCAGGAACGCGATCCGGCCAAGTCCGAACTGTTCCTGGTCGAAGGGGACTCCGCAGGCGGATCGGCCAAGCAGGGCCGTGACCGCAAGACACAGGCGATCCTGCCGCTGAAGGGCAAGATCCTGAATGTCGAGCGCGCGCGGTTTGACCGGATCATCTCGTCCAAGGAAGTCGGCACGCTGATCCAGGCGATGGGCACCGGTATCCGCGACGAGTTCAACCTCGAAAAGCTGCGCTACCACAAGATCGTCATCATGACCGACGCGGACGTGGACGGGGCGCACATCCGCACCCTGCTGCTGACCTTCTTCCACCGCCAGATGCCCGAGATCATCAAGGCCGGGCACCTGTTCATCGCGCAGCCGCCGCTGTTCAAGGTCGCGAAGGGGCGTTCGGAGGTCTATCTCAAGGATCAGGGCGCACTCGATCGCTATCTGGTCGATGCCGGGCTGCATGGCCGCGTGCTGGAAACGGCCGGCGGGACCCGCGGCGCGGAAGAGCTGCGCGCGCTGGTCGATGGCGCGCTGCGCCTGAAGAACCTGCTCGCCTTCGTCCCGCGCCGCTATGACAGCGGGATCGTGGAGCAGATGGCGCTGACCGGCGCGCTGGAGCCGGGGCTTGCGGGCGAGGCTCTGACCGCGGCACTGGCACGGGCAGCCGGGCGTCTGGGCGCGGGGGACCGCGAGGCCCGCTGGTCGGCCTCGCAGCGTGAAGATGGCACTGTGGTGTTCGAACGCCTGTGGCGCGGCGTCACCGACGTGCACGAGATCGATGCGCGCTTCCTCTCCAGCACCGAAGCGCACAAGCTCCACAGCCTCGCCGCGGCGCAGGCCGAAGCCTATGCCGAACCGGTCAAGCTGGTGCGCGCCGGCGCAGAGGTGGAAGAGCCCGAGCCCGAAGCCCCCGCCGCTGCCGCCGATCCGCTGGCGGGTGAGGCCGAAGAAGCCGCTGCCCCGCCGGCTGCCACCTTCGACGGCACGATCAGCCGCCCCAGCCAGCTGCTCGAGGCGATCTTCGCCGCCGGGCGCAAGGGCCTCTCAATCAGCCGCTACAAGGGCCTTGGCGAAATGAACGCCGAACAGCTCTGGGAAACCACGCTCGACCCAGAGGCGCGCGTGCTGTTGCAGGTCAAGGTCGAGGATGCGGACGTGACGGACGAGATCTTCACCCGCCTGATGGGCGACATCGTCGAGCCGCGCCGCGAGTTCATTCAGGACAACGCCCTCAACGTGGCGAACCTCGACGTCTAGCCCGCGAAGGACTGCCCGAGAAACCCGATGGTTGCACACCAGAACCGCACCGAGGACCTGCAACAGGCAAGCTTCCTGACCATCCTCGTGATCGTCAGTCTGCTGATGGCGGTGATCGTCTATCCCTTCGCCCAGCCCCTGTTGTGGGCGGCGCTGGCGGCGATCATGTTCCAGCCGCTGTACCGCTACGTGTTGCGGCGGATGCGCGGGCGGCGCAATCCGGCGGCGGGTATCTCGCTGCTGATCATCTTCACCTTGGTGCTGGTCCCCGCTGGCTGGATCGCGACGATGGTGATCCAGCAGGCGATCGTGCTGGTGGCGACGCTGCAGCAGCAGCCGATCGACCTCGCCGCGCTGTTCGACGTGTTCTACACCAGCCTGCCCAAGATCGCGCGCGAGGCGGTGGATCGCAGCGGCTGGGCCGATATCGCCACAGTGCAATCGCGCCTTCAGGAACTGCTCGCCCAAAGCGCCGGGATGATTGCCTCGCAGGCAGTGTCGATCGGCAGCGGGGCGCTGGGCTTCTTCCTGTCCTTCGGCGTCGGGCTTTATGTAATGTTCTTCCTGCTGCGCGATGGCGAGCGGATCGGCCGGACCGTGCTGTGCGCCATGCCGGTCGAGCGCTCGATCGCGGACCGGCTGGCGGAACGCTTCCTCGGCATTGTCCGGGCGACGATCAAGGGCACGGGCATGGTCGCGCTGGTGCAGGGCGCGCTGGGATGGATCACGCTGATGATCGCGGGCGTGCCTTCGGCCCTGCTGTTCGGCGTGCTGATGACGATCTTCGCGCTCGTGCCGGTGATCGGTGCAGGCGCGGTGTGGCTGCCGGCGGGCCTGTGGCTGCTGGTGACCGGCGCGACCTGGCAGGGCATTTTCGTCCTGCTGGTGGGCTTCTTCATCATCTCGTCTTCGGACAACGTGCTGCGCCCCATCCTGGTGGGCCGCGACACCGGCATCCCGGACTGGATCGTGCTTGTCACCACGCTGGGCGGGATCAGCCTTGTGGGCTTCTCCGGCATCGTGCTCGGGCCGCTGGTCGCGGGCCTGTTCCTCGCCAGCTGGTCGATCCTGCGCGAACAGCGCGACGAGGACGAAGAGGCCCTGCGGCACGACGGGAACACCATCAACGTGGACGCCTCGGGACGGGCACCGGCGGAAGCCGGCTGAGGTGGTGCAACCGCTCGTCACTCCCGGCTCGCAAGGCGAGGCAATCGGCCGGCTGGCAGTCGCCGGGATTGTCGTGATGATGCTGCCCGCACTGCCGTTCGGCGATTTCCTCGCCTACCCCTTCTTCATCCTGACGACGTGGTTCCACGA
>JAIEOM010000099.1 GCA_019750455.1 Sphingomonadales bacterium | reverse complement strand
TCGCGGTTGTAGCGCTTGCCGCCGCATTCCTCGCAGGTGACGTAGACGTCGGGGAGGAAGTGCATCTCGATCTTGATGAGGCCATCGCCCTGGCACTTCTCGCAGCGGCCGCCCTTGACGTTGAAGGAGAAGCGGCCGGGCTTGTAGCCGCGGGCGAGGCTTTCGGGGAGGCCGGCGAACCAGTCGCGGATCTGGGTGAAGGCGCCGGTGTAGGTGGCGGGGTTGGAGCGCGGGGTGCGGCCGATGGGGGACTGGTCGATCTCGATGACCTTGTCGCAGTGGTGCAGGCCGGTGATCTCGTCATGTGCCCCGGCGATCACGCGCGCGCCGTTGAGGATGCGGGAGGCGCCGGCTTGCAGGGTGTCGATGGTAAGCGAGGACTTGCCCGATCCGCTGACGCCGGTGATGCAGGTGAAGGTGCCGAGCGGGATTTTCGCCGTCACGCCCTTGAGGTTGTTGGCGCGGGCGTTCTTCACCTCGATGTGGTGCCCGTTGCCCTTGCGGCGCTTGGCGGGCACGTCGATCTTGCGCTTGCCGGTGAGGTAGTCCGCGGTGAGGCTGCCCTTGGCCTTGAGGATCTGCTTGAGGGTGCCTTCCGCGACCACCTGCCCGCCGTGCACGCCCGCGCCCGGGCCGAGGTCGACGATATGGTCGGCGGCGCGGATCGCGTCTTCATCATGCTCCACAACGATCACTGTGTTGCCGAGATCGCGCAGGCGCTTGAGGGTTTCGAGCAGGCGGTCATTGTCGCGCTGGTGGAGGCCGATGCTCGGCTCGTCGAGCACGTAGAGCACGCCCGAGAGGCCGCTGCCGATCTGGCTGGCGAGGCGGATGCGCTGGCTCTCGCCGCCGGAGAGGGTGCCCGAGGTGCGGTCGAGGTTGAGGTAATCGAGCCCGACATTGTCGAGGAAGCCAAGGCGCTCGTTGATCTCCTTGAGGATGGCCTTGGCGATCTGGCTCTGCTGCGGGGTCAGCTGTGCATCGAGGGCGAGGAACCACGCCTTGGCATCGGCGACGCTCATCTGCACCGGGGTGGCGATGTCGGCTCCGGCGACCTTCACGCTGAGGGCCTTTTCATTGAGGCGCTTGCCGCCGCAGGTCTCGCAGGCCTGAGCGGTCTGGTACTTGGAGAGCTCCTCCTGCATCCACGCGCTTTCGGTCTGCATCATGCGGCGGTTGAGGTTGCCGATGACGCCTTCGAAGGGCTTGTGGACGGTGTATTCGCGGCGGCCGTCCTTGAAGGTCAGCGGCACCGGCAGCCCGCCCGTGCCGTGGAGGATGATGAGCTTCTGTTCGGGCGCGAGGTCCTTCCACGGTGTGGTGAGGTCAAAGCCGTAGGCCTTGGCGAGGCTGGCGAGCACCTGCATGTAATAGGGCGACGGCGGGTTGGACTTGGCCCATGGCACCACCGCACCCTGTTTGAGCGTCAAAGCCTCGTTGGGGACGACCAGCTGCGGGTCGAACAGCATCTTCTCGCCGATCCCGTCACAGGCCGGGCAGGCGCCTTGCGGAGCGTTGAAGGAGAACAGGCGCGGCTCGATCTCCTCGATGGTGAAGCCGCTGACCGGGCAGGCGAATTTCTCGCTGAAGACGATGCGGTTGGCGGGCAGGCCTGCGCCTTTCATGGCACCGCCCTTCCCTTCATCTTCTCGCCCGGGCACCACCCCGTCCGCCAGATCGACATAGGCCAGCCCCTCGGCCAGCTTCAGCGCGGTCTCGAAGCTTTCGGCGAGCCGCGTCTGGAGCCCGTCTTTCACGGCGATGCGGTCAACCACCACTTCGATGTCATGCTTGAACTTCTTGTCGAGCGCCGGGGCTTCCTCGATCGGGTAGATCTCACCGTCGATCCTCACGCGGGTGAAGCCGCTGCGCTGCCATTCGGCGATTTCCTTGCGGTATTCGCCCTTGCGCCCGCGCACCACGGGGGCGAGCAGGTAGGCGCGCGTGCCTTCGGGCAGGGCCATCACCCGGTCGACCATCTGGCTGACGGTCTGGGCGCTGATCGGTTCTCCGGTGGCAGGCGAGTAAGGCGTGCCCACGCGCGCCCACAGCAGGCGCATGTAATCGTAAATTTCCGTCACCGTCGCCACGGTCGAGCGCGGGTTGCGGCTGGTGGTCTTCTGCTCGATGCTGATCGCTGGCGAGAGCCCGTCGATATGCTCGACATCGGGCTTCTGCATCATTTCCAGGAACTGGCGCGCATAGGCGGAGAGCGATTCCACATAGCGCCGCTGCCCTTCGGCATAGATCGTGTCGAACGCCAGCGAAGACTTGCCGCTGCCGGACAGGCCCGTGACCACGATCAGCGCATCACGCGGCAGATCGATGTCGATACCCTTGAGGTTGTGTTCGCGCGCACCGCGCACGGAAATCGTTGTAAGGCTCATGGGGGATCGTGTTCCGGAAATGTTCGCGTTGGTCAAGAGGCGCGCAAGGGTGCGCGGGAGAGCAGCACGCCGCACGTCCCCAGATGGAGACGAGGGCGCGGGGATGCAACGGGCAAGGCAGGGATTGGTGCCCGATCCCTGGGCAGAAGGGTCAGACGGTGGCAGGGCAATTGCGGCCCGCGATGTCGGATGACGTGGCAGCGGCGCACGCAGCCCCACCGCGCCGAAGGGTCACGAAGATGCCCACCGCTGCCGCCCACCTGCCAGGCCGGGAATCACCCTGCATGAACGGGCTGCGCAACATGGCCTTCTTCACCGTTTCCATGCCTTGCAGCGAAGAGCTGCACAAAAAACTGCAATATTACAGTATTTTTCCTTACCCTACAGAAAATCTGAAGTCGTCAAACTGCCGTGGCCCTGTCAGGAAAAAGTCGCTCCAGCAGCACCGGCCGGGTCCCTTCGAGGGTCGCAACCTGGCCGCCCTGGCTGGAAGCCGATGCGAGGTTGGAACATGGCGGGTCGGGGTTTTCCGCCCCCTCCCGCCGGAAAATCCGGATCAGGCCTCGCTCACCAGTGCCATCCGCCCCGGTTCGCCCAGCCACTGCGCGTCTACGCCCCAGACGCGTGCAATCCCCTGAGGCGCGAGCGCGATCCGGGGTGGTCCTTCGGCGACCAGATGCCCTTCATGCAGCACCAGCACATGATCGGCGTGGTTCATCGCCAGCGCCAGATCATGGAGCACCACCACAACGCCCTGCCCGCATTCCTTCGCGCAGGCCTTGAGATAGGTGATCAGCGTCAGCTGGTGCGCCAGATCCAGCGCGGCAAGCGGCTCGTCGGCGAGGATCCAGCGCGGCGTTCCTGCCAGCACGCGGGCCAGCAGCACCCGCGCCCGCTCCCCGCCCGAAAGGCGGCTGACCGGGCGATCACGCAGCGCTCCCAGATCGAGCGCCGCCAGCGCCGCCTCGATCTCCTGCGCCCCCCGGTCGCGCCATGGCAGGCGGCCCAGCGCCACCAGCGCCGCGACACTCACGTCCCACGCGATGTCGGGGGTCTGGGGCAGGTAGCCGATGGCCTGCGCACGGGCGCGCGGGGCAAGTCCGGTCAGCGGCGCGCCGTCCAGCCGGACAGAGCCGGACGCGGGCTCCAGCAGGCCCGCCAGCGCCAGCAGCAGCGAAGATTTGCCCGCGCCGTTGGGGCCGACGATGGCGGTGATCCGCCCCGGCTCCAGCGCGGTGGTGATGCCTTCCACGACCGCGCGCCGCCCGCGCGTAAGGGTGAGGTGTTCAGCCGCCAGCGTCATATCCGCCCCTTGCGCATCCGCACCAGCAACCAGCCGAAGAACGGCGCGCCGATCAGCGACAGCGCGATGCCGAGCCGCAGTTCGGTGACCAGCGGCAGCACCCGCACGATGCTGTCCGCAGCCAGCACAAGGCACGCGCCCGCCAGCGCGCTGGGCAGGATCAGGCTCGATGGCAGGCGATCGGTCAGCGGGCGCACCAGATGGGGCACGACAAGGCCGACGAACCCGATGATTCCCGCCACGGCGACGCCCGCGCCCACGGTCAGCCCCACGCCCGCGACCAGCAGGAACAGCAGCCGCCGCGGTTCGACCCCCAGCGATCGCGCGGCTGCCTCGCCCAGCGTCAGCGCGTCGAGGCTGCGCGCCGCCAGCGCCAGCACACCGATGCCCGCCAGCGTTAGCGGCGCGGCAATCGCGACCTCGCGCCACGACCGGTCGGTCAGCGCTCCGTTGAGCCACATGACGATTTCGGACAGGGCAAAGGGATTGGGTGCGAGCGTGATGGCGAGGGCCGTCAAGGCACCGGCAAGGCTCGCCAGCATCAGGCCCGCCAGCGTGAACAGCGCAATCCCCCCTCCGGCGCCCTCGGCTGCATCAGATGCGGTGCGCCCGGCGATCAGCGCGAGCGCGGCCATGCCCAGCGCCGCGCCCAGCAGCGCCAGCAGCGGCAGGCTCCATGCGGCGACAGTGGGCGGCAGCAGCGGGGCAAGCCAGAAACTCGCCACCGCGCCCAGCGCCGCCATCGGGGCAATGCCGAACAGGCCCGGATCGGCAAGCGGGTTGCGCAGGTAGCCCTGCATCGCCGCCCCGGCTGCCCCCAGCCCTGCACCGATCACCACGCCGAGCACCGCGCGCGGCAGGCGCAGTTCGGCAAGGATCAGCGCGGCGTTGGCGGGCCCCTCTCCGAACGGTGCGATCCACACCCGCCCCGCCAGCAGCGACAGCGGGACGAGGGCCGCGAGCAGCGCGGCAAAGACAAGGCTCGCCCGATTCATGGCCGCACCTCGACCTCGGCGCGGATCGCCCGCAGCCGGGCGCGCGCCTTGGGAATGGTCGGCCCGCCGCAATAAAGCAGCGCGGGATCGAAGGCGACGATGAGGGTCTGCTTGAGCTGGCCTTGCAGCAAGGGATGGCGCTGCCCCGCCGCATCGCCGGCCACCAGCAGCACCTGCGGCGGATCGGCGAGCACGGCCTCCAGGCTCACCCGGTCCGCCTGCCCCAGCCCCCGCGCGGCAGCATGGCTGGCGAAGCCTTCACTGCGCAGCAATTCGGCGATCAGCGTCGCCTCCCCCGCCACGATCTCGCCCGGTTGCCACAGCAGCGCATCGACGGGCGGAGCGGCGGTCGGCGCGGGCGGAGCGGCGATCTGTGCGGCGAACGCCTCGCCCTCGGCGCTTCGGCCTGAGAGCTGCGCCACCTCGCGCACCTGCGCAATGCTTTCAGCGATGCTGGTCGGGCTGCCGAAGGTCGCGACCTTCAGCCCGGCACGCTCCAGCGCGGATCGGGTCGGCTGAGGCAGATAGATCGAGGCAAGCACCAGATCGGGCTGAGCGGCGATCACCTCTTCCGCCGTGCCGCCCGTGACGCCGTAGCGCGCGGCGACGGGGGCAGGAATGGAGCTCGATCCCGGATCGCGGCTGTAGTGCGACAGCGCCAGCACCTGAGCCGGAGGAGCGACCTCCACGAGGATCGCGTCAAGGCAGGGGTTGAGGCTGACAATCGTGGGGTGTGCTGCATCGGCGCGGGCCTCGGGCATGGCGGGGGCACAGGCGGCCAGCCCGAGCGCCAGCGCCGCCAGCAAAAGCCCCCACGGCTCTTTCGTGATGCGATCCCGCGCCATATCCCGTCCGGGCGGCGATAGGGCGACAGGCCTTGCGGCGCAACGTGTTAACACGATAGCGGCGGCCGTCCTGAATCGGGACGCAAAGCCTCGCAGCCCTCGCCGCTGGGGGCGTCCGCGCGTAAGCGGAGGGCCGATCATGGCCCGCCAGCGCACACTCTTTATCGACACCTGTGGCAATGTGGCCGCCCGTGCCCGGCGCGCGCGGCTGGGCTGGGCCATGCCGGGTGCCCTGTGGCGCAAGCGGATTGCGGTGCTGCTGGCGGCGATCACGGTCCCCGCGATGGCTGCGACGGGTGGCGTCACCACCCTGCCCGGTCCCGCGGTCGAAAGCACCGCCGCCCTCGCCACCCGCAAGGCCGCCGCAGCCGCCCTGCCCTTCGAACGCCCAGGCATGAGCTTTCCCGGATCGGCCTTCTACTACATGGCCGACCCTGCCGGGACCGCGCTGGTCGCCCTGCCGACCGACGATCCGCTCCGCACCGGCGCGGAAAGCGGGCGCGAGCTTGGCGCGCTGATCGATGTCGGCGCAGCGGCACGGCCGTTTTTCGGCGCAGGCAGCGGGATCACCCACCTGCGCGCGCAGGAGTGCCTGTCGCAGGCGATCTGGTACGAGGCCGCCAGCGAGAGCGAGGCCGGCCAGCGCGCCGTGGCGCAGGTGGTGCTCAACCGCGTCGCCCATCCCTCGTGGCCGTCCAGCGTGTGCGGCGTCGTCTATCAGGGTTCGGAGCGTTCGACCGGCTGCCAGTTCACCTTCACCTGCGACGGCAGCCTCGCGCGACGTCCCTCGGGCGCGAGCTGGGCGCGGGCGCAGCGCATCGCGTCAGAGGCGCTGAGCGGGAGCGTCTATGCCCCGGTGGGCCTCGCCACGCATTACCACACGCTCTGGGTCAATCCCTATTGGGCGCCCACTCTAGACCATATCGGCACGATCGGTGCGCACCGCTTCTACCGCAACCGCGGGGCGAGCGGACAGGCGGCGGCCTTCACCGGCAGCTATGCCGGGCTGGAGCCGGTGGTGAGCGGGCGCACCGCCCCGCCGCCGGTCGATACGACGCTGCCCGTGGCGGCGAACGTTCCGGCCCGGCCGGTGATCGCCTATGATCTCGATCCCGTCGCGGCGAAGAAGCCTGCGGCCTCGCCCCCCCCGGCGGCGAGCGCACCGGCGAGCGAGCCGGTCACCGGCACCGGCGCGGTGCGGCCCGAATATGCGCGGGCGGGCCAGTGGAAGAGCCAGCCGGGCCCTGCCCAGCCCGCGAACTGACCCCCGCACAGCGCGGGCGATTCACGGTTAAGAGGCCGGCAACCCTGTTGTCACACCAAGCTTTAGCGGCGGGCGGCTAGAGGATTGTGACGTCGCGGCGCAATTCTGTTGCGCTGACAGAAAAAAAGAGCAGGAAGCCCCGCCCCATGTCCGTCCGCTTTGCCTCCGCCAACAACCCCGCCCGTCGTCTCGGCTGGCGCGCTGCGGGACGCGGGCTGATTGCACCGGCACTGGCACGGGCGGTCAATGACAATGGCGCGGCGCTGCCTGCCACCAGCACCTTCGATCCGCTGCTGACCGACGCATTGAAGCACTTCGCTGTCCACGGCCTTGCCGCAGCCGAAGCAGCGGTGGACCTTGCTGCCGAAGCGGGCAACCGTGACGATGCCGATGCCCGCGATCACTGGCTGGCGGTGACCCGCATGTTCGACCGCCGCCTTGCCGCGCGGGCGCAGCGCGTGCTCGAACCCGCCTGAACCGATCCCCTTTCCCGCCTTCCCTTACGGCGCCCGCCTCAGGGCGTTCCCTTAGCGCGTCCAGTCGATGCATTAATGCAATTGCGAACTGTTTGCAAAGATAGTTACCCCTTACGACCTTTTGGCGGTTGCAATCCCCTTTTCAGCGGCCTACCGCGCCTTTTGTAACGGGTGCCCAGCCGCTTGGGACGGGGGTGGGCGCCGGCGCCACACTGTTTGCGCGCAACCCAGCTTCGTCCCGAGGATCAGGGAAGGAAGTCCAGAGTAATGGCCCGCAAGAAGATCGCCCTCGTCGGCGCCGGCAATATCGGCGGCACGCTCGCTCACCTCGCGGCTCTGAAGGGCCTTGGCGACATCGTCCTGTTCGACGTGGCCGAGGG
>JAIEOM010000167.1 GCA_019750455.1 Sphingomonadales bacterium | reverse complement strand
GCGCGGGCTTCATCCGTCAGGCCGGCATGGGTGGTCGAGGCGGGGTGGCACATCAGGCTGCGCGCATCGCCGATATTGTTCGATATATCGACCAGCTTCAGCGCATCGAGCAGCGCGAAGGCCCGCGCTCGCGTGCCGACATCCAGCGCGAAGATCGGCCCCGTCGCATCCATCTGGGCGAGCGCGAGATCATGGCGCGGGTGGCTCGGCAGCCCGGGGTGCAGCAGGTGCCCGCCCGCCTTGGTCACTCGCGGTTCGAGGAATTCGCCGAGTGCCACCGCGCTCTTGCTCTGGGCGAAGGCGCGCAAGGGGAGCGTCTCCAGCCCCTTCATCACCACCCAGGCGTTGAAGGCGCTCAATGTCGGGCCGGTGTTGCGCTGGAAGGGCATCAGCACCTCGTCGATCCACTGCTTGCTCGCACAGATCGCACCCGCCAGCACGCGGCCCTGCCCGTCCATCAGCTTGGTCGCGGAATAGGCCACTACATCCGCGCCGAACTGCATGGGGCGCTGGAGCACAGGGGAGGCAAAGGCGTTGTCGACGACCGTGGTGATCCCGTGCGCCTTCGCGAGGCCGCACACGTAAGCCATATCGACGATATCGAGCGTCGGGTTGGCCGGGGTCTCGAAGAAAAACACCTTGGTGTTGGGGCGGATCGCGGCGTCCCATGCGGCGTTGTCGGCGCTGTCGATCACGGTCGTTTCGATGCCAAACTTGGGCAACAGACTGTCGACCAGCCAGCGGCAGGAACCGAAGGCGGCGCGTGCGGCGACGACATGGTCGCCCGCGGAAAGCTGGCAGAGCAGCGCGGCGGTCATCGCCGCCATCCCGCTGGCCTGTGTGCGGCAGGCCTCGGCCCCCTCCATCAGCGCGATGCGTTCTTCCAGCATGGCGACGGTCGGGTTCTGGAGGCGCGAATAGGTCATGCCCTGCGCCGTGCCGGCAAAGCGGTCGGCGACGGTCTGGGCGTCGTCATAGGTATAGCCCGAGGAGAGGAACAGCGCCTCGCTGGTCTCGCCGTGTTCGGAACGCCAAGTGCCGCCGCGCAGCGCCTTGGTTGCGGGTCGCCAACCGCTCGTGGCGGCGCGGTCCATGCCGGTGGTCTTCTTCATGGGGCGGGGCTTTAGGACGGAGCGGGGCCGCCCGCAAGCAGGCCTGCCCGCAATCCCGCCTGCGCCGTATCCGCATGGCCGATCGCGGCGAGCATCAGCGTCCCCTCGATCAGGGTCAGAAGATAGCGCGCCCCGCCCGCCGGATCGGGATCGCCTTCGGGCATCTGCCCTTCGAGCCATGCCAGCAAATCCGCCATCATCGCATGGGCCGCAGGCGCGTAGCCCGGCAGCCCCCGCGCCGCGCCGGCGACGATTTCCCACCACAGCTGCATAAACGGGCGCATGGCTTCGGAGCGGGCATGCCGCAAGATCCGCGCAAGCGCCTGTCCGCGGGTGGCAGCGCGCTCGCTCCCCATTGCGGCATCGAGCGCTGCGGCATAAGCCCCGGCGAGATAGCCGAGCAGATCGGCAATCAGCGCCTCCTTGGTGCCGAAGTGATAGACCAGCATCCGGTCCGATGTCCCCGACGCCTTGGCCAGTGGCCTCAGGCTCGCGCCGCCCAGCCCGTGGGCGAGCACGTGCTGCGCCAGCAGCGGCAGCAGATTGTGCTTGTTCATCGGCAGTTTTCGCGAGGCGGCCATGACGATCTTGTAGCAATCGCTACATGATGCTACAAGCCGACGTAGCACTTGCTACATAACCGGGAGAAACCGCGTGCCCGATGCCGTCACCCCCTTCATCGCCCTCGCCGCCGGCGGGCTGGTCTGCGGCATTGCCGCCATCGTGATGATTGTCACCCGCCCCGGTGCGCCGGGCAATGCACTGCTGGCGGGCGCGCTGTCTGCCGGATTTGCCGCCTTCACTGCAGTGACCATCGCCGCCGAAGGCGTGTGGCCGGTGATCGTCAACCACACCAGCAACCTGTGGGGCGTGCAGGTGTGGTGGGACCTGCTGTTCGCGCTCGGCGTGGCGACCTTCCTGATCGTGCCGCGCGCGAAGGCGCAGGGGATGAACCTGCTGCCGTGGACCATCTTCATCCTCGCCACCGCCAGCATCGGCCTGCTGGCCATGGCGGCGCGGCTGTTCTGGCTGGAGCAGGCACGCGGGCAGCAGGCATCCGCAGCATAATCCTGCTTGCCCAAGGGAGTGGTGCTGCCTAATCGCGCCGCATGGCCGAGGCGCACCTCTCCCCCTCCCCCGCCGCCACGCCCCCGGCGCGCCTGCACGATCCGCTGGGATGGTGTCTGGCGCTGACGGGCCTGTTCGCCCTGCTGGCAGGCTGGCGGCTGGCGGTGCCATCGATCCTCTATTTCGACGAGGTCCACTACATCCCCGCCGCGCGCGAATGGCTGGCCTTCCTCGATACGGGCGCTGGCCAGTTCCGCAACCGCGAACATCCCCCGCTCGCCAAGGAACTGATCGCAATCGGCATGGCGGTGTTTGGCGACAATCCGCTCGGCTGGCGGATCGTGCCGTGGCTTTCGGGCGTTCTCGCCTACTTCGCCAGCATCCGCGCGCTGTGGCATGCCAGCCATGACCGCTTTGCGACGCTGATCTTCGGCGTGCTGCTGGCCACCGGCTTTCCGCTGTTCATCCACGCCCGCATAGCCATGCTCGATGGCGTGATGGCCGCCGCGCTCGCGGTTGCCGCATGGCAGTTTGCCGCGGCCTGCGCCCAGCCCGAACAGGGCCGCTGGCGGCTGGCGCTGACGGGCGTTGCGATCGGCTGCGCGCTGGGAGCGAAGTGGAACGCGATCCCGCTCGCGATGGTGCCGGGGATCACCTTCTTCATCGCCCGCGCCCTTGCGGGACGCCGCCGCCTGCTGCTTTCGCGGCGCGGCGCACCGGTGCCGGGGATCACGCTGGTGGAGGCCTTCGTGTGGCTCGGGATCGTGCCGCTGGCGGTCTATGCCGCGACCTATATCCCCGGCTATTGGCTGGCCGCGCCGCTGCACCCCTCGCCGCTGGCCGAACAGGGCCTGATCGGGCTGCACCGCGAGATGTTCGAGCTGCAAAGCCAGCTCCGCACCCCGCACCGCTACATGAGCCAGTGGGACCAGTGGGTGCTGAACACGCGCGGGATCTGGTATCTCTACGAGATCACCGACGGCGCGCGGCGCGGGGTCCTGCTGATCGGCAATCCGCTGACGATGCTGCTGGGCCTGCCCGCGCTGGCATGGTGCCTGCTGGCAGGGATGTGGCGCAAGGGCGAAGCAGGCAGCGGGACTCGGCTGGCGGCGGCGTTGGGCTATGCCGCCAGCCTCGGCCTGTGGCTGATCGCGCCCAAGCCGGTGCAGTTCTATTACCACTATTTCGTGCCGAGCTTCTTCCTGCTCGCCGCCCTCGCGCTGGCGTGCAGCGATCTACGGCGCCTGCCCTATGGCAAATGGCCCGCGTGGGGCATCCCGCTCGCATCGGTGGCGGTGTTCGCGTTTTTCTTCCAGATCCTCGCCGGCCTGCCGCTTGCGCGGCCCGACAGCTTCCTCGTCTGGGCATGGTTGGAGGGGTGGAGGTAGTCCACCTTTTCGTCATTGCGAGCGAAGCGAAGCAACCCATGGACCGTAACAGGCATTTTCAGCCCGCCGTCTACATGATGGCCAACCACAAGAACGGCACGATCTACACAGGTGTCACGTCGGACCTGCCACGGCGCGCGTGGGAACACCGCGAAGGGGTCGCCAAAGGTTTCACAAGCGAACACGGCTGCAAACGGCTGGTGTGGTTCGAGCTCCATTCGACGATGGAATACGCCATCACACGCGAAAAGCAGATCAAGGGCGGATCGCGGGCGAAAAAGATTGCTCTGATCGAGGATGGCAATCCGGAGTGGCGTGACCTGTTCCTCGATCTGAGGCCTTAGTCCATGGATTGCTTCGTCGCTGCGCTCCTCGCAATGACGAAAAAAACGCTAGAACCTTCCCCACACGAAGCGGCTCGACAGGGCGTAGTTCCACACCGATCCGACCACGATCCCCGCCAGCGCGGCCAGCGCCCAGTGAATGCCCTGCCCTTCCATGAAGGTCGCGATTGCCACGTTGGCGAAAGCGCCGATCGCGCAGGTCGCGATGAAGCCCAACCAGCCGCGCAGCAGGGCGAGCGTGCCCACCAGCCGCTTGTCGCGATAGGTCAGCCAGTTGTTGAGCCAGAAGTTGAAGCTCATTGCCACCAGCACCGCAGCGGTCTGAGCGATGGCGAACCGCTCCCCGAAGACGAACAGCAGCGCGGTCAGCACGGCAAAATGCACTACCACGCCCAGCGCGCCGACAGTGCCGAACAGGGCGAAACGGGTCGGGATTACCTTGCCGAGTGTCTTGTCGTAAAGCCCGGCGAGGAAATCGAACAGGATGGCGCGGTCCAGCTTGCTTTCTCCTTCGCGGCGGGCCGCGAAATTGAGTGGGAATTCCTTGACCCGCATCGGCGCATCCGCCGTCGCGAGCAGATCGAGCAGGATCTTGAACCCGATCCCGGAAAGACGCGGCACCAGCGTGCGGGCAGTGGTGGCGGGGAGCATGAAATATCCGCTCATCGGATCGGTCAGTTCGACGCCCGTGATCCGCCGCGCGATGGCATTGGCATAGGTGGACAGCTTCTCGCGCTCGGGCGCGGCCCAGTCGGCGGTGCTGGCGCCTTCGGCAAAGCGGCTGGCGACGCAGATCTGCGCCTCGCCCGATTGCAGCGCGGCGAGCATGCCGGGCAGCAGCGCGGGATCATGCTGGTGGTCGGCGTCCATCACCGCCACAAAGGGGGCAGCAGTGGCGCAGAAACCTTCGATGGCGGCGCTCGCCAGCCCGCGCCGCCCGATGCGCTGGATCACCCGCACGCGGGGGTCGGTCAGCGCCAGGGCGCGCGCCTCGTCCGCCGTGCCGTCCTTGCTGTCATCATCGACGATGATCACTTCCCACGCCGCCGCGCCAGCAATCGCGCGGTCGATCCGCTCGACCAGCGGCGCGAGATTGCCCCGCTCGTTGAGCGTAGGGAGGATGATCGCGAGTTCGAGGCTCATGAGGGTCAGAGCCGCTCCCGCACCGCCGCGCCGATCGCGGCCGTGCCGTGATTGCCGCCAAGATCTCCGCCAAGGATGCCATCGGCGAGAGTCTTGGCCACCGCGTCCTCGATCCGCGCCGCCTCGGCATCGCGGCCGAAGGAATGGCGCAGCATCATCGCCGCCGACAGGATCGTCGCCATCGGGTTGGCCTTGCCCTGCCCGGCAATATCGGGCGCGGAGCCGTGGATGGGTTCATAAAGGCCGAAAGTGCCGAAGGCGGTCTGCCGCTCGCCCAGCGAGGCGCTGGGCAGCAGGCCGATGGAACCCACCGCTGCGCTCGCCAGATCGGACAGGATATCGCCGAACAGGTTGCCGGTCAGCACCACGCCGAAGCGGTCGGGGTGGCTGACGACCTGCATCGCGGCATTATCGACATACATGTGATCGAGCGAGACCTGCGGATATTCCGCCGCCGTTTCCACCACCACATCGCGCCACAGCTGGCTGGTTTCCAGCACGTTGGCCTTGTCGACGCTGGTGAGCTTCTGCCCGCTCGCCGCCGCCGCGCGGAAGGCGACATGGGCGATGCGGCGCACTTCGGCCTCGGCATAGGACATCGCGTCCCACCCCTCGCGCTCGCCCGTGTCGGTCACGCGCTGGCCCTTGGCGCCGAAATAGACGTCACCCGTCAGCTCGCGCACGATCAGCATGTCGAGCCCGGCGGCAATATCGGCGCGCAGCGGCGAGAGGTGCTCCAGCCCGGCAAACACCCGCGCCGGGCGCAGGTTGGCGAACAGGCCGAGGTGTTTGCGCAGGCCGAGGATCGCCTGCTCGGGCCGCAAGTGGCGCTCCAGCGCATCGCAGGTGGGATCGCCCACCGCGCCGAACAGGATCGCATCGGCGGCTCGGGAAATCTCCAGCGTCTCTTCGGGAAGCGGGTGCCCGTGACGGTGATAGGCCGCCCCGCCGACATCGCCGCTAAACAGCGTCAGGCCGGGCAAGCCGAGCGATTCGAGCACGGCGACCGCCTCGGCAGTGACTTCCGGGCCGATCCCGTCACCGGGCAGGACTGCAATCTTCATCTGTGCTTCTTCCCTCAGGCCATGCGCTGGAGCCGCTCGGTCAGCAGCGTCCGCGCGCCCATAACATCGCTCTTCGCCCCTGCAAGCAGGTAGTGCGAAAGGCGGCGCTCGAGCACAGCCAGCTGGGCGAGCTGGGCGGGGAAATCGGGCGCGGGCGGCGGGGCCTGGCCGCCATAGCCCAGTTCCGACAGCAGCAGGGTTTCATAGGCGATCAGCCCGCTCACCCAACCCCTTGCCGAAGGGGCCATGGCAATCGCATCGAGCAGCGCGTCGAGCGCGGCGTGGAGCGCAGGATAGGTCTGGCGTTCGGGCAGCGCGGTGGCGGTCAGCCCGCAGGCCCATTGCATCGCCGCCGCCGGCAGCGGTTCGGTGATCAGCGCAGCGCGGGAATGTTCCAGCTCCAGCCGGGCGAAGGGGAGCTGGCTGCCGGGCCGGGTGGTGAATTCCGCCGCGACACGATTGCCCGGCACCATCACCGCCCGCATCTGCCGCCCGCGACCGCCCGCGACATAGGCGGCGATCAGGCCCGTATCGGGGGTAAGCAGTCGCACCATCGCACCCGTCTCGCCCTGCGGACGCGCGGCGAGCACCAGAGCGGAGGCGCGCGGGGTCATGCCCTGCCCCGCCGCAAGCTTACTTGCTGTTCTTGGCTTCCAGTGCCGCGAGGCGCGCTTCGAGCGCGTCGGCCTGTTCGCGGGCCTTCTGGGCCATCGCCTTGACCGTCTCGAATTCCTCGCGGCTGACGAAATCGATCCCGCCAAACGCCTCGCGCATCCGCTCGCGCGCGCTTTCGCGGGCTTCGCGGGTCATGCCCGCCATGGTCCCGGCGGCGCTGTTGGCGAGTTTGACGAGGTCGGCGATGATCGGGTTCTGGCTTTGCATATTTTCTTTTTGGGGGTGCTTGCACGGAAGTGCAAGCGGGTCCTCGTGTTCCGCACGCGATCCGGCGTGCGAAATCCTCGCTCACGCGGCCCACGGGCCGCATCGCTGCGGGGCGGAGTCTTTGCTGGCCTACCGCTTCACTGCTTGAGGCCGCGGGGCGCTTGCGGACGTGCTATGCCGTCCGATCAGCGCCACACATAGGCTCGATTGATCTCTGCCTCAGAATTCGACCTTAGTCGCTGCACCGTCGGCACCTTGCTGGCCGCCGTCGGGGTTCTCGACGATGAACTGGTAATTCAGGACGCCGGCAAAGCACAGCCACGCCAGATAGGGCAGCAGCAGCAGCCCTGCATTGCGGCGCACCCGCAGCACCAGCGCCAGCGCGATCAGCAGGCTGGCGATGCCGAAGCCCAGCACCATCAGCGCGGCGATCATGTCCTGCATCCCGAAAAACACCGCGCTCCACGCCTGCGTCACAAGGAAATGCACCGCAAAGGCCACCAGCGCGATGCCCCGCCCGTGCGCACCCCATGCGCTCGCCACCAGCGCCATCGACAGGCCGATCAGCACGAACAGAATGGTCCACACGATCCCGAACAGGAACGGCGGCGGGAAGATCGCGGGCTTCACCAG
>JAIEOM010000141.1 GCA_019750455.1 Sphingomonadales bacterium | reverse complement strand
GGGCGCTGTGCAGCCGGGGCGAGGGGCGCAGCGGCGGCACGCGCCGGGCCAGCGAGTTCTCGCGCGAGGCGGCGCGTATGTTCGCCAGCGAGGCCTTGCGCCGCGCCGTGCCTGCGGGATCGGGGGCGGGGGAATAGCTGTGATGCGGCTCTGGCTGCCGGTGCTCGGGTTGTGGCTGATCGCTTGCGGGGCGAGCGAGACCGCGCCGACCGACACCCGGCGGAGCGACACGGAGGCAGCGGGCGCAGGGGTGCGCACCGATGGCGCCTTTGCCCGGTTCGATTTCGCGCGCGGGACGGCGTTCCCGCCGCGCGCGCGGCTTGCGATCGGCGATGTGCGCGTTGCCCCCGATGCGCGCGAGGTGCATGTACCGGTGCGGCTCGACCGGCCGACTCCCAACACCGTCCATGCCCGCGTGCTGACCCGCAACGGCCAGCCGCCCGTGCCTGCCTTTGAAGGACGGCATTTCGCGCGGGTGGACACGATGGTGGTGTTCCGTCCCGGCGATCCGCTGGTGCAGACCGTGCGCGTGCCCCTGAACGGTCTTCCGGCGGGCGCGCATTTCGCTCTGCATCTTCCCGAAGGCGCGGACGGGGCGGAAGTTGCCGATGGGAGCGGCGAAATCCGCGGCGAGCGGGGCGCGCCGGTGTCTCGCGCCATCAAGGATGGCTTCAGGTCACCCCGCCGGTTCGCGCCCCGCGGGGCGCCGGTCTACCGCCTCGATCCGGCCCGCGCGGCGTGGAGCGACAGGGGCGGGGCGGGGGCCTTCTCCACCCGTCTGCCGCACGGGCGCACCCAGCCTGCCAATGGCGAGAGCGGGCTCTATCTCGATCCCGATTGGGACACTGGCGGTGCGGCTCCGGTGGCGGTGGAGGGCGGGGCGCTGGTGCTGCGCAGCCAGCAATTGGCGCGCCCTTTCCGACACGAGGGCAAGGCATGGCGGCACGGTGCGGCGGTGCTGACCGGCAAGGCGATGCCGGCGACGCAGATCGCCTTCGGGCAATATGAATGGGAGGCGCAGATGCCCGGCCGGCGCGGGGCTTGGCCGGCGCTGTGGCTGCTTCCGGTCAGCGGATGGCCGCCCGAGATTGACGTCTACGAGGGGTTCGGAGACTCCCCCGACTGGAATTTCTCCCGCGACATCAGCGCCAACCTGCATGGCGGCAGCAACGGGCGGCGGCGCTTCACCGTGCCCCTGCGGATCGACGCGCGGCGCTTTTACGGGCTGGGTGGATTTGACGAGAGCTATCACCGCTTCGCCGTCGATATCGCGCCGGATTTCGTCACGTGGTTCGTCGACGGGGTCGAGGTCTACCAGAGCGTCAATCCCTTCGCCGGGGTGACGTGGTTTCCGCTGATGACCGTGGCGGTGAAGCACAACGGGGCCTACGAAGGCGGCAGCGGGGCAATGCGGGTGCGATCGCTGCGGGTGTGGCGCAGCGAAGGTGCCGATGCGGGCGCTGACGGGGGTTAGACCCTCTCCAGACCCCCTCTACCCCCGTCCTTGACCCCTGCCAGGCCTGCTCTGCACCGGTGTTTCATGTGAAACAATCGGAAAGGGGCTTCATCCGGCTTCGGCAATCGTCCTTGCATAGGCGGCGGGGTCGGCATTGCCGCCGGTGATCATGATGACGGTGTCCGCATCGACCGGCACCTTGCCCGCCAGCGCTGCCGCCAGCGCCGCCGCGCCGCCGGGCTCGACCACCAGCCGCAGGTTGGTGAAGGCAAAGCGCTGGGCCGTGCGCACCTCGTCATCGGTGACCGTCACACCCGGTTCGGACCGGCCCTTGAGCAGAGCAAGGTTGAGCGGCTTGGTGACATTGGGCTGGAGCGCATCGCAGATGGTCTTGGGCGCATCAGGCGCGGCGTGGACGAGCTCGCCCCTCGCCAGCGCCTGCCCGACCATGTCCCAGCCGACCGGCTCCACCGGATGCACCGCACTGGTCGGCGCGCCGAGCGAGAGGCCTGCCGTCAGCCCCCCGCCGCCGCAGCAGGCGACGATCCGCGAAGGCGCGCGGCCGAGTTGCGCGGCAATCTCGATGGCGGCGCTGCCTTGGCCTTCGATCACCCATGGATCGCCGAAGGCGTGCACCAGCGTGCCGCCGTCCTGTTCTATCAGCTTTGCCGCGACGGCATCGCGATCTTCTCCGGGGCGCTGGTAGAGCACCACCTCGGCCCCCAGCGCCTTGGTGTTGTCGAGCTTCACCTGCGGGGCATCATGCGGCATCACGATGGTCGCCTTGATCCCCAGCCGCCGCGCGCTCCACGCCACGCCCTGCGCATGGTTGCCCGATGACACCGCGACCACGCCGCCTTCGCGCTCTTCGGGCGTCAGAGAGGACAGCCGCCACCACGCGCCGCGGATCTTGAACGAGCCGATCGGTTGCAGGTTGTCCGCCTTCACCCATGCGCGCACGCCGCCGATCTCGACCGGCAGCAGCGGGGTGGGGGGCAGGATCGCGGCCACGGCATCGGCGGCAGCACGCACGCCATCGGTGGTCGGCATTCTCGATTCAGCTTGGATCATTTGTCCCCTCGGCTGCGTTGCATTGTTTTCAGGCCGCATTGCTGCAATCCGAAAACCGGTTCCCACTTTTCGGAGCAATGCTCTAAGGCACGCGCAAGATTCGCATAACGAAAGGTTCCTAACATGTCGGCAACGAAGTCCAGCACGGTTCTTGTCATCGGTGCCGGCGGGGTGAGCTCGGTCTGCGTCCACAAGATGGCGTTCAATCCCGACATCTTCCCCGAGATCCACCTCGCCAGCCGCACCAAGTCCAAGTGCGACGCCATTGCCGCCTCGGTGAAGGAACGCAGCGGGCGCGATATCGCGACCTATGAAATCGACGCCGAGGAAGTCCCGGCGATGGTCAACCTGATCCGCAAGACCGGTGCCGGCCTCGTGGTCAACCTCGCGCTGCCCTATCAGGATCTGCCGATCATGGACGCGTGCCTTGAGGCGGGCGTCGACTATCTCGACACGGCCAATTACGAGCCGAAGGACGAGGCCAAGTTCGAATACAAGTGGCAATGGGCCTATCAGGAGCGGTACAAGGACGCTGGCCTGATGGCGTTGCTGGGTTCGGGCTTCGATCCGGGCGTGACCAGCGTTTTCACCATGTGGCTCAAGAAGCACAAGCTGAAGACCATCCGCCAGCTCGACATTCTCGATTGCAACGGCGGCGATCACGGCCAGCATTTTGCCACCAATTTCAACCCGGAAATCAACATCCGCGAAGTCACCGCGCCCGCGCGTCACTGGGAAAACGGTGAGTGGGTGGAGACCCCTGCGATGTCGAACAAGGTGCAGTTCGATTTCGAGGCGGTCGGCCCTAAGAACATGTACCTGATGTATCACGAAGAGCTGGAAAGCCTCGCCAAGTTCGTCCCTGAACTGGAGCGTGCGCGCTTCTGGATGACCTTTGGCGACCAGTACATCACCCACCTGACCGTGCTGCAAAATGTCGGCATGACGAGCATCGAGCCGGTGAAGTATCAGGGCAAGGACATCATCCCGCTGCAGTTCCTCGCCGCCGTGCTGCCCAAGCCCGAAACGCTGGGTGAAACCACCAAGGGCAACACCAATATCGGCGTGATCGCGACCGGCGAGGCCTTGGATGGCTCGGGCGAGAAGACGTTCTACATCAAGAACATCTGCTCGCATGAAGCCGCCTATGAGGAAACCGGCAATCAGGCGGTTTCGTACACCACTGGCGTGCCCGCCATGATCGGCGCGGCAATGATGGTGCGCGGCGATTGGCAGGGCGAGGGCGTGTTCAACATCGAACAGCTCGATCCCGATCCCTTCATGGACATGCTCAACCAGCATGGCCTGCCTTGGACGGTCGAGGAACTGAGCGGGCCGGTGAGCTTCTGATGCGGCGCTGGGGGGCGGCGCTGGCGGTACTGGCACTGGCCGCGTGCGATGCGGCGCCCCCTCCGCGCGAGGAGGTGGCGAAGCTTGCCGTGGACACCGCTTGGCCGACCATCCCGGTAGGCGCAAAGTTCGGCGAGGTCAGCGCGGTCGATGTGGACGCCCAGGGCAATGTCTGGGTGCTCCACCGCGCAGGTCGCCCGTGGGAAGAACCGTTCCCCGCCACCCCGATCGCCGAGCCGACCGTCTTCAAGTTCTCCCCCGATGGCACCCTGCTCGCGCAGTGGGGGGCGGGGCTGTTCATCATGCCGCACGGTCTCTCCGTCGATCCGCAGGGCAAGATCTGGATCACCGACACCGGTCTGGAACAGGTACTGCGCTTCTCGCCCGAGGGCGCGCTGGAACTGACCCTTGGCGAGAAGGGCGTGACCAAGCAGGACGCGGGGCACTTTGGCCGCCCCGCGGACGTCGCATTCCTTGGAGATCGCGTGCTGATCGCCGATGGCTACGTCAACACGCGCGTGGCCGAGTTTGCGCCGGATGGAAAATTCATCCGCGACTGGGGCGATTTCAAGGTCGCCCACGCTGTCGCCGTTGACGAGCAGCGCATCTATGTTGCCGACCGCGAGAATGCGCGCATCCAGGTCTATGACCACGCGGCCAAGCTGCTGGCGACATGGGCTTCGCCCGCGGGCAACCACACCTACGGTCTGAAACCACTCGGGGGAGGTCGCCTGCTCGCGGTCGAAGGGCGCGACGGAGCTGATCGCAAGGGCGCGATCATCCGCGTCTATGCCGCCGACGGTTCCATCGAGACCAGTTACGATATCGGCCTGCCCGGCGACAACGCGAGCCTCGGCCATGATCTTGCGCTCGGGCCCGATGGGCATATCTACGTGACCGACGTGCCCGGCGGGCGCGTGGTGCGCTTCTCCCTTCCCGCCAAGTAAGCAGGACCCATGCAGACCAAAGCCGGTGATCCGGGCGCCTTTGCCCACTTCGATCTGTCGCGTGTCGACAGCCCCGCGTTCGTGGTGGACGCCGCGAAGTTGCGGGAGAATTGCCGCGTGCTCGCCGCGGTACGCGATGCGGCGGCGGCTGACGGGGGGGACATCAAGGTCTTCGCCGCGCTGAAGGCGTTCTCCATGTGGTCGGCCGCGCCGATCATCGGGGAGTATCTCGACGGGGTCTCCACCTCCGGCCTGTGGGAGGCGCGCCTTGCCTCCGAGTTCTACGACGGCGAGATCGCGACCTATTCCGCTGCCTTCAAGCCCGAGGAACTGGAAGAGATCTGCCGGCTTTCGGACCACGTGATCTTCAATTCGCCCTACCAGCTGCAACGCGCGCGGCTGATCCTCGATCAGGCGGCGTCGAACGGCGCGCCAGTCAGCGTTGGCCTGCGCATCAATCCGCAGGTGCCGACGGGCGAGGTCGCCAAGTATGATCCGAGCGCGCCGGGATCGCGGTTGGGCTTCCCGCTCGACCAGCTCACCGAGGAGCATATGGAGGGCGTGGAGGGCATCCACTTCCACAACCTTTGCGAACAGGATTTCGAACCGCTCCGTCAGACCTGGGACCGTGTGTTCGACGTGATCGAGCCGTTCTTCGACCAGCTCAAGTGGATCAACATGGGCGGCGGTCACCACATCACCCGCGCCGATTACCAGCGCGAGGAACTCGTCGAATTCCTCAAGGATGCGGCCAGCGATACCGGTTGCCAGATCATCCTTGAGCCCGGCGAGGCTGTGGCGCTGGATGCGGGCATTCTGGTCGGCACGCTGCTCGATACGCATTTCAACGAGATGCCGGTGGGGATCACCGATATCTCGGCGACGTGCCACATGCCCGATGTGCTGGAAGCGCCCTATCGCCCGGCCATGCTGGGCGAACTGACCGACGAGGACATGATCCCGATCCGGCTGGGCGGACCTTCGTGCCTCGCGGGCGATGTGATCGGTGATTACCGCCTGCCGGTCCCTGCCGATCCGGGTGCGCGCTTCGCGTTCCTCGATCAGGCGCATTATTCGATGGTCAAGACCAACACCTTCAACGGCGTGGCGCTGCCGTCGATCTGGATGTGGGACAGCGAGACCGACGCGCTCGAATGCATCAAGCGGTTCGGCTACGAGGATTTTCGGGACCGGCTCAGCTGAGCCTCGGGGCAAGGGGGGAAGAATGACGATCATGGCGCGCCTTTTCGCGGCTGCATCTCTGGCAGTGGCGGGGCTTTCCGCCCCGCTTGCCGCGCAGGATTACGAGCCCGGCCGCCTCGTAGTGGCGGTCGACCAGACCGATCTCGCCACCATCGCGACGGCGCTCGGCCACACGATCAGGGAAACGGGCAAGGGCGATGAAGCCTTCGTCGCCGCCGAAACCCGTGACGGGATCGTCTATCTGCTGCTGGGCACCGCCTGCGACGTGAACGGCGTGCCGAAGTGCCAGGGTGTGATGATCCAGGCACGCTTCGACCTGCCAGAGCGGACCACCCCCGAAACCCTCGCCAAGACCAACGAAGCCCAGGCCGCGATCACCGTCACCGCCGATTTCAAGGAGAAGGCGCTGGTCTTCACCCGTTACCACGTGCTGGATAACGGGGTGACGATGGCCAACGTCGTTGCCAACGTGAACGTGCTGCTCGGCGTGGTGGAGGATGCCTACCCGATGGCCGCAGGGGAGGAATAGGCGCTAGAGATCCTCGGCGCGCTGCGGATCGGGCTTCAGCACCCGCCCGCGCTCGTTCTGGTTGATCGCGAGCGCCAGACCCGCCATCGCGCCGAACTGGCGCGCGGCGCGGGCGGCGTTCTCGTGGTCGGCGCTGGCATCCATCCCGCCGCTCTCGAACAGGTCCCCCGCCTCGATGGCGATGATTACCTCCCCGCCGGTGAACAGGGCACGCAGCTCGCGCGCCTCGAAGGCGCTTTCGACCCGCAACAGGTGTTCGACATAGGACGGATGAACCAGCACCCGCGCTTCGACCTGATCGTCGGAATAGAGCGCGAAGGTATCCCCGAAGGCGGGGTGCACCTGATCGACACGATCAAGCCGGTGGCTATCGAAACTGACATGATCGCTCGCGCTGCCAAGGCCCAGCCACTTGCGGTGCTTGCCCGCACGTTCGAGCAGGGTGGTGGAATGGAACGGCCGTCCGAATGCCATGCGGATCACCGGCCCGCGGAACACCGTGACCCAGCGCTGGTTCTTGCCCGATCCGCGCCGCTCTTCCAGATGACATTCGTAGAGAGCGAAATCATGGCCTTCCAAGGGCCCGTGCCAGTAATCCTCGAAAGCGGAACGATCGAAGCTGGGCACCAGACCATAGGTGCGCGCTGCATCGAATTCGCCGCCGGGCGTCACTTCGTGGGAATAGGCAAGGCCCCAGCTGGCGGCGATGGCGCTGTTGATCCCGATCTTGATCGCCTGTTTCGCGGCTGCGATGGGGCGATGGCCCCACCAACCGGCGCCGGCGATCCCGGCAACCGTGAGTATCGCGGCAATCGACGTCTGCCCGAGCGGGCTGAACCACACAAAGGCGAGCACCGGCATGAGGATCACGGCCCCCCACACCCAGCGATTCATCGCCTGCTTCTTTGCGCCTTCGCGCATCTCGGCCTGACCGGCTAGCCAGTCTTCAAGGCCGCCCTGCATCAGGGCGTTGATATCCGATCCCAAACTTCCCGCCATTTTTTCTTGTTAG
>JAIEOM010000194.1 GCA_019750455.1 Sphingomonadales bacterium | reverse complement strand
GGCCGAAGGGATCGAGGCCTTCATCCTCTCGGGCTACCCGCACATGCAGGAAGCCGACCTGTTCGCCCGCCATGTGCTGCCGCACATCCAGCACGGCCCGCTGGAGATGTGATCCACCACCCCGTCCCGGGCCTGACCCGGGACCCAGCTGTTCTTTTGTCTTGAAAGCCGCTGAAACAAGCTGGGCCCCGGATCAAGTCCGGGGCGGGGGAGGGATTCCAACATCCGCTTGCCACCCCGATCTGTAGGCAGGCCCAGCCACCCCCCTCGCGCGACTCAAACCCCCTCCAGACCCCGTCCAGACCCCCCTAGACCCCCTCCAGACCCGTCTTGCCCCCCGCTTTCGGCGTGTTTCACGTGAAACCTTCCCCTACGGCTCGCCCGACCTCGGCAAATGGCCCGCATTTTCCTCTTTTCCGCGTCCGCCCACGGTGACAAGACGTATGGCAAATCGAAACCGATTTGAGAGGAGAGCACCCCCATGAACCTCGAGTTCACCCCCGAAGAGCAGGCCTTCCGCGAGGAAGTGCGCGCCTTCATCGCCGAGAACTACCCCAAGCACCTCGCCGATTTCGGCATGCGCGAAGACATGGCCCGCGAGGACTTCGTCGCGTGGCACAAGATCCTCGGGCAAAAGGGCTGGTCGGTTCCCGCGTGGCCGGTCGAATATGGCGGCACCGGCTGGACCCCGACCCAGCGTTACATCTGGTCGGAAGAAAACGCCCGCGTGAACGCGCTGATGCCGCTGCCCTTCGGCGTCTCGATGGTCGGCCCGGTGATCTACACCTTCGGTTCGGAAGAGCAGAAGGCCAAGCACCTGCCCGGCATCCGCAGCGGCGAAGTGTGGTGGTGTCAGGGCTATTCGGAACCGGGCGCGGGTTCGGACCTCGCCAGCCTCAAGACCACCGCCGTGCGTGACGGCGATCACTATGTCATCAACGGCCAGAAGACCTGGACGACGCTCGCCCAGCACGCCGACTGGGGCTTCTTCCTGTGCCGCACCGATCCCACCGCCAAGCAGCAGGAAGGCATCAGCTTCATCCTCGTCGACATGAAGACGCCGGGCGTGGAAGTGAAGCCGATCAAGCTTCTGGACGGCGGCTACGAGGTCAACGAGACCTGGCTGACCGATGTGCGCGTGCCCGTCGAGAACCTCGTCGGCGTCGAGAACAAGGGCTGGACCTATGCAAAGTTCCTGCTCGCCCACGAACGTTCGGGCATCGCGGGCGTCGCCCGCTCGAAGCGCGGCGTAGAAAAGCTGCGCGAGATCGCGACCCATGAAACCCTCGACGGCCAGCCGCTGATCAAGGATTTCGACTTCGCCAAGAAGGTGAGCCAGCTCGAGATCGATCTCGCCGCGCTGGAAATCACCGAACTGCGCACGCTCGCGGGCGAGCAGGCGGGCAAGGGGCCGGGGCCGGAAAGCTCGATCCTCAAGATCAAGGGCACCGAGATCCAGCAGCGCCTGACTGAACTGACGCTGGAGGCGGTCGGCACTTACTCCGCGCCGTATATGGGCGGGGTGTCGAACGACAATGGTTCGAACGAGCACCCGGTCGGCCCCGACTACGCGCAGCATGCCGCGGCGACCTATTTCAACATGCGCAAGACCAGCATCTATGGCGGATCGAACGAGATCCAGCGCAACATCATCACCAAGATGATCCTCGGTCTGTAAGACACGAGACGGGAGAGAATTCGTGGATTTCAACTTCACCGAAGAACAGGGCATGGTGCGCGACGGGCTGTCGCGGCTGGTGCGCGAGCAATACGGCTTCGAGGAACGCCGCAAGGCCATCGCGAGCGCGGAAGGCTGGCGGCCCGAGGTGTGGGCGCAGCTGGCCGAGCTCGGCATTCTCGGGATGCCGTTCAGCGAGGCGGACGGCGGCTTCGGCGGCGGCGCGGTCGATGCGATGGTCATCATGGAAGAGTTCGGCAAGGGTCTGGTGATCGAGCCGTTCCTGCCCACCGTGGTCTGCGCGGGCGGTTTCCTCAAGCACGGCGGCACCGCGGCGCAGAAGGAAGAGCATATCGGCGCGATCGTGTCCGGGGCGGCGGTTTTCGCCTTCGCCTATGCCGAGCCGAAGGGCCGCTATGACTATGCCGACCTTGAAACCACCGCGAAGAAGGACGGCGCGGGCTATGTCCTGAACGGCCACAAGGCGGTCGTGATCGGGGCACCCTGGGCGAGCCACCTGATCGTCACCGCCCGTACCGGCGGCGAGCGGCGGGATCGCAGCGGCGTTTCGGTCTTCGTGCTCGCCAAGGACACGCCGGGTGTGACCACCCGCGACTATGTGACGGTCGACGGCCGCCGCGCCTCGGAAGTCTATTTCGAGAACGTCGCTCTCGGCGCGGACGCGCTGATCGGTGCCGAGGGCGAGGGCCTCGCGCTGATCGAGCTGGTCACTGACGAAGCCATCGCCGCCCTGTGCGCCGAGGCCTGCGGGGCGATGAAGGTCGCCCACGCGATGACCGTGGAATACAGCCGCCAGCGCAAGCAGTTCGGCGTGCCGATCGGCAGCTTCCAGGTGCTCCAGCACCGCATGGTCGACATGTACACGGCCTATGAACAGGCGGTCTCGCTCACCTATCTCGCCACGCTGCGCCTCGGCTCGGACGAGCGGACCCGCAAGCTGGCGGTCTCGGCCGCGAAGGTCGGTGTCGGTCAGGCGGCGCGGCTGATCGGGCAGGAAGCGGTGCAGATCCACGGCGGCAACGGCGTCACCGACGAATATGCCATCGGCCACTACTTCAAGCGGCTGACGATCTTCGACAGCGAGTTCGGCAATGTCGACCACCACCTCAAGCGCCACGTCGCGCTGAGCTGATCGGGCGATCCGCAATGCATCAGGCCCCGCTTCCGGCACCCCGGCGGCGGGGCTTTTGCATTGGAGGTGTAACCATGTGTCGTCCGCGCGCGAACCAGCGGGCATGAGAGCCGACGAGCCCACTCTTGCGCGCCTGATGCGCCTGTCGCAGGCGGGCGACAAGCAGGCCTATGCCGCGCTGCTGGACGCCTGCCGGCGGTGGCTGAGGGGTTATTACAGCCGGCGCGTCGCGCCCTCCAGCCTCGATGATCTGGTGCAGGAAACGCTCATCGCCCTACACACGAAGCGGGCGTCCTGGGATTCCTCGCGGCCTTTCCTACCATGGTTGGCGGCGATCGCGCGCTATCGCTGGGTCGATCACCTGCGCCGTCTCTACCGCGCCGACGCGCAGGAGTTGCATGAGGATCTGATCGGCACCGACGATGAACCCGCCATCGCCGCGCGCATCAGCATCGAACGGCTCATGGGCCTGCTCCCCCCGGCGCAGCAGGACGCCATTTCGCTCGTCAAGATCGAGGGGCTGAGTATTGCCGAAGCCTCTGAAAAGACAGAGCAAAGCGAAAGCCTTGTCAAGGTCAACATCCATCGCGGCCTGAAGAAGCTGACCGCCATGATCGAGAAAGAATGATGATAGAGCGCAATTCCGATGTCCTGATCGCCCAACTGGTCGAAGGGCTGGAGCCGGTCAGGCCGCTGCGCTTCGGCGCGGGACTGGCGCTGGCGCTTACGGCGGCAGCGTTTTCAACCGCGGTGGTGATCGCGTTGTTCGGCCTGCGCCCTGACCTTGTGGCGGGGCAGTTGGATCCGATGCACGTCGTATCGACCGGGCTGTTCCTCGGCCTTGGCCTCGCGGCGAGTGTGACGGTGATCGTCATGAGCCGCCCGCTGGTGGGCAGTGATCACAACGGCTGGCGATGGGCGGCGGGGATGGCGGCATTGCTGCCGCTTGCGGCGCTGATCGTGGGCCTGAGCCGGACCGGGAGCGCCGCCCTGTCCGCGCCTGCCGATCACGGGACGCAGTGCCTGCTGGTCGGCGGAGCAGCGTCGTTTACGGTCTTTGCCGCGCTGGTGTGGTGGCTACGCCGGGGCGCACCGACCGCTCCCGACCGGGCCGGGCTGGTGGCGGGGATCGCCGCCGGGGCCTTCGGCACCTTTGCCTTCGCGCTGCACTGCCCGGACAATGACATCGTTCACATCGGGCTGTGGCACAGCGCCCCCGTGTTCGCGATGGCGCTGCTGGGCCGCGTCATCGTGCCGCGCCTGATCCGCTGGTGATCGCCGCCTACTCGAAGCCCAGGCTGGCGATCTTCGTGTCGAGATCGATGGGGAGGCTCGCCAGCACCTCGTGCCCCGCCTCGTAGGCGGAAGCGCCTTGTGCCCCGACCAGCGCCGCCAGCGCGGCATCGCGCCTGTCCAGAAGCGCGGCGAGTTCTTCGCGGTAGAGCGCGACCATCGCGGTCAGCAGGCGGCCCACGAGCGGGTCTTCCCCGGTCTCGTCCACATCGTAGCGGTCCAGATGGGCGCGCATCACGGCGGCGGGGTAGAGAAACTCGTCGGTCACCCAGCGGTTGGTGACGAACCAGCTCACGGGGATACCTGCAGGGCTGATCGAAAGCCCTGCAATATGCGCGACATGCGCCGCTGCCGCATCACCCGCCTCGGGGGCGGCGAGGAAGCCTGCCGGATCGTCCAGCTGGGTGCGGTGGAGGAACAGGTGGAAGTGCCCATGCTCGCCGGGATCACGCTCGCCGGGCGGGTGGACGTGATAGTACCAGCGTGACCGGGTGCGGACGCCGCGCGCGTCGTTTTCGGGATAGTGCTGCCAGACCACCGCCTCGCGTTCGGGCAGGACGCGCTGCATCAGCGGAACGCCGTCCTGCGCCATCGCCGTGATCGCGGCGATAACGGCCTCGGCGGCGGCATGCTGGTCAAGCGGCATGGGCATCGCGCAGATGCAAAAGGGCGCGGCAACGCAGGACCGCCGCGCCCTCTTCGGCTTACTCGGCCGCGGCAGCGCAGCCGGCGGCGGCGCAGGGCTTGGCTTCGCAGCCAGCCGGAGCGGCGGTCTCGGCAGCCGCCGCACAGGGCTTGGCGGCACAGCCGGCAGCCGCGCAGCCTTCGGTGGTTGCAGCAGCTTCGGCGGCCGGCGCGCAGCTTGCGGCCTGGCACGCGCCCGAGCAGGCACCGGTGGCAAGAGTAAGGCCGCCCATCACGGTCAGCAGGCTGGTCAGTTTGGTGGTCTTCATGGCGCAAAGCCCCCTTTGGCGGTGCGTTGGCGGTTTCCCCTGCCAGCCGCGCACCACCGGCAGGCGAGGGGGTGGCAGGAGCGTCCTGCCAGAACGGGTCCGGCCAAGGCGAAGAGCGCAATCCGCGCGCTGCAACAGCCCTGCGGTAGGATTCGCGCGGAGCGGCGATCCGGTTACAGCCCGGCGATCATTTCGCGGGCGCGGGCATCTCTGCGGCGATTTCGCTGGGAGCTTCGGTGACGAATTGCTCCATCGCGGCAAGCACGACTTCGTTGTAATATTCCTTTCGCGCCAGCAGGGCCTTCTTTTCGATTGCAAAGGCGGTGCGGGCGGCTTCGGCTTCGGCCTTGAGCTTGGCGAGTTCGCCCTCGATTGCAGCAATCCGCGCCGTGTCACCTGACTTGCGCGCGGCATCCAGCTCGGGAGCGATCACATCGAAGCGGTCCAGCGCGGCCTGCGCGCGGGCGACGATGGGGTTGAGTTTCAGCACGGTTTCATTGCTGAAATCGGGCCGCTCGCGCTTCTGCACAGGGCCCTCGACGAACATCTCGGCGATCTTCGCGTCGACTTCGCTGGTTGGCGGCGCGGCGGGCTGGGTCTCTGCCGCGGTTTCGGAGCAGGCGACGCTGGTTGCCAGAGCGAGCCCGGCGAAAGCGGCGCGGAACGGGAAGGTGAGCTTCATGGGCATGTCCTGAAAGCGAAGGAAAAAGGCTGCCCGGCGCTAACCGGACAGCCTTGTTCGGCGGGTGGGGAAGGCACGCGGACGCGCCTTCCCCCGTGCCCTTACTTCTTCTGGAACAGAGTGGCGTTCGCGTAGCGTACCACGCTGCGTCCCTGCTGCTCGCCGACGGTGCTGTCGGCCTGCCAGTGGACGCCGTTGAACACGCGGCTGCGGCCGTTTTCGAGCTCGGCCTCGGTCAGGCTGCGATAGCGCACCGGCACCAGCGGACGCACCGAACCATCAAGCGGGTCCACCGACACGCCGTCATATTCCTGCGAGACGTAAGTGAAGGCGGTGCGATCCGGCATGAAGATGCGCGCCGCTTCGAACACCGCCGAACCGAACGAGGCGTGACCAGAGGTGTAGGCCGGGAACGGCGGGGTCTGGTGCACATAGGTGGCAAGGTTGGCGCGTGAGATGCCGAACGGTTTCCAGTTCGGATCGGTGGTGGTCAGCGGATCCCCGTCTTCCACACGGATGGCCGTGACGGGACGGGCAATGTTGTAATGGTACTTCGAATCCCACGCCGCGATGCCGGCATCGGCCATGCCGATATGGGCGAGGGCGAGGAATCGGGCCAGTTCGCTCGGGTTGTTGAGCTTGCCCTTGTCGGCCAGCACGATAGCGATCTTGGCGTAGAGCCGCGGCGGAACGCCCAGAAGCGGGGTGCCTTCATAGCCCCAGTAGTTGCCGATGAAGCGGGTGCGGGCGGTGCCGGTCGAACCGGCGGTGTCTTCCGATGCGCCGACGGTCTTTACGTCGTTGTATTCCTGACGATAGGCAGCCGTGCCCGGAGCCGGGAAGGGCGGTGCACGGAATTGCGCGCCGTTCTGCATCGCGAAGGGGGTCACCGCGCCCCAGTTGGCGCCGAGCGCGATCTGGTTGGCGGCAGTTTCCGGATCGGGACGCCACTTGAGCTGGCCAATGGCGCCGCTGTTCACGGGATCGCCGTTGGCATCAATGGTGCCGGTCGCGGTGCGACCGCCGCCGCCGAAGTTGACTTCCGCGATCTGCGAACCGTCACCGGTGCGGCGCGCGATGATCGCAGCAGCCGCAGCCTGACCGACCGCGCGGCCCTTGGCGAGAGCATCGGGGCTGGCGCCGATCGCGGCGAGATCATCGGCGAGCACCTGCGCAAGGCGGGCGCTCTGGCCGTTCCACACCGCAGCCAGCACATCATGCGCGGCATAGGCGACTGCCACTTCGAGCGAAGCGCCGCGCTGTGCGGGGGCGATGGTGTTGTACGACGTGTACTTGCCGTCAAAAGCGTTGACCGCGTCGAACACGGCGATCTGGGTCATGGCAAAGCCGCGGGTGGTGCGCAGCGGGCCGCCGTTCTGGGCAGGCGCCTGACCGGGCGTGGCCGAACGCGCGTGCGTGTCGAGCATGATGTCGTGCCACTTGAGCACGGCAGCGCGCGCGGAACGCTGGTTGCGCGACGCGGTGGTCGAGGCGCCTTCGCTCTGCGCGGCGGCCGGAACAGCCGCAGCAACCGTGCCGAGCGCGGCGACGGTTGCGAGGAGTGCAATTGCCTTCTTCATAAGTGTTTCCCCTGATAAAATGCGTGACAGCAAAAATCGCGATCAGCCAATCGGGGGGAGCAGGCAACAGCAATCGCTCGGCCAAGCGGCCAAGTAACAGGCGCGAAGAACTGAAATGAACATGACCGGCGGCAGTGCTTGACTGCCACTAAGGTCGTTCAGGCAGGACTTGGATGCGCGTTATGCTTAGGCTATT
>JAIEOM010000091.1 GCA_019750455.1 Sphingomonadales bacterium | reverse complement strand
CGCCCGGAAGAGGCCACGGAAAGCTTCGCCTGATCGGGGCGCAGCCTTGCATCGCGCGGCCCCACGCGGTAGGCTTGTGACACCGTGAGACATAAAGCAGTATGACGCGCCCCCAGCGCCCCGACTTCGAGGCTTATGCCGGCGACCTGTTCGGCGAGATGATGCTCGCCGACAGCACGGCGGCGCTTGCCGCCAAGGCGGAGCGCAAGCCGCTGTCACGCTTCGTGCCCGGCCTTGCGATCAGCGCGATTGCGGGCGCGGCCGCGGCGTGGATGGCGCAGAATTACGGCGTGCCGGTGATCCTTGCGGGCCTTCTGATCGGCCTTGCGGTGAACTTCGCCGCCACCGACCCGCGCACGCATGACGGGCTGGACATCGTCTCGCGCCATGGCCTGCGCGCAGGGATCGTGCTGCTCGGCTTTCAGGTCACCGCGATGCAGGTTGCGACGATGGGCATCGTCCCCTTTGCCGGACTCGCGCTGGTGATGGCCGCCGCAATCCTTGCCGCCCTCGCCGCAGTCCGGGCGACCGGACAGAGTCCGGCCGTCGGCCTGCTCGGCGGCGGGGCGACCGCGATCTGCGGTGCTTCCGCCGCGCTGGCGCTGTATGGTGTGATCGGGCGGGAACGGATCGATCAGGCGCAATTCACCCTGACGCTGGTGATCCTTGCCGCCGCCAGCGCCATCGCGCTCGTCACCTATCCGCCGCTGACGCAAATGCTCGGCTTCACCGATGCGCAGGCGGGCTTCCTTGTCGGCGCTTCGATCCATGATGTGGCGCAGGCGATCGGCGCAGGCTTTGCCGTGTCGGACAGCGCGGGGGCTCAGGCGACCGTGGTGAAGCTTACCCGCGTCGCTCTGCTCGCCCCGCTGGTCACGCTGGCCGCCGTGTGGATCGCCCGCGCGGAGCCGCTGCCCGCCGGGGTCGGCAAGGCGCGGGTGCCGGTGCTGCCGGGCTTCATCCTCGCCTTCCTCGGTCTGGTGGGCGTGAACTCGCTTGTCCCCGTGCCGGCTGAATGGGCCGCCCACGCGCTGACCCTGTCCAAGACACTGCTGCTGCTGGCCGTGACGGCAACCGCGATGCGCACGCGCACCGATCTGCTGCTCGGCCTAGGCTGGCGGGCGGTGATGCCGGTGCTGGCCGCGACCATCGCTTCGCTGGTGGCGGCGCTGGCCTTTGCGAAGTGGGTGATCTGATGGAGCGCGTGTTCGACCTCGCCGTGATCGGCGGCGGCGTGAATGGTGCAGGCATCGCGCGGGATGCCGCGGGGCGCGGCGCCAAGGTGCTGCTGCTGGAGCGCGGCGATCTGGCAGAGGGCACCTCGTCCAACTCCACCAAGCTGATCCACGGCGGCCTTCGCTATCTGGAGCATTACGAATTCGCCCTGGTGCGCGAGGCCCTGTCCGAGCGTGAGGTGCTGTGGGGCATCGCCCCGCACATCATCTGGCCGCTGCGTTTCATCCTGCCCCACCGCCCCGGTCTGCGCCCGCGCTGGCTCGTGCGGCTGGGGCTGTTCCTCTACGACCATCTCGGCGGCCGGAAGCGGCTTCCCGCGACGCAGTCGGTGGATCTGACACGCCACCCGGCAGGTGCGCCGCTGAAGCCCCAGTACACCCGCGCCTTCGCCTATTCGGATGGCTGGGTGGACGATGCGCGGCTGGTGGTGCTCAACGCCCGCGACGCGGCAGATCGCGGCGCCGAAGTACGCACCCGCTGCGAAGTCACGGCCCTCACCCGCGAGGGCGATGTGTGGCGGATCGCGGCGGGGGGCGAAGTCTTCCACGCCCGCGCCGTGGTCAATGCGGCAGGCCCCCGCGTGCTCGACCTGCTGGGCCGGGCGGGCGAGCCTTCGGCACAGAAAATGCGCCTCGTGCGCGGATCGCATATCGTGGTGCGCAAGCTGTTCGATCACGACGATGCCTATTTCTTCCAGCTGCCCGACGGGCGGATCTTCTTTGCGATCCCTTACGAACAGGACTTCACCCTGATCGGCACCACCGATGTCGATCACGATGGCACGCTCGACGAGGTGAAGGCGAGCGCGGAGGAAATCGCCTATCTGTGCGAGGGCGCGTCCGAATATTTCCGCACACCCGTGCGCCCCGAAGATGTGGTGTGGACCTATTCCGGCGTGCGCCCGCTGATCGATGACGGTTCCGGCAAGCCCGAGGCGGCAACGCGCGGCTACCGTTTCGAGGTCGATGGCGGCACGGATGGTGAAGCGCCGCTGCTGTCGGTGTTCGGCGGCAAGATCACCACCTATCGCCACCTTGCGGCGGAGGCGGTGGAGCAGCTTCAGCCCTTCCTGCCCGCCTTGCAAGGCAGCGACTGGACCGGCACCGCGCCGCTGCCCGGCGGCGATTTCGCCATGACCGCGGCGGGGGCGAAGGCCGCCGAACTCGCCGCGCGCTACCGCTTCCTGCCCGCCGCCGAGGCAAAGCGCCTGATCCGCCTTTACGGCACCCGAGCCTTTGCCTTCCTCGGCAATGCGGCCAGCCTTGCCGAGCTTGGCGAGCATTTCGGCCACGGCCTCACCGCTGCCGAAGTCGATCACCTTGTCGTGAACGAATGGGCGCGCACCGCCGACGACATCCTGTGGCGCCGCACCAAGCTGGGCCTCCACTTCACGCCCGAACAGACCGCACGCCTTGCCGCCTATCTCTTGGAAAGGATTACCCCCGCATGACCCGTATCGTAGCCCTTGGCGGGACGGTGAACCCCGGCTCTTCGACCGAGCAGGCGCTGCGCCTTGCCGCCAGTATCGCGGCGGGTGAAGGGGCGGAGGTGACGGTGTTCGGCGGCGAATACCTGACCGCCCTGCCCCACTATCTCGGCCCGGATCACAGCGTCGGCCTAGGCGCGGAGATGGTCGAGGCGGTGCGCGCGTCAGACGGCCTTCTGGTGGCCGCCCCCGGCTACCACGGCACGATTTCGGGCGTGGTCAAGAACGCGCTCGATTACCTTGAAGACCTCGCCCGCGATGAACGCCCCTATCTCGATGGCCGCGCCGTCGGGCTGATCGCCACAGCATTTGGCGATCAGGCGTCGATGAGCACCCTGCTGACCATGCGCGCCATCACCCATGCCCTGCGCGGCTGGCCGACCCCGATGGGCGCAACGATCCGCACCTATCGCGGGATGTTCTCCCCCGATGGCGAATGTCTGGACGAACGCGCGCGGGGCCAGTTGGAACTGGTCGGCAAGCAGGTGGTGCTGGGCGCGAAAAGCTTTGCGGCAGGACGGGACCTTGCGTGATGGCGGGCGGGTTGGAAGCGGCGCTTGAAGCGATTGCGGCAGGGCGCATGGTGGTGATCGCGGGCGATGCCTTGCGCGGCGGCGATATCGACCTGATGATCGCGGCGCGCCATGTCACGCCCGAAGCGATCAACTTCATGGCGACCCATGGCCGCGGCCTCATTTGCCTTGCGGTGACGCCGCAGCGCGCCGAACAGCTCGGCCTTAGCCTCGTCAACCCCGGCACGGCACGCCAGACGGGGCGGCCCTTCGCCCGCTCGATCGAGGCAGCCGAGGGCGTCTCCACCGGCATTTCCGCCGCCGACCGCGCGCATACGGTGCGCGTCGCGATTGCAGATGGAGCGACGTCGGCGCACATCCATTCCCCCGGCCATGTCTTCCCGCTGATCGCCCGCGCTGGCGGCGTGCTGGAGCGGGCGGCGGCGTGCGAGGCGTCGATCGATCTGGCGCGGCTTGCAGGCGCCGGGGACGCTGCGGTAATCTGCTCTATCATGCGCGACGATGGCGAAATGGCACGGATCGACGATATCGGCGATCTGATTGCGGCCCACGGCCTCGAAGTGGCCGAAATCGGCGATCTGATCGCGCGGCTGGAGGGAGTGAAGGCATGAACGACGGCCGGCTTACCCGGCGCGCGCTGATCGCGGGCGCGGGGACTGCGGCGCTCGCCGCGCCTGCGGTGGCCAAGCTGGCGGCGATGGATGTCATCGACCTCGGCCTGCCGGGCGGGCCGAGCCTGCGGCACGTTAATCCTCCCTTCCCAGGCAAGGGGGCCATGATTGTCCAGCGCATTCGCCCGCCTTTGCTCGAAGCGCCGATCGAGGCTTTTCGCAAGGGGATCATTACGCACAATGGCTGGATGTTCGTGCGCTGGAACTGGCCCTTCCCGACCGAGATCAAGGCCGCCGATCACCGCGTGGCAGTGGGCGGCGCGGTGAAGAAGGCGGTGTCGCTCACGCTGGACGATGTCGCGAGCGCGGGTGAAACTGTCTCGGTCGTCGCCGTCAACCAGTGCGCGGGCAACGGACGCGGCCTCAGCCAGCCGCGCGTCACCGGCACTCAATGGGGCAACGGCGCGATGGGCTGCGCGAAGTGGACCGGGGTGCGACTGAAAGATGTGCTCGCCAAGGCGGGCGTCGCCGAAGGGGCAACCCGCGTGCGTTTTGCGGGTCTCGATGTGCCACTGACCGATGGCGCGCCGCAGTTCATCAAGTCCATCCCCCTCGATATCGCCATGCGCGATGATGTGCTGGTGGCGTGGGGCATGAATGACGAGCCGCTGCCGATCCTCCACGGTTTCCCCCTGCGGATCGTGGTGCCGGGGTGGTTTTCGACCTATTGGGTCAAGATGCTCGCCACCATCGAAGTGCTGACCGGCGAGGATGACAGTTACTACGTGGCGGATTCCTACCGCATGCCTGCCCAGCCGATCACGCCGGACAGCAAGGGCTTCCCCACTGTCCCGATCACCACCATGCCGCCGCGCGCCTTCATCACCAGCCATGCCGATGGCGATACGGTCGCGCTTGGCAGGCCGCTGGTGCTGGAAGGGATCGCGATGGGCGGCGATGCCGCGCTGGAGAGGGTCGATCTGGTCGGCAAGGGCTGGGAAATCCCCTGCGAGCTTGGCCCGGATGAAGGCGGGCCTTACGCCTTCCGCCGATGGACGGTGAAGCTGCCGCAGGTCGCAGGCGATTTCGAGGAGGTCGGCGTGCGGGCGAAGAACGTGAATGGCGCGGTGCAGCCGGCGGAATTTGTCTGGAACCCGAGCGGCTATGCCCGCAACGTCATCGAACGCATAACCCTGAGGGCAGAATGAAGCGGATCGCCATCCTTTCCGCGCTGGCGCTGCTGGCGGGCTGCGATAATGACCCCGCCGTCGTCTTCGAGGACGCGGGCATCATCCTGCCCGATGATCCCATCGACCTTCCCGAAGGCCCGGGCCGCGATGCGGTGATCGAGAATTGCACCGCCTGCCATTCGCCCTCGACCATGCTCCAGCAGCCCAAGGTGTCCAGAGAGAAATGGGAATCGATCGTCGGCAAGATGAAGACGCTCTACAAGGCGCCGGTCGATGACGCGGCGGTGCCGGCGATCGTCGATTACATGGTCCACGTGCAGAGCCAGCCCGAACCGGGGGTGTGACGCATCGCCCCGCCGGGCCGGGCCGCATTGGCGATAATGTCGCCTCCTAGCCGCGCGCCGGAGCCGGGCGGGCGCACGGAGCGGGCAGCTTGTCGAAAATAGCCGCACGGACCATATCGCGCTGTAGTGTGCAAACATCCCGTGCCACGCGATGTTGGCCGCCCGCTATTGCTGTTCAGGAGATCCCCATGCCGCGCCTTTCGCCCCTCTCGCTGACACTGGCGTTCGCCGCTGCGACCGGCCTGCCGCTGGCCGGCGCGCAGACCATCGCCCAGACCGCCCCCGCAGCAGCCCCCGCGCCCGCTGCCTTCTCCCTCGCGCCCTTGCCCTACGCCGCCGACGCGCTGGAGCCGGTGATCGATGCCGAAACCATGCGCATCCACCACGGCAAGCATCATCAGGCCTATGTCGACAACCTCAACAAGGCCGTGGCCGCCGATCCGGCGCTGGCGGGGCAAACGCTGGAACAACTGGTCGCGCGCGCCGGAACGCTGCCTGCGGCGATCCGCAACAATGCGGGCGGGCACTGGAACCACACCTTCTTCTGGGAGACCATGGCCCCCACCAACAAGGTCGGCGCGATCTCGCCCGCGCTGGCCGCCGCGATCGATGCACAGTTCGGATCGATGGATGCCTTCAAATCCGCCTTCCGCACCGCCGGCACGGCGCGCTTCGGTTCGGGCTGGGTGTGGCTGATCGTCGCCGCGGACGGCAAGCTGGCCATCACCTCCACCCCCAATCAGGACAATCCGCTGATGGATGTGGCCGAGGTCAAGGGCACGCCGATCATCGGCAATGACGTGTGGGAACACGCCTATTATCTCAAGCACCAGAACCGCCGCGCCGATTACCTCGACGGGTGGTGGCAGGTGGTCGACTGGGCCAAGGTCTCGGCCCGCTACGAGGCGGCCACCAAGGGCGCATAGCCCCGCTCTCCGCGCTGCCAACGTTCGTCGATTAAGTCGTGCACTTCGTCGGCTCCCTTGCCCTGCGCGGCAAGGGGGTTGATAGTGCTGGACGCTCAGGGGACCGCGGCGCGCCATTCGGGGCGCTCCAATCCCCTTGCCTAGAGAGAGAAACCGCCGGAACACCCCTCGGATTCCCCCGAAGGAGGTCTGGCCCCACCGGGGAGTTTTTGCATGGACCGAAGGGATTTCCTGGCGCTCAGCACCTTTTTCACAGGTGCCGCGCTGTCGCCCTCCATCTTCGGCAAGGCGATCGCCGCCAGCCAGCTGCAGGACGCGATCGATATCGCGGTGAAGAAGACGCTGGCTGACGCCGCGCTGTCCGCCGCCACGGGCGCGGGCGCAAGCTACTGCGACGTGCGCGTCGGGCGCTATCTGCGCCAGTTCGTCATCACCCGCGAACGCAACGTCCAGAACATCGTCAACACCGAAAGCACCGGCACCGGCGTGCGCGTGATCGCGGACGGCGCATGGGGCTTTGCCGCGACGAACGACATGACCCCGGAAGCCGTGGCCGAGGCCGCCCGTCAGGCGACCGCGATGGCCAAGGCCAATGCCCGCATCCAGTCCGCCCCCGTGCAGCTCGCCCCGACCCCGGGCGTGGGCGAGGTCAGCTGGCGCACCCCGATCAAGAAGAACGCGATGGAAGTGCCGATCGCCGACAAGGTCGATCTGCTGATGGGCGTGAACGACGCGGCGCTGAATGCGGGCGCGAACTTCGTCAACTCGCTGCTGTTCCTTGTCAACGAGCAGAAGTATCTCGCTTCGACCGACGGGTCCTATATCGATCAGGACGTGCACCGCATCTGGGCGCCCTTCACCGTCACCGCGGTGGACACCACCACCGGCAAGTTCCGTTCGCGCGAGGGCCTGTCCGCGCCGATGGGCCTCGGCTATGAATACATGGACGGGCGCAGCGAGGACAAGTTCGTGCTGTCGAACGGCCTCACCACCTACGGCATGTCCTACGACATGAAGGAAGATGCCATCGCCGCCGCAAACGACGCGCAGGCGAAGCTCAAGGCGCCTTCGGTGAAGCCGGGCAAGTACGACCT